>DATEKA010000079.1:0-2215 GCA_035277685.1 Candidatus Acidiferrales bacterium
GATATCTGGAACGAGGGATAGCGCGCCGCTCGCCCCGCGGCTAACGTGAATCTCGCGCTCCGGGTGCCACGAAAGGCGCGGCGCCCTTGCTCTTCGCGAGCGGGGCGCCGATCCTTAGGGCGCTCAACCGCCACAAGATCCCCTCTGCAACACCCGCACTCCTTACGTAACGCCCGTAAGGAGTGCGGTCCCCTCCCGCTGCGAAATGTACAGCCGTCGCGGGCGCTTCAGTTCACTGACTATTGCTTGCCGCTGATTTTGCGGAACAGCATCGTGATCGGATCGTAGAACTGGTCGACGACGCGCTCTTTTAGCGGAATGATCGCGTTGTCGGTGATGTGGATTTCCTCGGGGCAAACTTCGGTGCAGCACTTCGTGATGTTGCAATAACCGATGCCGAGCTCGTCGCGCGTCTTTTTGATGCGGTCGGCACCGTCGAGCGGATGCATCTCGAGACCAGCCGTGCGCACGAAGAAGCGTGGACCGCCGAATTCCGCATGCATGTCATGCTCGCGAAGGACATGGCAGACGTTCTGGCAAAGAAAACACTCGATGCACTTGCGAAACTCCTGCGCGCGATCGATGTCCTTCTGATACATCTTCCATTCGACGCCCGGCTTCGGCGTAAACGGTTGAATTTTCTTGTTCACCCGGTAATTCCACGAAACGTCCGTGACCAGGTCCTTGAGAAGGGGAAAACTCTTCATCGGATAAACAGTGATTGGCTTATCGAGCGGCAACGAATCCATCCGTGTCTTGCACATGAGGCGCGGTTTTCCGTTCACTTCCGCGGAGCACGATCCGCACTTCGCGGCCTTGCAATTCCAACGGACGGCCAAATCCGGCGCCTGATTCGCCTGAATGGAATGAATCGCGTCCAGCACGACCATGCCGGGAGCGACCACCACCTTGTAATCGGTCGCGCCGCCGCCTTCAGGTCCGCCGCGAAACACCCGCATGATTGCTTCAGCCATCCGGTTCCTCCACCTTAAACCCGCCCACCGAGAAACGCGCGCAGAAATCGCGCGCAACGGTGGCCGCTACGAAAGCGAAACCCAAAGCTACCCAAAGCGAAACAGTGACGGCCGCAAAAGGGCGCAGCAAGCAGCGCCCCCTAGGCCATTTCGCGAAGACCGCGAGCGCACCGCACTACAACCCCGCACAGGCAAGAGTGCCTGTGCCACCAACTTCTCAGCCAATGAGATGCGCCAGGTGCTACTTCTCTTCGGCCAGAATCTGCTGCAAATCCGCCGGAATCTCCGGCGAAGGCCACTCGGAGCGCGTCATTTCGCCGTTTTTCTTCGCGATGACGTTGTGCTTCTTTTCCCACACCGGATCGTAATTCGGATAATCGATGCGACTGTGAGCGCCGCGGCTCTCTTTGCGGGCTAGCGCGCTATGCGTTACGGCTTCAGCCACGACCAGCATGCTTTGCAGATCGAATGCGAGGTGCCATCCCGGATTAAACAGCCGCGAGCCCTCAACCTTCAGGTGGGCCGCGCGTTGCTTAAGTTTTTGCAGCTCGCCGAGCGCCTTTTTCAAATCGTCTTCGTTGCGGAAAATTCCCACCAGGTTTTGCATCACCTCCTGCAAATCCTGATGAATCGCATAGGGATTCTCGCTTCCGTGGGTTTCAAACGGCGCCAGGGCGTCCCGCTCCGCATCGGCAAGCTGCGCGGCATCGATCGTGGGCAGAGCCACTTTCTTCGCGTACGCCGCCGCTGCTTCGCCGGACCGCCGCCCGAAAACGAGCAGGTCAGACAGCGAATTTCCTCCGAGCCGATTGGCTCCGTGCATGCCCGCGGCCGCTTCGCCCGACGCAAACAAACCGGGAACGGACGCCGCTGTAGTCTCCGCTTCCACTTTGATGCCGCCCATCACGTAATGGCACGTTGGGCCCACTTCCATCGGCCCCTTCGTGATGTCGACATCCGCCAATTCTCTGAACTGGTGATACATGCTTGGCAGCTTGCGCTTCACGTAGTCGGCCGGCTTGTGCGAAATATCGAGATACGCGCCGCCGTGTTCGCTGCCGCGTCCCTCGCGCACTTCCGTATAGATCGATCGGGCCACGACGTCGCGCGTCGAAAGCTCCATGCGCTTCGGGTCGTACTTTTCCATGAAGCGCTCGCCGTTTTTATTCCGCAGGATGCCGCCCTCGCCTCTGACGGCTTCCGTGACAAGAAGGCCGCGAACTCCCGGAGGCCAAACCATG
>DATEKA010000080.1:0-8604 GCA_035277685.1 Candidatus Acidiferrales bacterium
GTACATTCTGTAACCCATGTCTCCGGGCCGGACCACGGGAATATGGTGGACGGCAGGGGATTCGAACCCCCGACCCCCGCGTTGCGAACGCGATGCTCTCCCAGCTGAGCTAGCCGCCCACTGCCTGGTAAATCGAAGTGAATGAATCTTTTCCACTATACAGCCTTCGCTGCTGGAAACTCAACAAAGGCAAGTGTGTCCGTTTTTGGAAATCGCTCCAGATCAGATCGATTGTTTGCGCCTCGCCGAGTGGCGCAGGATTTTGGTGCTTGGGCCCACAGAACGGCAAGCCAGCGTCTACGTTTTTCTCAAACCCCGGAGGAACTGCCTATGGACCGCCCAGGGTGAATACGACAGAGATCTGCGTTTCCCGACGAATTGGCTTTCCATCGCACATCGCAGGTGTATAGCGCCACGTACGTACGGCGTCGGCTGCGGAGGCGACGAGATCGGGCGCGGCCATTTGAATCGGGGCGAGGTGCGAAACGGAGCCATCCGCTTCAATTATCGCGTAAAAGATTACCGTTCCTTGTTCATGGTTGGCCTTGGCCGCCGACGGGTAGACAGGTATCGCTTGGGACTGCAGCGGCCATTTCGAGATCCGCATGTCGTCGCAACGTGCCCAGAACTCCGCGTTCGTCGGCGCGCTGAACAGTGCTCCGTCGTTTTCATCGAAGCCTCCGGCGGTCGTCACCTTCACCACGGCGATCGCGCGTCCGTCGTTGGTCGCCCGGATCTCAAACGGAAGGATCTTTCCGGCCACGGGACGAAAGTCGCTGTACTCAATGAGCGAAATTCCGGGCGTGGCATATTCGACAGCGACGAGCGCTCCAGCGGCGTCGTCAAAGCACAGCGTGCGGGCTGTTCCAAACTTACCCTTCACCTCCGTGCAATCTTCCGTAACCCCATGCTTCTTGCGCTGCTTAACCTTGCCTAAACTTTCGTCCGGCGAAAGACCGATCAGATCCCTGATATCGAGCATCTTGTCGAGCTGGAAAACAATCTCCGGCTGGTAATCCAGATTGCTCGTCTGCCAGTAGCCTTTTTCACCTCCGATCCACAGCCGATCATAATTCGCGAACTTGATTTCCTCACGCCACCGCGATGGCGACGCCCAGGCAAACACATACTGACCGGTCACCCAGCCGCCTTGCCGACCGGCGACCTGCAAGTCCGCTCGCACGGCCGTCTTCGGCGTTCCCTCCGTCCAAAGAATCTCCTTCGAGCGCGCCTTCAAGATCAGCGATTGGGGATCGATCGTTCCCTTCTTTTGAGCGGCCCAGCTAAGACTCGCGGCAACGAGCCACGCGAATGTCAACACCAATGCCCTGTTGTCGCTCATGTCGCGGCGCATTGTACAACCTCTGCTCAGAGCCGGGTAGGAATGCTCAATCGAATCAGCCGGCGTGTGGTCAATCGGGCAATGAAGCCAGCGCAAGTGCAAGACAACCGATCTAAGCAACTAAGAAAACGTGCAGCCGCTCTGCAATGGGACGGTTAGCCCCTTTTCGGAGAACAATTGATTCTGCCAAGACTCTCGCTTCCCGGACCAGCCGCGCGCTGAGAGGGGACTACGAGAGTTCGAGGTTCGGGTCCATTCCGGCAGGGCGGCCCGCAGGGACAGCAGGAGCGGGCGACGCGTCGCGACGCGCGGAGCCGGAGCTCCTGGCCGCAGAACGTTCGGCATCCTCTAGAAAATCCGCGAGAAGCAAGCGAAGATTGCCTGCGTTTGTCGCGTAGGAAAGCCCCGTAGCAACGTCGATCACTTTCGAGCGGATCAGCTTTTCGATCTCTTCGTCGAAGCACTGCATGCCTTCTGTGGAGCCGTCGCGGATCGCGTCGAGGAGGCTCTTGCCCTCGGTTTCGCCTCGCTCGACGTATTCTCGTGTGCGAACGGTGGATTTAAGGATCTCGAATGCGGCGACGCGTCCGGTGCCATCCTGCCGCGGGATCAGGCGCTGCGAAATCACATAACGGAACGCTTTTCCAAGCCGGTTCCGGATGGCGTTTTGCTCGCCCAGGGCGAAGACGCCAATGATACGCTCGATCGTTTTCGACGCATCGATGGTGTGCAGGGTTGAGAAGACGAGATGGCCCGTTTCGGCGGCTTCGAGGGCGACCTCGATGGTTTCCTTGTCGCGCATCTCGCCAACCAAAATCACTTTGGGCGCTTGCCGCAGGGCGGCGCGAAGGGCAAGGGCAAAGCTGGGCGTGTCCGAGTGCAATTCGCGTTGATGGATCGTCGAATGCTTGTGGGAGTGGAGAAATTCGATCGGGTCTTCGATGGTGATGATGTGATAGGCCTTTTCCTCGTTAATCTTGTTCAGGATCGCGGCAAGCGTCGAGGATTTGCCGCTTCCGGTCGGACCCGTGACCAGAACGATGCCGTTGCGCAGACCGCAGCAGTCGGCAAGTTGGGAAGGAAGATTCAGAGCGGCAAAGTCAGGGACATTGCTCGGGATGACGCGCATCACGATGGCGCAACTCCCTCGCTGCGTGAAAACGTTGACGCGGAACCGCGAAAGCTTGGGCAAGCTGTAAGAGATGTCGCAGGAGCCTTGCTCCTTGAGTTTCGCCACGGCCTGCGCGTTCCGCCCGATCAGGTCGGCGGCGATGCGGGCCGTGTCTTCGGGGGTCAGGGTGCCGACCCCTGGTATCTTGAGCTGCACCAACTGGCCGTTCACTTCGATTTGCGGTGCGCGGCCTGGCGAAAAGATCAGGTCGCTGGTGCCTTTCGCGGCGCGCAGCATGGCGGAAATAATGCTGGGCGTAGGCACGGGTCCGGTACAGGTTTCTGCGGGTTTGGAACTCTGCGGGTCCGGCGCTTCCATGAGTGGTCTCCGTGAAAATAGCCTGGGAACTCAAACTGTGTTGAGCTCGGGTTCCTTTGTTGCCGTGAACTCCATTCCTTCTATGAAACCGACTTCGCGGCGCCTACCGGCGATCTCGAAGAGGAAGAGCCGCCGTCAGCCGCGACTGGGAATTCCACCGTAAATGTTGCGCCGCCTTCGGGGCGGTTGCGGCAGGAAATCCTTCCGCTATGTTCCTGCACAATTCCGTAACAGATGCTCAGTCCCAAGCCCGTACCTTTTCCCACGGGCTTCGTCGTGAAGAATGGGTCGAATACCTGTTGTGGCGATGCCATACCCGGCCCCGTATCCGAAAACTCCACAACGACTCTCTCGGGATCGTGATCGGTGTGAATCGTGAGCTTGCCGCCGCCGATTTCGTCAAGAGCGTCAACGGCATTGCTCATCAGGTTGAAGCACACTTGCAGGAGCTGATTGGCGTCGCCACGCACCTGGGGCAGGTCGGCATCCGGGAGAATCTCAACGTCGATCTTTTTGTCGCGGAGGCTCAAATTGTTCAGGTTTAGGGCCGTTTCGATCACTTGGTTCAGATCGAGAAGAGTTTTTTCCGAGGGGACGCGTCGCGCGAAGCTCAGGAGGCTGGTGACCAGGGTTTTGATTCTGCGAGCAAGGGTCCGGATTTTGTCCGCGCTGGCCCGCTGGCGTTCGGTAAGGTTCGCGTCATCGGCCAGGAGATCCGAGTACCCGAGAATTCCCGTCAGCGGATTGTTGATTTCGTGGGCCGCGCCGGCCGCGAGTTGCCCGATGGAAACAAGCTTTTCGTTCTGCACCATCTGCTGCTGAAAATGTTTGAGGTCGTCGAGCGCTTCCTGGGACGCGCTCAGGAGCCGCAGGCGGTCGCGATCTACCAGCCGCTGCCGAATAAACAGCAGCGTTGCCGCGACGATCAGCATGGATTGAGCCACTTCAATCCGGAAAACAGCGACGGTATGAGGGACATGGCTGAACAAAATCGTCCATAGCGACATGAGCGGAATCGAGAACACGGCGATCATGGCAAATCGCGCGGGCCATCGTGAATCGCTCGCTGCGTTCGCCGGCGTTTCCGCCGGTTTCGGTTTCAGGGAATACGCCACGATTCCCGCCGTCCCAAACCAGACGAAGGATCCCACCAAAGGAAGGTCAGCAGGCCCGCCCGTGTAGTACGTCTGCACATCGATCGCGCGGTTGGCGATGAACGAACCTGCCGCGTACATCAGGGAGGCGCTGAACAGGTGCGCGTAAATCTCGCGCCATTTGCCTTTGGCTCGGAACAGCAGTGAAGCGAAGCCAAGAACGAGCAGAAAGTTTTCCGCGATAGCCAGGTCGTCGTAACTCTGGCCGTACGCGAGAACGTTCGGCGAGACGTACTGCCAGGGAATCACCACGAACATATACAGGTAGACCCACCAAGCGACGAGAAGCGAAAAATCGATGTAGCTCGCGCGAACGTTCAAATCGTCGCGGCTTTCGTGCGGCCTCAGCGCCAGCGCCGCGATCATCGGAACCGGGTGAAGGAAGACGATCACGTCCCCGAGGAACGGGTTCGGCACTTCCTGCCGGAGGACGATTTCGAAATAAGTCCAGACCAGTTGCGACACCAGCCAGGAGGCGCATCCGGCCGCCAGAAGAATCCAGAATGCACGAGCCCGGCGGCTGGGGGCTCGCACGTTCAACAACAGCGCCGCCGTGCCAAACAACGCGACCAGGCACATCCCGATGTCGCCGAAGGCCGTCAGTTGCCGGCTGTGCCGCGCGGTGAGCGCAACAACCGCGTAACTGCCGACCAGCACGACCCACGAGCAGACAAGAACCCAGGATGTGTTGGAGAGTCTCCTCAGAACAGGAGGACGCGCGGACGAGAGGGCTTCGGTGTTTTCCATGGCGCTGGCGGAGAAACGGCTCTACGGCACAGCGAAGCCCACCGGCTTCTCAGCCGGCGGCCCCGTCTGCTATTCGCTAGGTTACGATTTCCGCGCGCGCCGGGCGATAGTTCTGGCGGCGGGGCGTGCTTTCCTGAGCAACAGCCACTTCGACACGCTGCGGTTTGCGGAAGCCTCTGGAATATCGGGAGATAGCCGGAGCGGCGATAAAACATCAGGAAAATGCCCGGCGCTACTTCAATTGGCGTTGAAGCGCGTCGAGAAGCGTCAGCGCTTCGAGCGGAGTCATATGGTCCAGCGCCGCTGCTCGCAACTTTCCGAGCACTGATTCATCAATAGCCGTAAAGCTCGTCTGCTGGGGAGGGGCGGGCGTGGCGCCAGGAGAAAGTTCGGCTGTGAGCTTGTCTTCGCTGCGCTCGTGGCGCTTCAAAATCTCGCGAGCCCGGACGATCACGTCGTGTGGCAGGCCCGCCAGGCGCGCAACCTCGATTCCATAGCTCTTGTCCGCGCTGCCCGGCTCGACGCGCCGCAAGAATACGATCTCGCTGCCCGCCTCCCGCACTGAAACATGCACGTTCCTGACGCCCGGGAGCAATTGCTCGAGCTCGGTCAATTCGTGATAATGCGTGGCAAAGAGCGTGCGCGGGCGTTCCCCTCCGTGCAGCGCTTCCACCACGGCCCATGCGATGGACAACCCGTCGAACGTCGCCGTTCCGCGCCCTACCTCGTCCAACAGGACAAGGCTGTCGCGCGTCGCTGTGTTCAAGATGGCGGCGACCTCGCTCATCTCGACTAGAAACGTCGAGCGGCCGCGCGCGAGATTGTCCGATGCGCCAATGCGCGTGAAGATTCGGTCGAAAATCGGCAAGCGCGCCTGCGTCGCCGGTACGAACGATCCCATCTGCGCCAGGATCGCAATGAGCGCAGCCTGCCGCAGGTATGTGGACTTTCCTCCCATATTTGGCCCGGTGATGATCAACAGGAATTGCGAGTTGTCGTCGAGATAGAGATCGTTGGGAACGAAACGCTCGCCGCGCTCCTCGGCCAGCTTTTCAATCACGGGGTGCCGCCCGCCGGCAATCAGCAGCGTCCCGCGTAACGTCGACGCCCCCGCCGTTGAGCTTTCCTGCTCGGCCGCTGAATTATCGTCCGTTCTAGTCGTTTCCTCCGCGTTCGCCGTTTCAGCGATTCCGCGTGTTTCCGTGAATTGCGGCCGAACGTAGTTTCGCGCCGCCGCAATGCGCGAGAAGTTCACCAAAACGTCGGTCTCCGCTATAGCCGCGGCGGTGCGCCGCAGACGCCCCGCTTCGCGTGCGATCTTTTCGCGAATTTCGGCATACAGTCGCCGCTCGAGTTCGAGCACGCGTTCCTCGGCAGAGAGCACCTTGCGCTCATATTCCTTCAGCTCGCCTGACGTGAATCGCTCCGCGCCGACCAGCGTCTGCTTCCTTTCATAGTCGGCCGGCGCGAGGTGCAGGTTCGCCTTCGAAATCTCGATGTAGTAGCCGAAGACCTGGTTATAGCGAATCTTCAGCGAAGCGATCCCGGTGCGCTTCCGCTCGCGTTCCTCCATCGACGCGATGATCTGCCGGCCTTGCCTCAGAATGTCGCGTAGCTCGTCGAGTTCCGCATGATAGCCTCGGCGAATCGCGCCGGGATCGCTCGCGAGCGCGGGCGGATCGTCCGCAATGCCTCGCGCGATCAGGTCGCGAACATCCGCCAACTCGTCCATCCGGGCGTGAATCTCCACGAGCCGGGGAGGCCGCGCGTTCGCCGGCAACGCCGCTTGCCGTTTGTCCGCTACTTCCTTCTCCGGCTGTCCGAACACGCTCTGCAGGAACGTCCGCACGATGGGAATCTGTTCGAGCGATTCGCGCAGCGCGAGCAAATCGCGCGGCGTCGCAAAGCCGAGCGTGACGCGGCTGGTCAGGCGCTCCAGGTCCAGAATGCTCTGCATGTACTTGTGAATCTCTTCGCGCGCGACCGTCGCCGCTTTCAGTTGCTCGACCGCATCCAGGCGCGCCTCGATTTCGGGGCGGGAAATTTCCGGGCGCAGCATACGGGCTCGAAGCAGGCGCGCTCCCATGCCGGTTGCTGTTTCGTCGACCGCCCGAAGCAGCGTCGTCGAGGCGTCGTCTGACGCGGGCTCGGTCAACTCCAGATTCCGCGCCGTGACCCCATCGAGAATCATCGCGTCTTGCTGTTCGTAGTAGGCGACGCGGTCGAGATGCTCCAGGCCCGAAGCAGCCGCTTCTCGACCCCGCGTTCCGTCTATTCTGCTCGCGCCGATTGCCGACGTTTCGCGAAGATAGTGGACGATCGCGCCCGCAGCCGCGATCGCCTGCGAACGGCCTTCAAGCCCGAATCCTGTCAACGCCGCCACCCGGAATTGCTGTTCGAGAACGCGCGCGGCGTACGAGGGATCGAAGACCCAATCGTCCAGCCGCGTTTCTACGGCATTGACCGCGGCGGCGTCCGTCGCGCGCGGCTCGGCGGCCGCAAACAGCGTCGAGGGCTGTGGCGCCAAGATCTCGCGCGGGCGCAGAATCTCGATCTCGTCGCGCAGGCGCGCCTGCGCCTTTTCTCCGCTGAACTCCGTCGCCCGAAAATCGCCGGTCGAGAGGTCCACGTAGGCCAGCCCAATCACCGTGCCATCGCCCGCTTCCCGTTCGGCGTCGCTGGACGCGCGTTCTTCTTCGCTCGCGGCGGCATGGCCGGCGGTCTGCGCGCGCGCAGCTTTCGCTCGAATCTTTCCGGCGCCCCGGGCGATCGCTGCGAGAAAATTGTTTTCCTTCAGTTCGATCAGCGACGAGCCGGTCGCCGTTCCCGGCGTAAGCACGCGTATCACTTCGCGCCGCACCAGTTTTTTCCCCGGCCCCGGCTGTTCCATCTGTTCGCAGATCGCCACTTTGTGGCCCGCGCGAATCAACCGCGTGATGTAACTTTCGGCCGCGTGATAGGGAACGCCGCACATCGGCACGGCCTGGCCTCTCTCTTTGTTGCGCGAGGTGAGCGTGATCTGCAGAATTTTCGACGCAATGAGCGCGTCGTCGTAGAACAGTTCGTAAAAATCGCCCAGGCGGAAGAGCAGCAGCGCATTGGGATGCTGCTTCTTGACGGCATGATACTGCCGCATCAACGGCGTGTTGGGTTCGTTCATCTGCTAAGAGGGACGTTTGAGGAACCGATTATGCGGACTCGGCGCGCTCGCTGCAAGAGTTCGAATTGTGGAAAACCGGGCGAGCGCGGAATGCTTGGCGTGCTGTTGCGCGCTTTGAACTCCCAACTGTTAACTGTAAACTCTCAGTTGTTTCTATGGATTTCTCTTTCACCAGCGACCAGCTTCTCGTCCGCGACACCGTGCGTCAGTTCATGGAAACGGAAATGCGCCCGCTTCTGCGCGAGTACGACCGCGCGGAGAAGTTTCCCGAAGAGCAGATTCGCCGGCTCGGGGAACTTGGCTGCTGCGGCATGCTCATACCCGAGGAATACGGCGGCTCCGCCACCGACACCGTCACATACGCCCTGATGATCGAAGAAGTGGCGCGCGTTTGCGCGTCAACGGCGGTCACTCTCAGCGTTACCAACTCCGTTGCCGCCGCCCCCATCCTGAACCACGGAACACCGGCGCAAAAGAAAAAATATCTGCCGCGCCTGGCACGCGGCGAAATTCTCGGCGGCTTCTGTCTCACGGAACCGGGCGCCGGGTCCGACGCGGCCGGCATTCGAACGCGCGCCGTCCGCAGCGGCGACCATTTCATCATCAGCGGAACGAAGAGCTGGGTGACGAACGGCGGATTCTCCGGCGTCTACGTCGTCTTCGCGAGGACGGATCCCGCGGCCGGTTCGCGTGGCATCACCGCTTTTCTCGT
>DATEKA010000081.1:0-16723 GCA_035277685.1 Candidatus Acidiferrales bacterium
GACAACCGCGCCGGTTCGCGAAGAAAGCGCATCACGCTGAGCTTATATAACGGGGCAGCCGGCGCCGGAAGAATCAGAACCCTTTCCCCGAGAACGTGAATGATCGGTCCCAACGAAAGAAGCGCGAATACGGCACCAGCAACTAACGCGCGTCCTGCCCACCGACGCTGATCTTCCGTGGCCGACCATGCTCCAATCAACGCGAGGCAGAGAGCGGCCAAGCCAATGAACTCGACGCCTTCGATTCCGCCTGGACCCACGAAAAAGTGAACGGGCAGCTTACGTACGTAGCTGCCTAGGACGGATTGGTCGAGACTCGGAACAAAAAAGCTCAAGGCGTCCGCCGAGTAAGCTGTTGCGTTCTCAAACGGAGCAGGCTTGGCATAGTCGCGCGACATCATCAGCAATAAGGGGGACAGGCAAACGAAAAAGACCACCACTGAAGCCGCCAATGGCATCCAGATTCGTTTCAGAAGAGGGAAACCGGCGCGACCGAAGTCAATTACGACAACCAGCGCACTGAACAGCACGAGTATGAGAGCGTACTCATAATTTCCAAGTGCCACCAAGGTGAGTGCGAGGCCAACGAGTACGCCATCCTTCCACGAAGGCTGTTCCTTATCCAATAGCCGTCCTAGAGCGAGAACGTAAATCGGTAGCGGAAAAGTTGTAATCAGACTCAAATGTCCCAAAGCGTGAACAAGAAGGAACGGGCTGAAGCCGAAGACGATGCCTCCGATGGTAGCCGCCATGGCGTTTCGGCAAACTCGCAGGCAGAGCACTCGAGCGAAGAACGCCCCGAGCGCCAGTTGTAGAACCACCAAGACGTTGTAGGTAACAACTGGCCCAAGCAATAGGCTCAGTGGCACAGCCATAATCTGGCCGAGTATGTCGGTCGTCGCCCATGTCAGATTGGCTCCCATCGGATACAAAATGAGTGTCGTGTGGAAGGGGTTCTGACCGTGGACTAGCGCCCGCGCGAACTCCCAGAGGAACCAGGCGTGAAGATAATTATCTCCACCTCGTCCGAGTAAAGATTGAGAGGGGTGAATAGAGCTAGGCAGCGTAAAGACGAAAGCCAGAACGACATAAAAGGCCAGGGCGAATCCCTTGTCTCTCCAACTCTCCGACTTTCGGTTCCGCTCACCCACAAGGGGGTTCTGGCCCGGACGCCCCCAAACGAGCATCCGAAATGCCGGCCGCGTAACCAGCCATGCCACGAAGGCCAGTAGCCAAAGATACTTCAGCAGGTGTAAATGCAAACTGTGGCGAAGGGGAATGGAAACGCCAATCGAGGCAGCGTGACGAGCAGTCAAGAAGGCGGCACCGATCCAAACGGCACTTACAAGTATCAGTCCTAACAGAAAAACCAGGGGCGACCTGTCACCGTGGTCGTTTCGAGTGGATCGGTCCATTGACTCCATTTCCCTGAGAGGAATAGTCTACCAGAGCACGTATTGAGCCAAATCCACCGGCTAAAACGGCGCAGCATAAGACGTAAATACAGTAGAAACAAATACTTACGCTGATTCACTGGATCTCCCAGCCAAGAGTTTTTGGGAAAATAAGAACTAGGCATTTTCGACGGCACCCGCCTACCATTCTGTGCCACCCCGCCTTCTCTTCGCGATCGAGTCTCACGTAGGAATGGCAGCTGCCGGCAAGTTTTGCTGTTAAACTGGCGAACCGTTCCAAGTCCTATAGTCGAAGCCTGGGGGAAGCGAGTGACCGCACAACGCAAGCGTGTTCTTCTTACCGGAGGAGCAGGCTTCATAGGGTCCCATGTTGCTCAAGAGCTCCTGCGGCGGAACGCAGAACTCACGATAGTGGATAATCTCGACCGCTTCTATTCGCTCTCCCGAAAAAAGTCGAATCTCGCCGAGATTCGGAAGAACGGGAAGTTCGCATTCGCCAGTAAGGACATTCGCGGCGCGGGCGCGATGCGCGATCTCGTCAAGCGAGTACGGCCCGACGCAGTGATTCATTTGGCGGCGCGCGCCGGCGTCCGGCCGTCCATTGAGCAGCCTCTTCTGTACGAACGCGTGAACATCGGAGGCACGGTCAATCTACTCGAGGTGTCCCGCCAGTATGGGGTCGAGAAATTCATTTTTGGCTCATCGAGCTCCGTTTACGGTATGACGAGCAAGACGCCGTTCTCGGAGGCTCAGGGCGACCTCCGGCCCGTTTCACCCTACGGCGCAACAAAGTTGGCCGGAGAGGCGCTCGGCTATACGTATGCGCACCTGTATAGTTTCCCTGTCATTTGTCTCCGCTTTTTCACTGTGTACGGACCGCGCCAGCGGCCCGATTTGGCCATTCACAAATTCACCGCCTTAATCGAGCAGGGAAAGCCGTTGCCGATCTTCGGCGACGGATCGACAGGTCGCGACTACACTTATGTGGATGATATTGTCTCTGGGGTGATGGCAGCCCTTGACTATGAACCGCCACGCGGACCAGGACCTCCTTTCGAGATATTCAACCTCGGAAATTCGCATCCGGTGACGCTTGCCGAACTCGTTGGACTGCTCGAAGAAGCAACTGGCCGAAGGGCGCTGAAGCAACAGAAGCCTCTGCAGCTGGGTGACGTCCTGATCACCTGGGCCGATATCTCAAAATCCGCTCGCGTCTTGGGGTATCGCCCAGCCACGCGCCTGGACGAGGGGCTGAAGAAGTTTGTCGTATGGTTCCGATCAACGGCCGGCCGTTTAGCGTAGGGCCACTCGCAAGAGTCGGATTTCCTGCCTAATCTTCGACGACATGAGTCTCAAACACGCTTCGGTACTCACGCCATCGGTTCCAGTCGAAGACGCCATCTCTCCCAAAGCACTCCGCGGCGGCGTAGGACATGTAGAGAGCGTGGTGCGTGTTGTCATGCACAAAAAGTCCCTGTCTGCCAAATGTTAGAAGGCCCTTGATCTCTTGAAGCCAGCCGTCAATTGCGTCGAACTGTTCTTCATACCCGATTTGATATATGGGATAGGCCTGCGGGAGACGCCGAGTCAAAACGCGGAGCACCGGCGCAGAAACAGGGATCCCCGCGTCCGAAAGGCTGCGACAGAGCAGAGCCCCGAGTTGCTCATCGCTCATTTCCCATTCCGTTGATCCGCGGTCGGTGGGAAGCTCAGCGCACAGGAGCGTCCGATCCGAAGGTTCATCGGCCACGCTATAGTTCTTTGGCTCCGACAGCCGCGAAATCGGAATGGACGCTTCCGGGAAATAATGTGCGTCGAATTCCGTGAATTGTTTTTGCTGGAGCACGAGATATATCAGAATCATCCCGCGAAACGAAATCTTGGATGCAGCCTCTAAGATTTCCGCGGGGGGCTGCGGTTGGAGAGACTTCGCCAGGATCGTGATCGGAAGCGTTGACCATACGTTATCGACAGGCATTCTGCTTTCCTGATTGTTTTGCAGAAATCGGACCGCAGTCAGCTGGTTTCCCTGTCTTTCGATCGCCGTTATTCGAGCTCCAAAACGGAATTCCGCCCCCGCCTCGGCGCCCGCCTTGTAGAGACGTTCGCAGATCTCGCCATAACCGAATCGCGGATAGAAAAAGCGGCCCGCGCCCGGAGGTTTCAGCCCCGGGATTGACGACGCCACTTTGCGAAACATTTTGCCGAGCGAATTGGCCGACACGCGGCGGCGCGCCTGCGTCACGGATATCGCATCCGGCGGAACACCCCAAATCTTCTTTGCGTAAGGAAAATAGAAGTCGCGGCAGATGGTTCGGCCCAGAGAACGCTCCAGCACGGACGAAAACGTCTCGGAGCCGGCTTGCCGGCCCGCCAGCGCTTTGCGAAACATGTCACCCACAACACCGATCGTGAACTGGGGCGGGAGATGAACAGCGAGATCAACAGGCTTCAAAGGAAAATGAATCCATCGCCCGCGGAGCCGGATCCTTCCGTGTCTCGGCCGGCTGGCCAGGTCGCTCCCGAGCAAATCTTGAAGATCCGCCAGAATCTCCGGGTCGCAAGAGGGATGCAAACGGTGGCTCCCATAGTCCGCCCAGATGCCGTCTACCTCGAAACTACCCGCGTTTCCGCCAACGCAATCGCGCTGTTCGAGGACCACCGGGCTGGCGAGGCGTCGTCTCGCAAGCTGATACGCAGCGCCCACACCGGCTGGCCCTGCCCCTAAGATGACGACTTGCGATAAAGGGCGCTCAGTGGAAGCGGGCTCGGATACACGCTGTCTCCAGTGGACCGCGCGCCGCTCAAATTGCCCGTCTTTCTTTTCTGGCGTGGTTAAACTCACAGAACTCTCCCGATGATTCAAGTGGGATAGGGCGCGGACACTCCAAAAACGCGCGGGAAAACTGGAACGATGCGGATCATCAGATAACAAAAGGAATAAAGCGTTTCGTCTGGCTGCGATAATCCCGATAGCCTGTGACGGTCTGAGCAAGTACCTCTTCTTCGCGTACTGCTTTGTAAGCTGTCGGGATGGCGATCACCAGGATCGCAAGAAAAAGCCACGAATTGAGGCAAAGCTCGAACCCGAGCAGCATCGCCAGGTCTCCGCTATAGATCGGGTGCCGGATATACCCGTATACGCCCCCGTTGACGAGCATGTGATCCTTCTTCACTTCGCCCGTCTCGATGTCGGACCAGTTATTCCCCAGCTCGAAACGCGCCGAAATCGCGATCAGAAGACCCGAAGTGAAGAGAATTACGCCGATGATCCGGGCGACGACCGGCTTATCGCTGATCGGAAGAATTTCGGGCAGGAAGAGTTGAATGAATAGGGCGATTGTGACCCCTATCTTTCCGGCCTTTACGGCCCACAGCCATGGGCATTGGCCCGCCCGCTGCGAAATAGAGGCGCGATTTCGCCCGCGTTTCAAAACTTCCCAAACCAGCTTGTGAGCCGCCAGGCCGGCGAAAAGGTAGACGCGCAGAATAATGTTGAGAATAGTCATGCCGGCCGGCCGCCCCTTTCCGCTTCCATTTCAACGGCATCGTCCCGGCGCACGCCGGCAACCGCGTTCGGTGAAAACCGCCCGAGTCGCGTTGAAATCGCGTCTCCCAACATACCGATCAAAAGCACCAGCAATGCGCAAATCATCGCCAGCACGGCCGACGCCGACACATTGGGTTGATGCGACAGGTCAACCGCCATTTTGACGACTCCATATGTCGCAAAAACGATGACGATCGGAAGGAATATCCGCAGCGGCTTGAAAAGCATGCTTGTCCGCAGGATAAGAATCAAAAAGCTCCCGGCGTCCCACGGCACGATTTTTGAACGGCCCTTCCGCGCGCGGTAATCGATGGGCATGTACGCGACCGCATAGTGATCGCAGTGCATCGCCAGAGTGATCGTGGTCGTCCAACTGAATTGGTCAGGCAGCAGTGGAAAATACTGCATCACGATGTCGCGCCGGAATGCGCGCAAGCCGCTGTTGAGATCCGGTATCCGTGCGTTAGTCAGATAGTTAGCTAACTTATTGAGTACCCATTTGGCTGGACGTCGAATCAGCGGGATCTTCACGCCCGCGTTGACCCGGCTTCCGACGACCATATCGGCGCGCTCCAATTGCTCCAGAAGGCCGGGAATGGCGCTCGCGGGGTAAGTTCCATCCGCATCGATGATGATCACAACGTCGCAACTGGCTGCGGCGATGCCGGTCTTCAAGGCGGCCCCATATCCCCGGTTGCTTCGGTGACGCATGACGCGGGCTCCCGAGTGGACCGCCGCGCGCGCCGTCTGGTCCGTGGAGCCGTCATCCACAACGACGATTTCAATCGTGGCCGGGTAGTCCGCCAGTGTTCGCCGCAATTCCGCAATCACCAATGGAATTCCGGATTCCTCGTTAAACGCAGGGATAACGATGCTAATCGCGTTCGTCACAATATTCCCCCGGTGGGGATCGGGCGAGGAATGGATGCTCTCCAAAGGCCAGTAATGATCGGAAACATCCACATAATAACATCAAAACAGAATCCGCCAGGGACTTCCGTTGTCACGTGTCGTGCTTTCGTTTACTGTTAGGATATTCCGGCAATTTGAAGGCAATGCCAAGGTCATGCCACAGCAGCTGAGCCGAGCATGCGACAAACCGGGCAATTCCGGAGCTGGAGAGGCAAGGGATGAGCGTCACCCAAGCATTCCGCCTTCAAGGCGGGATTTCTTTAAAGCAGCTGCTGCGTTCGCAACATGGGCGGTCTCCCGCCCATCGGCGCTTATCGCACAGCCGCATGCAGAGTCGCCTGGCAAGTTCGACGTCGTTGCCATTGATCGAACCAGAGTGCTTTCCGCTGCCGATCGGTATCTGAAGGAGCCGCCAGTCACTATCACAGCGTCCACGAGCCCCCGTAGTCCTGGAGGCCGGCACGATTATTTTTCAGAAGCCGACTATTTCTGGCCCGATCCCAACAATCCTCATGGTCCTTACATACAGCGCGACGGCCTCTCGAATCCAGGCAACTTCCTTGATCATCGGCGGTTCCTGCTGCGCTTCAGCGTGCAAGCTCCGGCTTTGGCTGCAGCGTGGCGAATCACGAACCGGAGGGCCTATGCTGAGCACGCCGCTGCGCATTTGCGCGCCTGGTTCATTGACAAGCCTACCCGCATGAATCCCAACCTGCAGTATGCGCAAGCGATCCGAGGCAGCGCCACCGGAGCCAGGTTCGGCGTAATTGACACCATCCATTTGGTGGAAGTGGTGCGCGCGGCTCAGACGATCGCGCCGTCCCGCGTTCTCGCGGACGATGAAATGTCAGACGTAAAAGCCTGGTTTGCCGATTACCTGCAGTGGATGACCACTTCTTCCTACGGGATCGAGGAGATGGAATCCCCGAACAACCATGCTACGTGCTGGGTCTTGCAGGCTGCCTCGTTTGCGAAGTTCACGGGCGATAATTCGCTGGCGGATTATGCGCGCAGATTCTACCAAAGTGTACTCGTCCCGAATCAGATGAAGTCGGATGGAAGCTTTCCACTTGAGATGGCGCGAACGAAGCCATACGGCTACTCGCTGTTCAACTTGGATGCGATGTCCGCAATTTGCCAGATACTTTCAGATGCTCAGCAGGACCTCTGGTCCTTCCACTTGAAGGATGGACGCGGAATCGCCAGGGCGGTTGCGTTCATGGAACCCTATATTCGGGACAAGAAGAGATGGCCTCTTCCGCCGGACGTGATGTACGCCAACGACTGGCCCATGCGGCAATGCTCCCTGCTTTTTGCCGGAATTGCGCTGAACCGGCCCGATTACCTTCAGCTCTGGAAGACCCTCCCGGCCGATTCCGATGTCGAGGAGGTCATCAGAAACTTCTTCATTCGCCAGCCCGTGCTTTGGGTTTAAATGACGCTCCGCGGCACTTTTCCCCTTGCGCCGCACCGTTTGTGATCTCGTCGAAATTTGCGTGCCGCAGGCTGTGAGCGAACCGGCCCAACCCTAGATCACGACCAGATGCCTGATCCAGACCTTCACGGCAGGCGTCAGGCGCTCGGATCGCAAACGGATTCCCAGGTCAAAAAGCGTCTGACCAATCTCATGCACGGCAACAACCGATTGCGGTTTTCGATAGAATTCATCTAACTCCGAGTTAACAGCATTTCGCCGCGCGAGACCGTTCCGGAGTTGCCTCACGTTCGCGGAATACAGCTTCGAATACAACAACGCCGTCTGCCGGTTTTCGGCTGCCATCCGTCTCTCATATTGGTCGAAGGATTCTCCGGTTTTTCGTTGTGATTCGAGACCGCGTTCGTGCGCAAAGTCGATCAGTGCCGACCCCTCTCGCATGACTCTGGCGGCAAATAGCGCCCCTCTTGCCTGCCACACGACGAAATCCACTTCGAACAAAAAGAGAATCGCCAAAATGGCGCTCAAGAGAATCTTCGCTCGACGGAACTGGCGAGAGTTCAATTCTGCCTCTGGATATTCCGATTTCCGCTGAAAGTATAGCCCGGATCTGCGCGCATTCGTGAAGGGCAAACCGGCGGCTTTCATGTCACACGCTTAAGAGCGGTGCGCTAGCGGGTGATCCCGAAACTATTGGCGGGCTTCGTGTTCGCCGAGCAACGAAGGGCCTGCGAATATGTGATCGCGAACACGCCCGCGCGGCGCGAAGCGCGCTGCCGCCACTCGCTGCAACGCTTCCATGCAGGCGAGCGACGTCGTCAACTGCGTAAGCGTGGCAGAGTTCCTTGGAACAATGTTGCTGATCTCAAAGTGCAGGCGGGAGTTCTCATACGCGCCGCCGGACATCACGCTTCGCATGTAGAAGCGGCCGTTCGAGTAGTAACCATCCGCTCCGAATACCCAATCAGCGAAAAAGTATGTTGTTCTGTGCGTAAGCCGTTCATCCCAGATCGGCGACCCCTCCTCAAAAGCCATCCTGCGCTTGATCCCCAGCAGGTCGAGAACTGTCGGGGAGACGTCGATATGCGATGTCAGCCAGGGTATTGTCACTGAATGGTGCAATGCTCGGGGCGCGTAGATCAGCAATGGAACGTGGAACGAATATTCATCAATCATCCCGGGCACGAACTCGGGGTCCTCTTTGTGCGTACGAATGCCGTGGTCGCCAACGATCACGATAATCGTATTGTTTAGTTGATTGTGCTCTTGAAGCACGCCAAGAATCTGCCCCAACCACTCATCCTCCAGCTCGATAACACCCCGCGCTCGTTTTACGAGACTTTGTTCATGAATAATCTCGGGAACGTCGGGGTAGGGCAGATGGCTAATTTGGGGAAGGAAGACAGCGGCAAAGTTGCGGCGGCTCGACATCTGCCGGTCGAGATCCTGCTTCATCAGGTTCAGTGTCGCCAGGTCGCGCGCCACTCGATCCTGCTCCCATTTGTGTCGTAATTTCCCAGGCTTTGGAGCAGTTGCATCCGGCGCATAGACTTGGTGCTGAATCCCGAGATCCTTAAACATCTCCTCGTCAGGCATGGCTCCGCCCTGCATGGGGCTGTAAATGGCCGTGTAATATCCCTTCGAAGAAAGCGTTGCCATCATTCCGGGCATGTGTAGCCCGACATGCTCTTCGCCAAACGCCGAGTCTGCGTCCAGCGGATACCACGAACTGAGAAGGGAAAAGAGGGCTTCATGCGTTCGCGGGAAGGTTGTGTAGTGAGAAAGGCCAACAAACGACTTTTCCCGCAGACGCCGCATGTTCGGAAGATCGTCCATGCTCGCAGCCGGAGGCAGAAACCTCGCGGGCATGGTCTCGAGCACAAAAAAGAGGACGTTGCTTCCCCTTGCCTTGCCCCAATACAAATCATTGCCGTTTGGGCCGGGAGCATGATTGATTTCACGGTATCGCTCGAGCAGCGCCGAAGCGTCCAGACCCGCAAATTCCCGCGTCGGGAGCTCCTGTTCTTCTTCCCAATATGCCGACAGGGCCCTCACGAGGATGCTGGATCGGTACGGGTTTGCCGGAACTGCCGGCAGCAAAGGCACCGCCAGCGCCGCGATGAGGCAGTAAAGTATGAGGTCCAAGGTTGCCACGCCCGTCGTCAATCGGACACGGGGCAACTTCTCGGGTTCGATTCGATGTTTCCGCCCGCTTAGGGCCCTCCACACACAGAGTGAAAGAGCTACCGCCAAAGCCAAGATGAACGGCGGCCGCTCAATTCCCAGATAGGACGCATAAGCCCGTGGTTCGTGCACACCCCAGCTAATTGCTGTCCAGAACATCCGTAACGAAAGAAACTGCCCGACGACCCGGAACGCCCGGAGCTGCGCGTAGAGTGCCAGGGTCACAGTTGCGCTGAAGGCGGTAACAAAAGGAAATCTGAATCTTCGCGGCAAAATCGTACCAATAAGAAGGAGTACGATCCCTCCCGCCGCAGCCACGATTACATCGGCGCGGAAAAATGCGAGCTTTTCCCAAAATCCGAATCCGTTCGCCGCGCCGAATGACGCTGCCGTAATGCTGAATCCGGATTGGGTCAGGAGTGCGAATTTCAGATAGAAGCCCGTAACGACCGGAACAATCCAGGGTAGTATCCACGCCGCAGTTGCCGGATGCAGGATTCGCCGATCAACTTTGTCTGAGGAGGTCGGGCCGTTAGTCTCGGTCATCGCTGCTCCACTGACAAGGTGGAAACTACAAACCTTGCGCGGCTCTGAGACGGGCGGAGCATCCAAGTTACGCATGTCTGGTGCCAAATCGTCCCCAGCATTTAAGTCTTAGTAATCAATTGGGTAGCGCCGATTGGAGGGCGCGCGAATCGCCGGTAGGTGGGAAAATTGTTGCTGATAAACGCACTGGCGATATTACTTGAAATTTTCCAACGTTCAATGGACAGCCGTCTGCAAGGTTGTCCAGCAGCCAATACAGACTTCATTTTCCACGCCCGGCGCCAGATGGTTTCTGCGACCTGACAGGCTACCAGCGCGTTCCAAAATGGGCCACTGTTCCAAGGACAGGTATCCCTCTGCACCCCGGCCAGGATTGCTATTTCTTCCCGAATTGCTAGTCTAGATGAGCCCGGCGAATCCAACTGGTGAGGTCACGTTTGGTCCGCTCGGGTCCGTTGTATCTTTCAGCTCTTCAGTTTCAATTCTCTCAACGAAAACTAAGGCGAGCCCCTCAGGCAGCCGGAGCCGTCGGCCTGCGAGGCGTCCTTGCGGCTTTGACCGCACTCGCCCTAACCGGCTGTGCAGCCAACGGCGTAACTCCATCGGTCACTCAAGCGCAATCGGCTAAGGCCGGGCAGCCTACGGTTAGCTCGGTCAATCCTGCTTCAGGCGTTTCCGGAACGTCTGTGACGATTAAAGGAAAAGGTTTCAGCGCCGCAGCAACCGTCGCCTTTGGCGTTGTAAACGCCACAACGGCGTTTGTAAGCTCGACCGAGCTAACCACGTCGGTTCCCAGCTTGAGCGCGGGAACATATACGGTGACGGTCACGAATCCCGACTCTGCGCCGGCGGCGTCCCCCAGTGGGTTTACGGTAACGAGCAAGACTGCGACTGCCGCCGCCGCAACAACGAACCACTACCTGTACGCGGTCACCGCCGGTCCTGTCGTCACCGTCTACGATATGGATAACGGCTTCAAGCAGATCAAACAGGTTTCCGCCGGCACTTCAAAGGAAGAAATACGAGGAGCGGTGGCTTCGAAAGTAGGCGGCTTTCTCTACATCAGCTATGGCTGCACTTCTCCAATCGCTTGCACGCCGTACTTGATGAAATACGATTTATCGAACGATTCGGCCGTTTGGAACAACGTTTTTCATCCAGGTGTTGACAGCCATGCCATAACTCCCGACGGCAAAACGATCTACATGCCCACCGGAGAGGGCGATGCGCTGCACTCGCTCTGGTACAAGGTTGACACTTCCGATGGGAACATCCTGGGAACGATCGAAAGCGGAGTTCTGAGGCCGCATAACACCATCGTAAGCAACGACGGCAGTCATCTGTATCTTGGCGCCATCGGTCTCGACACGAACGGAGACGGAGAGAATCATCTAATTCGCGTCGACACCTCGGACGCGAAGGTTTCCGCGCAGGTCGGGCCTGTCTTGAATGGCAAGACTCGTCCATTCACGATCGACGGTCGCCAGCAATATGCGTTCATTACTACTGCAGGTCTGAATGGCTTCGAGGTGGGCAGCATTTCGACGGGGGACATTCTTTTCACCGTGAAGGCCTCGGGATTCGACAACATCAAGTGCACGCCATTCGTCTCGTGCAGTCATGGCATCTCGTTGTCTCCCGACAGCAAACAGATTTACGTCGTCGACTACTACAACAATTACGTCCATGTCTTCGACGTCAGCGGCCTGCCGTCCTCAGCCCCTTCGCGCGTGGCCGATATACCGTTGAAACACCCCTACACCGCGCCCGGGCCCTGGGTGACCCACAGTCGCGACGGCAAATTTGTATTCGTGGGGCAGAGTGGCGACGTGATTGACACGGGAACACATAAAATCGTCGGCTACCTTCCGGCTCTCAGCCACACGAAAGTCTACACTGAGATCGATTTCCAGAATGGCGACGTCTCTTTCACTCCGTTATCCCGAAGCGGTGTCGGGTACAACTAAGATGCGCGGGTGACGAGCCGGTCCGCGTCTCTCCGGAAGCCAAGCTGCGCTGTGGTGAGGGCAAAGATTCTTTCCTACCGGGCGCTTGTGACCCAAATCTCGCTCTGCTGACAATACGATTGAAAACTCGGCCAGGTTGTCGAGAATATGTCCGAGGTCTTTCGATCTTACGTGAAAGTACTACGGTGTCCGCCGGGCCTGGCAAAAGTCATCTTGCTGCTTCTAGCGAGCGCGGTTGTCCTCTGCCTCTGTGCGGCCGCCCCGCAATCGCCACGTCAACCTCGGCGCTTCGGTCCGGCGCGGCACTTTCTCTACGCCATTACTTCCGGCCCCGTCGTCACGGTCTACGATATTGACCGCGGCTTTAGGCGAGTGAAGCAAGTCCGTGCCGGAACATCGACTGAAGAGGTCCGGGGGGCGGTCGCTTCCAGGCGCGGGTTTCTCTACATCAGCTATGGATGCACTTCACCTGCCGCCTGCACTCCCTTCCTGATGAAGTACTCGCTGTCGACGGACAGGGTCGTCTGGAATAAAGTGCTTCGTGAGGGAATTGACAGCCACTCGATCACGCCCGACGGCAGAACCATCTACATGCCCACTGGAGAGGGCGACCACACTCATTCCTACTGGTACAAAATCGACGCAAACAACGGTAGCGTCGTTGGTGCGATCAATGCCGGTGTCACGGCCCCTCACAACACGATCGTCACCAACGATGGCCTTCACGTGTACATGGCCGGCATCGGCAAGGACACCAACGGAGATGGCCGCAATTTTATCGCTCGCTTTGATATTCAAAAGGGTTCCGTTTCCGGACGCATCGGACCTCTCCTCAACGGCGAGGCGCGCCCGTTCACGATAGACGGAAGCGAGCGTTACGCCTTCATCACCACCATGGGCCTGGACGGATTTCAGGTCGGCAGCCTTTCGACAGGGGGGATCTTGTACACAGTCAGAGTGGCGGGATTCTCAACCGCGAACTGCAACCCCCGCGTCTCCTGCAGCCACGGAATCTCTTTGTCGCCGGATAGCAGGCAAGTTTATGTGGTGGATTACTACAACAACTATATCCATGCGTTTGATGTGAGTGGTTTGCCTCGCTTCGCGCCAAAACAAGTCGCCGACATTCAACTCAAACATCCGTTCACGGAACCCGGCCCCTGGGTCACTCACAGCCGGTCTGGAAAGTTCGTGTTCGTGGGGGACAGCGGAGACGTGATCGACACCGGAAGCCATGAGATTGTGGGATTCGTTCCAGCTCTCAGGGAAACGAAAGTCTTCACCGAGATCGATTTCCGGCGCGGCATAGTCTCCTTCACGCCGCTATCGCGAAGCGGCGTGGGGTATAAGTGAGCGCCTCTCGTAAGTTGAAAGGGAAGGGACACAAGACTGGAATCGGATCCGCTGGCCTTCCAGCCGACTCGAGCCCTCACCGATCAAACGGTGTGTGCTGGTCTATCAGGAGCACGTTAATTCGAGGGTCCACTTCGGCGATGTATGGGTCGCTTAAATTCCACACCAGCACGTCGTAGTCGAAGAAGTGTTTGTAGCGGACCAGCGATTCATATTGGTCTTCTGGCGTCGAAACCGAATCGACAAGGCTGTGCTCGAGCCTCGCAGCCACTTCTCGCGACCAGGCGCTCTCAGTTTGTTCTGGACCCTTTATCGGCAAGTAAAACGAAGTGTAGAACCCGGCCTCGGAAAACCCACCAAGCAACTCGGGATTTGGAGACTCTACAATCAGGCGCTTCTTCAGTTTGAATTTGTCCGCTGTCGCGTTGAGCCTCTTTAGCGCCAACTCCGCGTCTTCGGGCGTCAGATTCTTGAAGTCCAGCCAGAAGCACTTTGTCGCGATCGCCGGCTGGCTCGAGAAATACTTATCGAGCGTAAGCCCGATAGACGGGGCCGGAGGATGGGTGACATCAAAATATCCTCCGCCTTCGTTGTGGAACACTACGTCCAACTCGAAGCCGCCGAATTTGTCGAACAGAGCGTTGAGCTTCTCCGCTGAATTTGTCCGGTGGACCCACATCTTCACGGGAAAACGGCGTTTTCCCGCCGCTGGAAAGTCCGCGCTTCCTGAGAACTGCTTCTGGAATCGAGTGTCGGCCCTTTGAAGTGCAATCTGGCGGCAAAAATCCCGCAGCGGACGGGCCAGATTGACCCGCCGGTCCAGGCCGGGTCCCAGTCCGACTGGCACAAGCAATACCCCCATAATCGTGTTCAAACGGCCGCGCGGAGTGTTCAGTCTCCTGAAGAGCAGAAACCCCAGGAGTATTAGGAATACGGGAAGGACAGCGAGTATCCCGTCGTACCATCTCCAATGACGGAACAAGTACTCGTCCGCCTGGCGCCAGTCGTCATTGAAGACGATATAGCCCAGCCGCCGTGAACTGCCGCCTTTGACTGAAATGTCCCTGATCAGCCATCCCGACGCGGCCGCGATGTATACGAACACAGCAACCAGGCCGTAGAACAGGTCCGCCACGATCCAATTTACGGAGCGAAGGGCCAGAAAAACCCCCGTCAGGATCAGCGTATACAGCACACAGAAAACAGCGGCCCTTCGCCAGGTCAACAATTCGAGGCGATATTCGGTCGCGAGAAAAATGAAAACGAGGATTCCACAGGCGGCCACAGCCTTCCAGGAGTCTCCCGACTTCAGGAAGGCAGTTGCTTCGCTGACCTTCTCGCGCACGTCTTGCTCCCAGGTTTCTTCGGAACGTCATCCGCAAGCATCTTCTTGACCACAAACTTTGGGCGATTTTGCGGCCAGTCGGCGATCCGGAGTTTTGCCTTTATTCACTCGGTTAGCCCATGCAATAGCGGGTACCAGAACCGCTGTAGGCGGGGCTGCCAACGGTGCAGGTTCGTTTCAGGATGTGCAACGCTTTACCCCAAACTTGAAGCGACCTTCCCTAGCCCGACCAATCGGCGCCCCGGCGGGTCTTAGATGGCCCGTAGGTGAATGAGTCAGAGTGACTTACCGCGACAAGCCTATAGAAGCGTTTGGCCCGCAACGTGCCCGTATTTAAGGGCCGGTATGTGCGTCCGCATGTCGGCAGGACCAGGCGTTTTGACTGGTTCTCCGGAGAAGACAATCAAAATGAACCTAACACTTAGAAGCCTGTTAGTAGCTGTGGTTGTGCTGCTAGCCGGCAGCATTGCCCACGCCGATTCGTACCTCGACCCTACGGGCGTCTTGTTCACCGGGACGGTGACCGGCACGACCGTTACGTTGACAGTTGAATGCACCAGTTCAACCTGCAATGGATGGTTTCTCGGGGATGTCACTCTGAAAGGGTTCACCTTTACCGGTGGTCCTACTTTGGGGTCGGCGCCCTCGGGCTATACGGTCAAGGACGGCGGTCAGGACAACAACGCAGTTGGCAATGGCGGCGGCTGCAACGGAAAGGATACCGGCAAGGCTGTTTGCTGGGATGCTCCGTCAACGCTGACCACGCAACTGACCGAAGGCGTAACGTACACGTTCACCGCGAACATCACGGGCGGCTCGTCTGACGGAACCCTCCATGTCATGGCCACCGGTTACACAAACTCCGCTGGCTCTCAGATTGGAGGCGGTAAGCCGTTGGCGGTTTCCAATGATCTCGGTGGGGGCAACTCGGTACCGGAACCCGGCAGCTTGGCGCTGTTGGGAACCGGGCTGTTCGGCCTAGCCGGTCTACGTCGGCGCTGGAATTCCTAAACGCCGATAACGACAAAATCCAAAGGGCCCGCTCTTCCTTCGAGGTGAGTGGGCCTTTTGTTTTCACTATCCTCATTTTTCCGCTGGGTTCGGCCCGCAGTTACCCCGGCTCGTAAGACCATTCGCGCCGCTCGATGCTTAGCTGATTGGCGGGCGCTTGGTTTGCCAGTCTGTGTGGGATTGATAGAGGCGAGCCGCGGCGATAACAGCATGATCGTTGCGAGCCCGGCCGATGAACTGGATTCCGAACGGCAAGTGGTCCTTGCTGAATCCGCACGGAACCGTCAGCGCCGGAAGTCCGCATAGACTCGAAATCCCATCCGGTGCGCGCTCGTCAATGCGATAGGTAGTACGTCTGGATGGGGGACGCCGCGTGTCGTCGTCCACCTCTTTGATGGGAGATGCGGCGCTCGATTCTCCTGCCGTGGCGAGCACGTCGTAGTTGTCAAAGAGCCGGTCGATTCGTTCCTGTAAGAACGTGCGAACGCGTTGCACCTGTAGATAATCCTGCGTTGAGAACTGCAATCCCGCGTAGCCGTTGATCTTCCCAAGTGGATCTTCGAGCTGAAAACAACGGCCCGATTCAATCAGGTCCTGGAAAGCGGAAACGGCCTCCATTTGAATCGTTAGCTCCGCAACCTGCTCGTACGGTCCATCCGGTATAGCAACGTCGGAAATGTGCGCGCCGTTCTGCTCCAGAACCTTCAGCGCCGCGTTCACCGCATCGTCCAGCCCGGGCTCAAGATGGTTCCAGGCATTCGTAAGCCGTCCGACGCGCAGCGGCATTTTGGGCTCGAGCTGCGGCGCCGGATAACGGAATTCTCCGGGAAGCGAGTCAACATCGTTTGGGTCGTGGCCCGCGATAACGGAGAGAATGACGCCGCAATCATCAGCGGTGCGCGACATAGGACACAGCTTATCCATCGACCAGGCGATGGCCATTGCGCCGTGCCGGCTTACCCGTCCAAAGCTGGGGCGCATGGCCGAAATGCCGCACCACGCGCC
>DATEKA010000082.1:0-32037 GCA_035277685.1 Candidatus Acidiferrales bacterium
AATTTGGGAAGGCTCCTCATTGCGTGGTCGAGGCCGGTCATGGTGCTTATCTCCTGCTGGACGTTATCATATAATTAACATATTGTCAAGAGCTAGTACTTACTGCGAGGGGGAAAATTGAGGTGAAGCGAAGACGGGCTATGCTCCCGGGGAAATGTCCGTCAGGCACTCGGAAGTCAACCAGAACGACAGGCCGCTCACCGGTCGCCGGGGAGAAGGACGCTGGCGGAATCTACATGCGGTAGGCAGGTACCGGGCGCTACAAGCAAAGACTGCCGCGCAGAAGGCCGTGCGCTACGTTGAAATCTGTGGGCCGGTCCCAAACTGCGGGACCGCCGTTACAAAGGCAAAGCAGACGGCGGGCAGACGCCACCTCGGTCCAAAGACAAAGCGCCGGGCACGGCATGCCGTTCCCCTACGGGGAAGAATTGCAATGCGGACCGGCGGCGCTACATTTACGGCTCAGGAGGAACGCGCGGCCCCGAGGCGCGTGGTTCGAAGTGCGCGTTCCGAGGTGCATGGTCCGAGGCGCGTTGACTTGACCGGGGTGGCCACGTAATATCCTGCGGCAATGACCGAAAGCCAGTCATTCGTTGGCGACACGATCTCGCACTACCGCATCCTGGAAAGACTCGGCGGCGGTGGAATGGGCGTCGTCTACAAGGCGGAGGACACGCGCCTTCGCCGCTTCGTCGCGCTGAAATTCCTGCCTCAGGAAGTGGCACGCGATCCTCAAGCCATGGCGCGATTCGAGCGCGAGGCGCAAGCTGCTTCGGCGCTGAATCATCCCAACATCTGCACGATTTACGACATTGGCGAGGTCCCGCGTCAAGCGGGCAAGAACGAAGGCGGGCGCGCGTTCATCGCCATGGAGTTTCTCGACGGCAAAACCCTGAAGCACATCATCGCCGGCCGCCCCGTTGAGATCGATGAACTCCTCGGCCTGGCGATCGAGATCGCTGACGCGTTGGATGCCGCCCACACGCAGGGCATAGTCCACCGCGACATCAAGCCCGCCAACATTTTTGTCACGAAACGAGGTCACGCCAAAATTCTCGATTTCGGCCTGGCGAAAGTGACCGCAAGAGACGCCGGCCAGGCCACAAACGCGGATGTGGCGCTGGCAACCGACATTACCGAAGAGCACCTCACCAGCCCCGGTTCGACGCTGGGCACCGTTGCCTACATGTCTCCCGAGCAAGCGAAGGGAAAAGAGCTCGACGCGCGCACCGATCTTTTTTCGTTTGGCGTTGTGCTGTACGAAATGGCGTCCGGGGTTTTGCCGTTTCGCGGCGATACAACCGCGCTCATTTTCCAGTCCATTCTCAGCCGGGCGCCGGTGGCGCCAGTTCGCATTAACCCGGACGTCCCGCCGGAGCTCGACCGCATCATCAACAAGGCGCTCGAGAAGGATCGCGAGCTGCGCTACCAGTCCGCGGCGGACATTCGCGCGGACTTGAAGCGGCTGAAGCGCGAGACGGAATCGGGACGCTCCGCGGTGATCAAAGACGAAGAGGAAGCGGCTCCGGTCTCTGTCTCCGCTCAGGCGGCCGTAGCCGCGCCGTCAAATTCCACAAAGCAGCCCAAAGCCGAGTCGCGCCCATCCATTCCCGCCCAGGCCACGACATCAGCCTCAGGATCGACAGTGCTCCCGCCCCGCCGCCCTGCGCTGAAGATTGCGGTTTCGGCTGCCGTCGTGATTGCGGCGATCATCGTGGCCGGCCTGCTGTTCTTCCGTACCCATGCGAACCGGCTTACTGAAAAGGATTCGATCCTTCTCACGGATTTCACGAACACGACCGGCGATCCGGTATTCGACGGCACGTTGAAAACCGCGCTTCAGGTGAGCCTCGCTCAATCGCCATTCCTAAGCCTGGTGCCCGAGGCGACCACCCAAGCCACATTGCGCCTCATGGGACGCCAGACCGACACGCGCGTCACGCCCGACATCGCGCGCGAAATCTGCCAGCGTCGAGGCATCAAGGCCTTTGTGCACGGCTCGATTACGAGCCTGGGCAGCGAATACGTGATTACGCTCTCGGCCGTCAACGCCACGACTGGAGACTCGCTCGCCGAGCAACAGGCCCAAGCCGGCAGCAAGGAGAAAGTGCTCGACGTTCTCGGCAAGGCCAGTACGGAGCTCCGCGGCAAGCTGGGTGAATCGCTCAACTCGATTCAGAAATTCGATACGCCTCTGCCGGACGCCACCACCACCTCGCTCGAAGCGCTCAAACTCGATACGGAAGCCTCTGTCCTCAACAACAACGGCGATTTCCAAGGAGCGGTCGAGCCAACCAAACGCGCCATCGAGCTGGACCCAAGCTTCGCCATGGCCTACCGGGGACTCGCTATCGAATATTCCAATCTCGGGCAGAATGAACTCGCCTTGAGCTACATGAAAAAGGCTCTCGACCTCAAAGATCGCGCCAGCGAGCGCGAACGCCTCGCCATTACCAGCGACTACTATCAGTATTCGGGCCAGATTGATAAAGCCATTGACGAGTACGAACTCTACAAGCGCACCTACCCGCGCGACACGCGGCCCGTCAATAATCTGGCCGTGACTTATCTATTCCTGGGACAGTGGGACAAACTGCTTCAAAATGCGCTGCTCGCGAAGCAGCTCGCACCGGATCAGTACAACCCGTACTCGCTTGCTGCCTTTGCCTACCTCGCAACGAACAAGATTGACGACGCCAAATCCGTGCTCGCGGAGGCCGAGCAGCGCCATTTGGGAAGCATTTCCATACACGAGCAGCTCGCAGGAATTGCCCTGGCACAAGGCGACATCGCCACGGTACAGAAAGAGAGCGCGCTCGCCGAAGCAACTCCCCAGGGGAAATACGACATTACTCAGCGCGATGCAACTATGGCCGCCGCGCACGGCGAACTGCGCCGCGCGGAAGAATTGATCAAGGAAGCGAATGAGAAAGCCAAAGGCCTCGGTCTCTCTGACAGCATCCTGAGCAACTCGGTGGGAGAAGCGCTGGCGAAGGCCATGGCCGGGGACCGCAAGGGCGCGATCGCGGAAGCCGACGCCGTAATGAAGCAAACGCAGGCGCCGAGTTTGCTGGTCTTCCTGGCCGATGTTTACGCACGTTCCGGCGATGACAGGCAAGCTGAAAAGCTGGCGTCACGCGCGGCGAGCGAGCGCCCCGACGACCAGTTCATTCAGAACGTCAACGTGCCTATGGTTCGCGCCCTGATCGCCATGAACCATCACGAAGCGCAAAAGGCATTGGACCTGATGAAACGGGCACAGCCCTACGACCGGGGCAACAACGAGTCTATGTACACGCGAGCGAGCGCATTGCTGATGGCCGGCGAGGCGAACGGCGCGGCGCAGGAATTCCAGAATGTATTAAACCTGAAGAACGTCTTCCCGTCAGACCTGTTTGTAGGTTACGCGCCGCTCGGACTGGCCCGCGCCTACGCACTCAATTCCTCCAAATCAGGCGCTGACAATTCCCCCGCCGGCAAGTCGAAGGCCCGCAGCGCCTATCAGGATTTCCTCGGGGCCTGGAAGAACGCCGACCCCGGCCTCCCCATCCTCGACGCCGCGAAATCCGAATACGCCAAATTGCAGTAAGGCCGCTTACCTCAACCTCGCGTTCGCCGTTCCAAGCGCGCGGCTCCCACCAGTTCAGAGACAAACAGCGCGACCCTTCATTCTCAAGCGGGGCGCCCGCTTCAAATGCAAAGACCGCTACAAAGACAGGCGGCGCACGTTCAAATCTAAACCGTAAACCTCGGCGATTACTTCAAAGTGTGGCGCTTAACGGCGCCCCTTGAGTGAATTAAGTCACGCAGCGCGGCGTTTACGGAGCGGTCGTCGGGGAAATAGGCTGCGACGTCGGGAGACAGGAGAACGAGATTTGTGCCTTTTCGATACCGCGCGAAGTACTTACCCCGGCGGCCGCGCTTCAGGGCGGGGAAATCGTACTCGGCACGAAGTTCGTCTTTATGCGCGCGCTTTTCAGTTCTCTTCTTCATAGTAGTTCCGTTCACGGGGTGTTGCTTTACGGGCGCTGATAATTCTCACAGCATCGTCGCGGTCTGCGTGAGCGACGATTAGGAGTCTGTTCGTCCTCGATTGACCAATTGTAACAAACCGCTGTTCGGACGTGGAATGGTCCGGGTCGGGAAATGTTATCGCCAAGGGATCACCGAAAACAGTGGCCGCTTCATGGAAAGAAACCCTATGTTTGCGGCGATTCCGCCGCGCTTTGGACCGGTCCCATTCAAAATTCACGGGTTGATCTTACGCTGTGATGGGTGCGACGGGCAAAGCGGACAGCGGGACGGCGACGGGGATTGGCCTATGTGGAATGGAGGAGGCAGCTCAGGAGCGGATGAATAGTCTTTGCTTTTTCTTCGCCCTGTGCTATCTTGGGCGAGCCGGAAAAGGGCGGATGCGATTTGCGCAGTTTGGTAGAATCGGGCCGCCTGCCGTGGGAAATGCCTCACCTCTAAAGAGGTGAGCTGCATGTTGCGGGTGACGCGCTATCGTAGCGCGACGGCAAGTGTAGCTCAGGTCTCCACACCTGAGGGTTTTTCGGGGCGGGACTAAATCCGGGCTTAGGTTTGACAACACAATTCAAAACGACAAGCCCCTTCGAGGTGCACAATGAACGATGAACGGAGCAGAAACCTGGATCTGGCAATTTCGCAGATTGAAAAGGACTACGGCAAAGGGTCGATCATGCGGCTGGGCAGCCGGGACGTGCTGGTTCCGGTGAACGTGATTTCGACGGGTTCGATCTCGATTGACGCCGCGCTGGGAGTCGGCGGATTTCCGCGCGGGCGCGTGATCGAAGTGTATGGGCCGGAGTCGGGCGGGAAGACGACGCTGACTCTGCACGTGATCGCCGAAGCGCAGAAGACGGGAGGCCAGGCGGCGTTCATTGACGCGGAGCACGCGCTCGATCCGGTGTACGCGAAAAAGCTGGGCGTGGACGTGGACAATTTGCTGGTTTCGCAGCCGGACAACGGCGAGCAGGCGCTGGCGATTGCGGAGGCGCTGATCCGCACGAACGCGGTGGACATCGTGGTGGTGGACTCGGTGGCGGCGCTGGTGCCGAAGGCGGAGCTCGAAGGCGAGATGGGCGAGCCGCAGATGGGATTACAGGCGCGGCTGATGTCGCAGGCGCTGCGGAAGCTGACGGCGATCGTCAACAAATCGAAGACGTGCCTGGTGTTCATCAACCAGATTCGCGAGAAGATCGGCGTGATGTTCGGGAACCCGGAAACGACGACGGGCGGGCGCGCGCTGAAATTCTACTCCTCGATTCGCGTGGATATTCGCAGGATTCAGTCCATCAAGGAAGGCGACCGCGTCGTAGGCTCGCGCACGCGCGCGAAAGTGGTGAAGAACAAAGTGGCGGCGCCGTTCCGCGAAGCGGAGTTCGACATTATCTATGGCGAAGGGATTTCGCGCGAAGGCGATTTGATCGACCTGGGCGTGATGAAGGGCATCCTGGAGAAATCCGGGACGTGGCTTTCCTACAAGGGAGAGCGCATCGGCCAGGGACGCGAGAACGCGCGCCTTTTTTTGAAGGAAAACGCCGATTTCCGCACGAAGATCGAACACGACGTGCGCAAGGCGCTCGGCCTGCCTGCGCCTGCCGCTGAAGAGAACGGCAAGGGCGCTGAATCGAAAGCGGCCGAGCCGTCTAAGACCGTGTCTATGGCCGCGGCCGCGGCAAAGGGCCGCGTCGGACGATAGTGCGCATGTGAATGGCTGGCCGTGGCTCGAATCTCACTCGCGGAGGCTGACGCATTAGTCGGCAAGCTAAGCTCAGAACGGATTCGCGTAGAGGGCTACTTCAAATCTTCGTCGGGGTCCGAAACCCGGATATCCGGTTTTGTGGAGTACCAGGCCCCGAAAGACGAAGTTTTTGCACGTCCCGGAGATCCAACCGCTCGAAGCCTCGTTCGCAATGAACTGATCGTCTCAACCCCGGGATCATCCTTGGTTCCCGGGCAGGGTTACCTGTCGCTGCGGCCATTCCACTCGGGGTGCGAAATCTGGTATGGAGAGGCGGGAGAACTTCCCGAAGAGCAGAAGCATCTGACAGATAAATTCGGCGACTCCGCATTGTCGCTATGTTTCACTTTTCCCGAGTCCAACGAGTGCTTCGCTCTCTTCTTCACGATCTAGGGGCGCAGAAGCTCGGGGAACACACTGCTCTACCGGGTAAGGCGGGTCCTGTTCGGCTGACCAGTTGTGCCATGCGCGCTATCTCGCGGAAAATAAGAGCGTAATTTGGGTTGCAGAAAGTTTGGAGGCTACTCTACACTTGCGTCGAGGTAGGGGCGTCCAGGTAAGCCGTCGGAGGCGTTTGGCAGGCGGCGTGCCTAATCCAGGGTGGGAAGGATAGATGAAGAAGAACCCAGTCGTCGCAGTCACCACAGCGATTTTCTGCTTCCTGATTCTTGGGACTACGGCATCAGCCGCGGCTCGCAAGACGTATCGCTCGCGAGCGCGCCATGCTACTTATCATCATAGATATACGAGCTATTTCGATCCTGCAAAATTCGATGCGGTGGATTACGACGATCCGGAAGTGCGCGAACTGGCGGTCGCGGCGCTGGGGCACGAGCGCGGGTCGGTGGTGGCGGTAGACCCGAGCGATGGACGCATTTTGACCATCGTTGATCAAAAAATGGCATTCACGGACGGCTTCGAGCCGTGCTCGACGATCAAGCCGGTGATTGCCCTGGCCGGTTTGCAGGAAGGCGTCATCACGCGCAACACCATGATTAAGGTGGGGCGGCGGCGGTACATGGATTTGACCGAGGCGCTGGCGCACTCGAACAACAAGTATTTCGAAGAAGTTGGAAAGAAGCTGGGATTTGAAACGGTACACCGCTACGCGAGCCTGGTCGGACTGGGCGAGCGCGTGGGTCTGGACATTCCGGGCGAGCAGCCGGGAGCGCTGCCGCCGGCGCCGCCTGCCTACGGCGGCGTAGCGCGGATGTCGAGCTTCGGCGAAGGCATTCGCATCACGCCGTTCCAACTGGCGGAGCTGGTTTCGGCGCTGGCCAACGGCGGAACATTTTATTATTTGCAATATCCGCGCACGCAGGAAGAAATCCAGAACTTCCAGCCGAAGGTGCGGAAGCAGCTCGACATCGAGAATTATCTGCCGGACATTCGGGCGGGAATGCTGGCCGCAGTGATGTACGGAACGGCGCGCCGAAGCTACGATCCGGACGGCGAGCAGGCGCTCGGAAAGACGGGCACCTGCAACGACGAGAACGTGGGCGGCAGGCTTGGCTGGTTCGTGTCCTACGCGAACGAGACGCACCCGAAGATTGTCCTGGTGGTGCTGCTGCACGGGGGCGGACGAATCACGAACGGGCCCCACGCGTCGGAGATTGCGGGAAGGATTTATCGCGGGCTGTACCAGCGCAATTATTTCGTCGAGAAGGACACGAACGCGACGGGAGAAGTGGCGGGCGCCGGAGCGGGGGCTTCGCGCTAACGCCGCCGGGATGTTGTGATCGCCGCGGTTTCACGGGGGCAAGCAGGCGCGGCTGCTGATCCGAAAATCCTTTCCAGGGTTGCGGGGCAAACCCAGACAACACTCTTTTCATGATGAAGCGGAAGCCCATCCTGTTTTGCACACTGATAGCGGCCGGCATCGCCGCCGACATCGCGAGCTATCGGACCCGGAACCTCGCCGAGGAGACGGTCGGCGCGCAAACGGCCCTAGCCCGCGAGCAGACGAAGCAGATTCAGCAGAATAGCGTCGTGTTCACGGCGGAAATGGTTCCGTCCCGGCTTCCTTTCACCGCGATTTTGCAAAAGGTAGGCATCGATTCGGCGAAGGCGGCGCAGATCGCGACTTCGGCACGCTCCGTTTTCGATTTGCGGCACGTGCGCGCGGGGAATGAGCTCAAGATCGGGCGGTCGCTGCTCGGAGAGCTGCGCGCGATTCGCTATCGCATTGACGCCGACCGTGAGCTTTTGATTTCACCGAAAGGCGATGATTTCAAATCGGAGATCCGGACGATTCCGTCGCAAACCGAAACGGCGGGAGTGACAGGGGAAATCCATGACTCGCTGTTCGACGCTGTGACCGACGCGGGCGAAAAGCCCGAGCTGGCCATGCGGCTGGCGGACATTTTCGGCTGGGATCTGGATTTTTACACGGATCCGCGAACGGGCGACACGTTTCGCGTGGTGGTTGAAAAGAAGATTCTGGCGAACGGCGAATTCGGCGGCTACGGACGGATTCTCGCGGCCGAATACGACAATGACGGGCACGAGTATAGCGCGGTGCTGTTCCACGATCCGGCCGGGAATCCGGCGTACTACACTCCCGACGGGAAATCGATGAAGAAGGCGTTCCTGCATTCGCCGCTGAAGTTTGCGGCGCGGATCACGTCGCACTTTAGCCTGAGCCGTTATCATCCGATCCTCAAGATTTACCGCCCGCATCTGGGAACCGATTACGCGGCGCCGACCGGGACGGCGGTGCAGAGCGTCGGCGACGGACGCGTGGCTTTCGCCGGGCGCAAGGGTGAGGACGGCAACATGGTCGAGGTGCAGCACGCGAACGGCTACGCGACGTATTACATGCACCTGTCGCGAATCCTGGTTCACAACGGCGAACACGTCCAGCAGGGAGACCGCATCGGGCTGGTTGGAATGACGGGATTGGCGACGGGCCCGCACCTGGATTTTCGCATCCGGCGCAACGGACAATTCGTGAACTTCGAACGACTGCCGCTCCCTCCGTCGCAGCCGGTGGCAAAAGCGGACTGGGACGAATTCGCCGCGGCACGCGACCGCGACCTCGCGCAAATGCCCGCGCTGCCGGGTGAGCCGGTTCAGACGGCAAACGCAAACACGCCGGCCTTTTCCCTACCGAGCGGACGCTAGCGATACAGTGGAGTGCCGAACAGCGACTAGTTTGATCGACGGCTCGCCTGCCAGAGTAACCCTATTAAGCCGTAGATGCCTGCATTAACCAGTGGAGTCCACTGCCAGCGCAATCCGATTGCGATAGCTGGACAGGTGAGGTAGGCAACCATCTGAACGACACGGTCCGCAGCGGACAGTCGCACCTCAACATCGGGCGCAGTGGCGAAAGCATAGGCAATCCAACCGCAGCCCACCAAGAATCCCACCAATGTCGAGAAAAGAATCGCGAGCAGGTATTTGTTGATTTGTTTTGGGACACGTCCTACGGCGTCAGTCACAAGCACTGAACCAGTTTCACAAGAAGCTATCGGGAAGAACTCGCGACCAGGGGAGGACGATGGTCCTCCTCCTTGGCCTTACGTTCAAAAGGTAGCTTGGGATTCTTGCGATTCTCTCGGTGGTCCCGAACTTCTTTGTACACGTATCCGGCGAGCAAGATAACACCAGCAATTCCCGCATATAGCGCTAAAGCGAGACCGCGCTGATCGATCATTGTCGCCTCCACTTCTCCATCAAAATTCCCGTCACCATAAAAGCCGCCGCTGCGCCAGTAGCTTCGAGCACGTGGACCACCACTCCCCAGTCATCTTGGGTGTGGTAGAGCCACAAATCGAGGTTTGCAAACACGAAAACCAGAACTCCTGCCTCGCGGCAAAACTCACCAATCATTTCCAGACCACTTCTACGCTCGGTCCCCAAGTACGACCCCAATTATATTTTCGTACAGTGCACCAAGTTGTACTTCGGGACAGGTGGCTTTGTAAAGCCTTATTCTCAGCGTCGCACACTAGTTTAGACGACGAAGAGCGGATAAACGATCATGTTTTGTGGGTATTCGTGAAGTCATGGTACCCTGGCCCGCGAAACAGGGAACGGGCAAACCGATCAGCAGCGCTTCAGGGCATTGCCTTCCACGCAAGCTGAGCGAAAGGCGTTTTACGCGCGGACTTCCCAGGTGTCGCCGGCGTGGAGGAGTTTGTCGAGATCGCCCTTGCCGCGGCGCGCCTGCACCTGCTGGATTTGCTCGGCGATGAGGTCTTCGTAGCGCGGAACGTCTTCCCAGGAACGCAGGACGCCGATGGGCGTGGGGAATCCGGGGCGGTGCTCCATATGCGCGAGAAGGAAGGCATACGCGGGGCGCGGATGATGTTCGTCGTGGACGAGCAGATCGGCTTCGGTGACGCCGTTGCCCAACTGGACCACTTCGAGTTCGAGACCGTTCAGGCGGATGCCCTTGTCGCGATTCTTTCCGAAGATAAGCGGCTTGCCATGTTCGAGCTGAACGACGTGCTCGCTGCGCGCGTCCTTTTCGGTCAAGTTTTCGAACGCGCCATCGTTGAAGATATTGCAATTCTGGAGAATCTCGATGTAGGCGGAACCCTTGTGGGCGGCAGCCTTCTTCAACGTGTCCTTGAGGTGGGCCTGGAAGATGTCAACGGAACGCGCGACGAACGTGGCTTCCGAACCGATGGCCAGAGAAATGGGATTGAACGGGCGGTCGGTGACGCCGTAGGGAGTGGACTTCGTTTTCTTGCCCAGCTCCGAGGTGGGCGAATACTGGCCTTTGGTCAGGCCGTAGATGCGATTGTTGAACATGAGGACCTTGATGCCGACGTTGCGGCGCAACATGTGGATCGTGTGGTTGCCGCCGATGGAAAGCGAGTCGCCGTCGCCGGTGGCCACCCAGACTTCCAGGTCAGGGCGCGCGATTTTGACGCCCGTCGCGATGGCCGGCGCGCGGCCGTGGATGGTGTGGAACCCGAAGGTCTTCATGTAATAGGGGAAACGGCTCGCGCAACCGATGCCGGAGATGACGACAAACTTCTCACGCGGAATCCGCAGCTCGGCAAACACGGTCTGAACGGCGGAGAGAATCGCATAGTCTCCGCAGCCGGGACACCAGCGAACTTCCTGGTCCGTCTGAAAATCTTTTTTGGTGTAAACCGGTAACGGCGCCGCGGTTGTCATGTACGTCCCCCAAACCCAATTTCGAAGACCAAATCTGCCGGGCTGAAGCCCCCAGCGCTACGCCTAAATTTCAAACGCCAAACCTCTGGGCTGGGCCCTGCCTGCGACAGGTCGGCCCAGCGACCCGAGGCCTAACCCGACGCTTCAGAGCGTTCCGTCCAAGAATTCTTCGATGCGCTGCTCGATTTCGGCCTGCTTGAATGGCTTGCCTTGAATCTTGTTGTAGCCCTGCGCCTCGACCAGGAACTTCGAGCGCAGGACTGTCACAAGCTGGCCCATATTCATTTCCGGCACCATGATGCGCTTGTAGCGGTTCAGGATGTCGCCGACATTGCGCGGCAGCGGATTCAAGTAGCGCAGGTGCAGGTGTCCGATGCGATTGCCTTTGGCGCGCTGCGCTTTCACGGCGGCGGTGATCGCGCCATGCGTTGAACCCCATCCAACGATCAACAAATCGCCTGTCTGATCGCCTTCGACGGTGGCTTCGGGAATGTCGTTGGCGATCAGCGCGACCTTTTCCGCCCGGAGTCGCACCATGTGCTCGTGGTTGAGGGGATCGTAGCTCACGTTGCCCGTGATGTCCTCTTTTTCGAGGCCGCCGATGCGGTGTTCGAGCCCCGGCGTTCCCGGAAGGGCCCACGGCCGCGAGAGCGTTTCCGGGTCGCGCCGGTAAGGAGTGAAGCCCTCAGGATTCGTTTCGAACTTCACGGGAATTTCCGGCAGATCGGCGGTGCTCGGGATGCGCCACGGCTCGGCACCATTGGCCAGGTAACCGTCGGAGAGAACGATCACGGGCAGCATGTGTTTGAGGGCGATGCGACTTGCTTCCATGGCGATCCAAAAGCAGTCGCCCGGAGTCGAAGGCGCGAGAATCGGGATGGGCGCTTCGGAGTTGCGCCCGTAAAGGGCCTGTAGAAGGTCGGCCTGCTCTGTTTTCGTCGGAAGGCCGGTGGAGGGCCCGCCGCGCTGAATGTCGCACACGACGAGGGGCAGCTCGACCATCGTCGCGAGGCCAAGCGCTTCGGTCTTCAGCGCCATTCCGGGGCCGGAACTCGTGGTGATACCGAGAGAACCGGCATAGGCGGCGCCGATTACGGCTGTGATGGCGGCGATTTCATCCTCGGCCTGGAACGTAACCACGCCGAAGTCCTTGTATTGGGAAAGCTCGTGGAGGATGTCGGATGCAGGCGTGATCGGGTAGGAACCGAGAAACAGCGGGATGCCCGCTTTCTGCGAGGCCGAGACAAAGCCCAAGGCTAGAGCGGTGTTCCCGCTGATATTGCGGTAGACGCCGGGAGAAAGCTTCGCGGGCGGAATTTCGTAGGTGATCTGGAAGGCTTCCGTGGCCGCGCAATAGCTGTAGCCTGCTTGCAGCGCGAGACGGTTCGCCTGCACGAGCTGCGGCTTGGTCTTGAATTTGTCGTCGATCCAGCGAATGGTGGAATTCATCGGCCGGTTGTAAAGCCAGTAGCACATTCCGAGCGCGAAGAAGTTCTTGCAGCGGTCCATGGACTTGGCGTCGAGGCCGACTTCCTTCAGGGCCATTCGAGTGAGGCGCTGCAACTCGACGGGGAAAACGCGATAGCCGTCGAGTGAATGGTCCTCGAGCGGGTTCGCGGTCATCTGCGCTTTGCGCAGGTCGGTTTCCCGGAAGCTGTCCAGATTGACGATGAGGATGCCATTCTTCTTGAGGTCCGCAAGGTTCATCTTCAGCGCGGCGGGATTCATGGCGACAAGCGCATCCACGGCGTCGCCCGGAGTGTAGACATCGTTCGACGAGAAGTGGACCTGGAAACCGCTCACGCCCGGCAGCGTGCCCGCAGGAGCGCGGATTTCAGCGGGATAGTCCGGGAAAGTAGCGAGATCGTTGCCGTACAGAGCTACGGTATTCGTGAACTGATTTCCGGTGATCTGCATGCCGTCGCCTGAGTCGCCGCAGAAACGGATTACCGCCTTCTCTATGACTTCGGGCTTCCGAGCGCTCTGAACATCCATGGTCGTGGACATGGTTGGGGTTCCACCTTCCCGCGGAAACCTCTAAATTGCGTAGAAATCCGACACTTCCCGATTCGGGGTGCGCGGGTTACTCCGATCAGGGGAAGCGTAGCACAGCGGCCAGTTAAGGGAAAACCGATTTCCAGGCGGAAACGGGGCTCCCGAAGAACCGCATTTCTGCGCTGGAGGATTAGATGCGGTAGCTCGATGATACGACTAAACTCGCGGACGTAACCGCGGTCACAAGAGTGGCGCAGAAGGGCGCGATCGCGGGCAATGATAGCCGAGACCCTACAGTGTCAGCTCGAAATAGCGGGTGCCGGGCACGGGATTATAGCGGTAAGGCGGGATCTCGCGGAAGCCGAGCGTGCGATACAGAGTTTGCGCCTGCTCCATTTGAGGCAAGGTGTCGAGGCGCATCCGGCGATAGCCGATCTCGTGCGCGGCTGAGATCACAGTCAAGGCGAGATTTCGTCCAACGCCCAGCCCCCTAGCTTTCGGGCGGACATAGAGGCGCTTCATTTCGCAGATTTCATCTTCGGACCTTCGCAGGGCGACGCAGCCCGCCGCAATCGTGCAATCCGGCAACTGTGTTAGCGCAGATGGGCCGGGGACGGGCTCGGCGAGAATCGCAAGAAACAAGCGGCCGCTCGGAGGAGCATAGCCGCCGGGAAGAGTAGCGAGTTCACTCTCGAAATCCTGGAACGATAAATCGAGCTGCAGCGACGCCGCATATTCGCGAAAGAGCGCGGCAGCGCAAACCAACGCCTCGCTGCTTCCGGCGGGAACAATTCGGGAGGTTGGGCGCGTCATGCACGCGATCTTCGGCAAGTTCGCGGGCAGTGGCAACGCCCAAATTGGACGCAATGCTCCGTGTTGGCTCGATGTTCAGGTAATTCTAGTGCGCGGGCGCCGAAATGAATTACTCTGTTCCAGAGCCTATGGCAGGCGATGATTTTGTAGAGCGTGCGCCGAAGTGCGCGTTGATCCGGGTTGAACGAGACTGTTTTGCGGGAACCGACGCCGGGTACTCTCGGGAAACGGTCCTGCTAAGCTGCCTCGGTTTGCTGATTGTTCTGCTGGCGGTCACCGCTTTCGTCTCGCGAATGTACCACAAGAGTATTCACGTGATGGGGGACGAGTGGTTTGCGAAGGGCGAAGCGGCGTTTCGAGGCGGAAATCCTGTGGAGGCGGCCAAGGACTACCGGAACGCCCTCGTCTATTCGCAGGCCAACACAGTTTTCCAGCTTCACCTGGCGGAGGCGCTGACAGCAATCGGCCTGCCCAGCACGGACGAACAAGCGCAGTCTTATCTGCTGAATTTACTGGCGGAGTCCCCGGGCAGCGGCGAAATCAATCTGGAGCTCGCGCGGATCGCTGCGCGTCAGAAGAACAGGACTTCCGCCCAGGAATCGCTGCGCTACTACTACGGCGCCATTTACGGCGTATGGGAGGGAGATCCGCTGCCGAAGCGATGGGACGCTCGCCGCGAACTGTGCGAATACCTGCTGGCGCATGGGCTGCCGGCGCAGGCTCAGCCGGAAGCGGTCGCGCTGGCCAGAGACGTTCCGGGCGCAGATTTTGGACGGCGGAAACAGGCGGCTGCGCTGCTCATGCGGGCCGGGCTCTGGGATCGCGCTTTGAACGAATACCGCGCGATCCTTCCGGCGCATAAGCACGATGCGGACGTCCTGGAAGGCGCCGGGCTTTCGGCGTTTCAGCTCGCGCAGTACGCAAGAGCCGTGGAGTACCTGAACGAGTTGCCGCATTCGAGGCGCGCGGCGCCCGAGGTGGCGACTCCACTGGCGTTATCCCGCGAGGTGGAAGCCACCAGCCCATTCCTGAGCGGACTCTCTCCACGCGAGCGCGCGCATCGCGCGACGGTTGCTCTGGCACACGCCAGGATGCTGACAGAGAAATGCTTGAAGCAGCCCGGCCAGGTCTCGAACCAGACGCCTGCCGCTTCCGCAAACGCGAGGCCAACGGTGCCGGCTTCTGCGCCGCAAAATCTTGAAGATCAACTGAGCCGGAACTCTCGCGCGTGGACCGAGCCGAACTTCATCCGTCACCCGGACCAGATGGATGCAGCCATGAAGTGGGCGTTCGACGTGGAAAACGCCGCCGCGCAATCGTGCGGTCCATCGCAGAACCTGGCGCATCGCGCTCTCTTGCTGATCGCAAAAAGCCGAACGAGCCCGGGAGCATGAGCGACCCGGCCGGCACACCCGCTGCGGCTCCCACGCAGGCTGGCGTTCAATCGCAAAGTGGAAGCGCCACAAGCAATGCGGCCCGGCCAAGGCCGCATCTCTGGGAATCGTGGTCCCGCTGGATTTTCGGAATCGGCGAAGACCGGCTTTTTCTCCTCCTTTCCGTCTTGATCGGAATTTTCTCCGGACTCGCGGTCGTTTGTTTCCGAGTCGCCATCGAGTTCACGCGGTGGGTGCTGCTCGGGTCTTCTCTTGCGCCCGGCGTGACGCGAGTGTTGTTAGCCCCGGCGCTCACCGGCATCGGCATCGGGCTCATGGCTCTGCGCGTGTTCCCGAGGTCGCGCGGAAGCGGAGTCAATCAGACGAAGCTGGCCGTGTACGTTCTGAACGGCTACATCTCGTTTCGCACCGTCGTCTCGAAATTCGTCATGTGCTCGCTGGCGATCGGGAGCGGCCAGTCCCTCGGGCCCGAAGACCCGGCCCTTCAGATGGGCGCCGGGATTGCCTCGGCGATCGGCCGCGCGATGCGGCTTTCGCAGAAGAAAGTGCGAATGATGGCGCCCGTGGGGGCGGCGGCGGGACTTGCAGCCGCGTTCAACGCTCCGATTTCCGCGGTGCTGTTCGTTATCGAGGAAGTGATCGGCACGTGGAGCGCGGGAGTGCTCGGAGCGATCGTGTTGGCGGCGCTTGCCAGCGTACTGACCGTGCGCTGGTTTCTCGGACCGGAGTCCCTGTTTCGCGTGCCACACTTCGAGCTTGTCCGGCCGCTGGAACTGATCGCCTACGTGATCCTGGGAATCGTGGGCGGGGTCGCGTCGCTCATTTTTCTGAAATGGATTTCCTACAGCCGTCCCAGGGTGCAAGCGCTTCCCGGCTGGACCCGTAATCTGCAGCCCGCGATAGCAGGTTTGATGGTTGGCGTGATCGGAATCAAGTTCCCGCAAGTGATGGGAGCGGGCTACGTGATCATTGACCAGGCGCTGCACGGGCAATTCACCTGGAAGCTGCTGCTCGTGCTCGGGCTGCTGAAGATTCTAGCCACCGGGATTTCGTTCCTGAGCGGGACGCCGGGCGGAATGTTCGCGCCTTCCCTTTTCATCGGCGCCATGCTTGGAGGCGCCGTGGGCGCCGTTGAACAGCACTTCTTTCCCCACCTGACGGGAACGGTGGCCACATTCGCGCTCGTCGGAATGGGCACATTCTTTGCGGGGTTTCTTCGGGTTCCGATTACATCCGTATTCATGGTCATCGAGCTTTCGGGAAGCTACACGGCAATTGTGCCCGTCGTGATTTCGACTATGGTTGCGTACCTGATTTCGCGGCGCTACCAGAAGCTGCCTCTGTTTGACCTGATCGCGAGGCAGGATGGGCTGGTGCTTCCGTCTATCGAGGAACTGAGAGAACAGATCACGCTGGTCGCAGAGGACGCCATGCGCCAGGACGGCGCTGTCATCGTCGAACCGGATGATGCGGTTTCGGAAGTCGCCCTGCGAATTAGCGGGCAGCCGGATCTTCCCCTGCTGCTGCGCGCAAAACTGGGCGAGTGGCGCGTCCTCGATCGGCAGCAGATCCAAAGACTTGCCGCATCGGCGGACGCGGTCGCCTCTACAGACGCCGCGCAGGGCGTGCCGAGAGCCGCCGAAGAATCGCGCGACCCGAATGATCCATCTGAGGCAGGGGGCGCCGCCGCCGCGCTTGCGGGGGCCGTGACGGGCGCTTCCGCCGCGAAGGCGCCGCGAACTGCAGGCGAACTGGAATCGAAGGGGCCGCTGCCGCTGGTCTTTCCGGACGAGTCGTTGGAAGAGGCGTTGCGATGGGCCGGTGATTGGCCGATTCTTCCCGTCGTCAATCGCGCCGATCTGGGCAAGTTGGAAGGAGTTCTCACGCTGTCGGACATTCTGAAGGCGTTCCGCTCCGCCGCCGCCGAGTAGCGGGAAGCGGCGGTTGGTGTTCGTGACCGCGAGCAGACGAAGGGCGAGTCTGGAGCTCGCCCTTTTCGTCCCGGCGTTATCGTCCAAATTGCGATGCCGCGCTCCGGCAAACGGAGCTGGCCGCAGCAATTCAGAACGCCGCCTTGGCCTCTAAGACGTATCGCGATATTTCGCTGAGCAACGAATGCGCGGAAGGGGGGACCGGGACGCGCCCGGAGATAATCGCGCGCCGGCTTTCGTTGTTGCCGTACATCGCTTCATTTCCGCTCTTATCGGCGTGGACGACCGTGCCATTCAGGCTGACGCCCGCGAAAATGCCTCGGGACCTGGAGTAGGACAAAATTTCCGCATGCAGAGCGATGTCGGTGTTCGCGCTGGCGTGCCGTCCAACGGGACCGGCGGCCACCGAAGCATCGGCGCCCAGCTTGAACTTATCCGTGAGGAGATGATCCAAGGCGCGGTCGTTCATGAAGAGGAGTACCAGGTCGGTGGATGAGCCGCCGATCTGGTAGCCGACGCTTCCACCCTCAACGGCCAGGAATATCGGGGCGCTCCAGCCATTTGCGGTGTGGCAAGTGGCCAGTCCGCGGCCGTACTCGCCGCCCAAAACGAAGGCAAACTTTACGCTCCCGGGGATGATCGCAATGCACTTGGTCTTTTCGAGGAGCTCTTGCGGGATGCCTTTGTCGGGCGTGTTCATGATCTCGCGGAGGACGCGAGCGGAGTTTTCGATCCTGCTGACGTCGTCGTCTTTATCGGTGGCGCGGGCAACGGCAGGCAGAGCCGCGACGACCGCCAGCAATGCGACAAACACCATCAACGGGTTTTTGAACATTCAGTCTTCTCCTGAACGTAACTTCAGCCTCTCCCTGAACGTAACTCCCGCGATTCTTTCACTTAGTTGGGATTCGTAGAATACGCGTGGCGCAGTACGAGTGAAGGGGTTCCGCAGTATTTCCTGGAATTTCTAACTTGATTTGGCGCGATTTGCGGCCTGATTTGTGACAATTCTCCGCCGGACCGGCGGGATTTGCGGAGTTAGCGCTTCCCGTGGGCGATCTCGACGGCCCGCACCAGCGCGCGGGCTTTGTTCACGCTTTCCTGATACTCGCGGTGGGGAACGGAGTCGGCCACGATACCGCTGCCAGCTTGGATGTAAGCGCGGCCGTTCTTCGCGACCAGCGTGCGCAGGGCAATACACGAATCGAGATTCCCCGAAAAATCCAAATAGAGGATGGCGCCTGCGTAAATTCCGCGGCGAGTAGGCTCGAGCTCGTCAATGATCTCCATGGCGCGGATTTTCGGCGCGCCGGAGAGAGTGCCGGCCGGGAAGCAGGCTATCAGAGCGTCGAAGCAGTCCACACCGTCGCGCAACTTTCCGCGCAGGCTTGAAACCAGGTGCATGACGTGGGAATAGCGCTCGACGAACATCAACCGCTCGACCTTCACGCTTCCGTACTCGCAAACGCGGCCAAGATCGTTGCGCCCCAGATCAACCAGCATGATGTGCTCGGCCCGCTCCTTGGGATCGGCGAGCAGCTTCCTTTCAAGCGCGCGGTCTTCTTTTTCGTCGCGGCCGCGAGGCTCCGTCCCGGCAATGGGACTGTAGAACGCGTCGCGGCCCTGCACCTTCACCAGCATCTCGGGCGAGCTGCATACGATGGAAAGATCGTCGAGCCGCAGGAAACACAGATATGGCGAGGGATTCACCACACGCAAAGCGCGGTAAATCTCGAACGGGTCCGCGGTGATGTCCGCCGAAAATCGCTGGCTGGGCACCACCTGGAAGACGTCGCCCGCGCGGATATATGCCTTCGCCTTTCGCACGCCGGCCATGAACTGCTGCTTGCTCATGTTCGAGCGGAATTGCAAACGCGAGGGTTTTCGCGGGCGGCGTTCCGGAGTAAGCGGGTGCTCCAGCAGGCGCCGGGTTCGCGCGATTTCGCGAACCGCGGCGTCGTATTTTTCCCGCAGTGTGTTTTTTTCCGGGCGGGCCGCCGGCGGGCCGTCTTCGGTGAAAACATTCCGGATGATCCACACCCGATGCTGCACGTGATCGAAAACGAGCAGGCCGAGATAAAACATCATTACGCAGTCGTCGAGGCCGAGGTCTTCGCGGCCGGTTGCCGGGATTCGCTCGACGAGACGCACCATGTCGTAGGCGCAGTAGCCGATCGCTCCTGAAATCAACGGCGGAAGCCCCGGCACTCGGACGGGATGGAACCGCGCCGTCAGTCGCCGCAATTCTTCGATAGGGTTGCCCGTGAACTTTTCGCGGAGGTTCAATACGCTTTTTCGCGGCGCCCCGCGCGGAGCGGCGCCCAGGCCCGCGCCTTGCGCTTCGAGGCTGCATTCGCGGCCGCGCGCGCGGAACACTTCGACGGGATTCGCCCCCGCAAAGGTGTAGCGCGCGATTGTTTCGCCGCCTTCGACGCTCTCGAGCAGAAACGAATACCGGGCGTCGCGCGCGATGCGCAAATAGGCGCCCACTGGCGTGAGCAGATCCGCGGTAAACGTGTCGTACACCGGAACGAGATTGCCCTGCCGGGCCAGCCGGGAAAATGTCTTGAAGTCGGGCTGAATCATCGTTTGTTCGCTAAGCGCCTGAAGCTGGGCGCACAGCTTCGTCGAGCGCCCGCATCGCCGCGCGTCGCATCACGCCCACCGGCGCGGTTTGGCCCGTCCAGGTCTCCCATTGCGCGACGCCTTGCGCGACAAACATCTCGATCCCGGGAACCGTTTGGATTCCGCGCCGCGCAGCGAGTTGGAGCAGGCGCGTCATTCGCGGGCGATAAATCATGTCAAACACGAGACGGCAATTCAAATCGCCGGTTTCGAGCGGACAGTCTTGCGCCGAAGGATACATTCCCACCGGCGTCGCGTTGACGATCGCGTCAAACGACATCCGGCGCAAATCGTTCAGTCGCACCGCTTCGCCATTCGCCACTCTTGCCAATTCTGCCGCTCGGTCCTTTCGACGAGCGCCGATAAAGACAGCCGCACCCGCACCCGCCAGTGTGAAGGCCGCCGCACGCGCCGCGCCTCCCGCTCCGACAATCAAAATCCGGCTGCCACCCAGCCTGATGCGCGGCTCGAGCGCTCGCAGAATGCCGATGCAATCCGTGTTATAGCCGTGGAGCTTACCGCCCCGAACTGCCACCGTGTTAACGGCGCCGATCTCCGCCGCGACGGGATCGCAATCATCCAGATACTTCATGATGGCCTGCTTATGCGGCAGGGTGATCCCGAATCCAGCGATGCCCAACGGCTTGATGACTCCAAGGAAGTCGGTCAGTTGCGTCACCAGGAAGGGCAGATGCACTGCGTTGATTCGCCGGGCCTGGAATGCGGCGTTGTGCATCGCCGGCGAAAGCGAATGCCCGATGGGATTGCCAATCGTTCCATAGACGCGCGTTGCGCGATCGAGTTCGCCCGCTCGATAGAGATCCTCCATGTCCTTCAGAGAGACTTGGCCCGGCGCAGTCGAGTTCTCCAGGGACGCATAGGAAAGAGCGCTGCCTTCTCTCGAGGCCAGCACGCGAAGCGCGAGCGGCGCTTCTCCCATCGGAACCGCGACAACGGTTCGCTTTCCTCGCGCGAGGTGAAGAACCTTCAGGCCCTCCGCCAGCGACTCGCATTGCGCTGCGAGCTTGACGGCGTTCGAGCGCGTTGCCTCCAGCTCGCTGACCGTTCGATTCAGGTTTCGCGGAAGCCGGTCAAAAAAGTGCGCGGAAGCGATGCGCTTTCCGTCGCCGAGAAGGACTTCGAGGACCTCCGGCGGGCACTCTCGAATTGATTCGATTTCGAGGTCGTACCAGGCGCATCCGGCATGGAGCGCGTCAGCCACGTGGATGAGCTGCCTGGCGATTGAACCACGGTACTTTCCTCCAGCGACACGGCGGCGACACGTAGCAATAAGAGTAGCGGGAACCTTTGCCGCTCTGAGTTTGCGCAAGAATCGTCTTATTTCCGTATCGTCTTTCAGCCAATCGAGCCGGAGTTCGATCGTTTGCTTTCGCGCGGGCACTCGCTTCAGCGCCAAACGAAGCTGTCCCCACATCGCGCCTGCGCCTTCGGCCGCGATGACTCCACAAATCCTGTCTTTGCCCGAAAAAAGCATCCAGTCTCGATTCTCCGTCATACAAGCCGGGACAAATCGGTTCGCCCGAAAATAGGGCAGGAAATTGTGACACATGAGGCCTCGAATGGCCCCTCCTGACCTTTCGTACAGGGGAGTTCAGGCTCTAGTATGAGGTACTCAAAGTGTAAAGCGAGAGGCACGGTTGCCTTGACCCCCTCGGGAGCGTTTGTTACGGTCGATTCGTCGGGAAATCCTCTGAGGATTGGCAGGCCTGTTGAAGAGAGGCCTGCCTGGCAGCGCCGGATTCAGGGTGCACGTTGAGCCGTGCCGGGCGCAGCAATCGGGGACGCTCGAACAACGCGAACCGCCTAAAAGGAGCACGCACCATGCGCCGGAAAATCGTCTTTGCGGGACTTTTCTTAGCACTGTCGGGGTCGGTGGCCCTCGCGCAGAGCCAGACGCAGGACCAGACTCCAGTCCCGATTGATAGCGATCTGTACTGCTCGGGGGTGGTGACGTCGGCGAGCGTTCCGCGGAGCAGCTATCTCATTACCGGCGAAGGGTCCAATTACCGGATCACGTTCGACGAGGGCGATTACGTCTACATCAACCGCGGCTCCGACCAGGGCGTCAAGGCGGGCGACGAGTTTTCCGTGATCCGGCCAGTCGTGGACAGCATTAACAGGGAGTGGACCAAGTGGCAGTACTCCATTCTCCGCAAAATGGGCACGGTGTGGGAAGACGAAGGACGCGTCAAAGTCGTCGTGGTCCACGCAAAGATGTCTGTCGCGCAGATTTCCAATGCCTGCAATTATATGCAGCGAGGCGACGTCGTGGTGCCGTTTGAGGAGCGCACTGCTCCGGCGTTGAAATCGGAAGCGAGTTTCGACCGCTTCGCGCCGCCCAGCGGCAAAGCCAAAGCGATGGTGATCGAAGGCAAGAAGTTCCAGCAGCAGATGGGCACGCTCGACGTGATGTACGTCAACCTGGGGCAGAACCAGGGCGTCAAAGTCGGGGACTATTTCAGAGTGTTCCGCTACACCGGGACGCAGCACGAAACGGCCTACTCGACGCCCCGCTTTGCGTTCGATGTTCAGGGAGAGTGGGGACCGACGTTCGGATTCGGATCCGCCCCGAAGAGTTGGGACTGGACCAACACGCCGCGCGAAATCCTGGGCGAGGGTGTCGTCCTGCGAACCGGTCCGAACTCATCCACCGTTCTGGTGACGCTTGCGCAGCGCGAAATCTTTACAGGCGATTACGTCGAAATCGAGTAGCGCGCACCGGACCGCGCGAGCCGGCTCAACTGCGACTCGCTGAATATCTCCGCCGTAAACGACTGCACCCGCGTTTCGGGCTCTTTCCACGCAGACCGGTGGAGACCGGCCTTCACGCATGTTTCCTCAAGAAAGGTTTCCGCGCTCCAGCCCATCTGGCCGGCCACTTGAGGCAAGAGCACGCCGCGCGCACAGTCGCGACTCACCATCAGCCCATGCTTGCCGGGAACGATATCCTCCACGGGTGTATCCTGGGGCTCCGACAGAACGGAGATTTCGATTTCCAGACCGGCGATTTCGTCCTTTGTTACCGCTGGAAAGCGAGGGTCCTCAAGCGCGGCCAGCGCCGAACAGCGGGCTACTACATCGATCAGTTCGTCCTTGCCAGGAAGCTGGCCGATGCACCCTCGCAATCGCGCTCCGCGATGCAACGTCACGAATGCGCCGCCGGGATTTCTCAGCTCCAGATCGCCCGGGGCGTCTTGCGGCATTTCGCGCCCTTCCACGGCCGCGATAATAGATCGCCTCGCTATCTCCAGCAACGCCTGCTTCTGACGATCAGTGAGTGAGGACATCCTGCGGCTTTTCTTTCGTTTCTACTACCGGCCGGCTTCGCCGCTCCTGGACACGGACGTTCACCTGGCTCCAGAACATTTGGAAGTAGTGCACGGCCGAAGCGATCGCGCTCAGCACCACGAGCCACATCAGAACGTAGCCCAAAGTCTCGAGCGCGTGATACGTGGCGGCGAGGATCACGATACAGCCGGCAACGACCTGCAAGATCATCTTCGTCTTTCCCAACGCCGACGCGGGAATCACGAGTCCTTCTGAAACAGCGATGTCGCGCAAACCCGTCACAACGAATTCGCGGCCAATGATGATCACCACCATCCACGCCGGCACGAGATTCATTGCCACCAACGAAACGAACGCGGCGGAAATCAGCAGCTTGTCCGCGATGGGATCCAGAAGAATGCCGAGAGTCGTAATTTCCTTCCGCGTGCGGGCCAGATAGCCGTCCATCACGTCCGTGGCAGCGGCGAGGAGGAGGATTAACACACCTAGAACTTCAAAATGAACCGGCAATCCCCAGATGTTCCAGTTGGGTTGGCGCGTGAGTAGCACTACAACCAGCAAAGGGACAAAAAATATCCGCAGGATTGTCAGGCTGTTCGGCAGGTTCATTGCCGCTCTCGAATGAAGCCCGGCTTGCTTGGGTCCGAGCCAGGGACTCTGACTATAGTCTGCCCGCCAGGACGAGTCAACGTAAAGGCCCGAAGGGCACCGCGTCGCCCCGACTGGCGTGGCTTGTGCAACTACAGGAAAACCCTAATGTTAGATACAGAAAATGCTGCAATCCTGTGCAAATCTGAGAAGGTGCCGGATCACTCGAACGCGGTTCAATTACGAACACCTTCCGAATAGACCACGCAGCATTAAGTGACTGTTTCTAAGCCACTTACATTACGGGCAGGCTCGCTGATCGCGTATCGCGCGCGAGGCATCAAATTTGCATCTCGGTCCTTGCGCGAGATTCTTTTCCACAGCGTTTTCCACCGCTTCGTGATCCCTCATTGGCACCGAAGCGACTGTCTCTGCGCGAGTTCCGGCTTCCGGCCAAGCTCCGGCTTGGGCGCGAGGAGGTTCAAGTATTCCCGCGGGTGTGCGCGTCCGTGAACTCCCCAAGCCGCCGTGTCAGGGATTGGGGGATCTCCGCGTCCAGGACGAAATGTCCTTCTTTCACCCCATGGTGGAAGACGCGTCCGCAAGCATGGACCAGCGCGAGGCTTCTTCCATCGGAAGTGGGAATATACAGCCGCAGCCGCTTGAGCGGATCGACCGGCATCGCTCCATCAATCTGCCGCAAGAGCTCCGGCAACCCTTCACCCGTGCTCGCGGAAACGAAAACTTTCCGGCCCCCATGGCCGTTCGCCATCTTCAGCGCAGCAACTTGCTCCTCGCTGAGGCGGTCGATCTTGTTGAGGACCTGAAGGCGCGGCCGGTCCTGCACGCCGAGATCCACGAGCACCTTGTCCACTTCGGCGTCCTGCTCGGCGTGGCGCGGATTAGAAATATCCGTCACCTGAAGTATCAGCGCCGCTTCCTGGGCTTCCTCCAGCGTGGCGCGGAAGGCCGCGATCAAATCCGGCGGCAAATCGCGCACGAAGCCCACGGTGTCCGACAGTAACACCCTTCGGTGAGAGGGCAAGCGAACGGCTCGAATCGTCGGGTCGAGCGTTGCGAACATTTTCGACGACGTGACCACTTCCGCATGCGTCAGCGCATTGAACAGCGTGGACTTCCCCGCGTTCGTGTATCCGACCAGCGCAACCATCCCGAGTGGCACTGCCTGCCGCGCCGTCCGGCGAGTGGCGCGCTGCCGGCGGACCGTCTCGATTGCCTGCTGAATCTTTGCGACGCGCGCGCGAATGCGCCGACGGTCCGTTTCGAGCTTTTGCTCGCCGGGACCTCGCGTGCCGATGCCGCCCCCCAGGCGCGACAGCTCTTCGCCGCGACCGGTCAATCGCGGCAGCAGATAGTTCAGTTGCGCGAGTTCCACCTGGAGCTGGCCCTCGCGCGTCCGGGCGTGACACGCGAAAATGTCCAGAATCAGCTGTGTGCGGTCAATTACGCGGCAGCCGATTCCCTTCTCCATGTTCCGCAACTGCACGGGCGTCAGATTGTGGTCTACGATCACCAGCGGGACGCGCCGGGCGTGCGCTTCCAACCGAATCTCCTCCAGCTTGCCTTTTCCGACGAGCGTGGCCGGATCGAGCGCCTCGCGCACCTGCAGAACCATGCCCGAAATATTCGCCCCCGCGCTAATCGCGAGCTCCTCCAGTTCCTGCAACGACTCGCGCCCCGTGGTGACGCCGCCACCGGGCAGGCCATGCGACGGCCGTTTCAGGCCCACGCCAACCAGCAGCACTTTTTCTCGGTTATCCAGGGATTGTGCAGTTTTCATTCAGATATCGCGTGAGGGATTCCAGTTCGACGAGGTGTCCGCATCGTGCGCAAGCCCATTATACGCCGTTGCCGAGGTGTCGCTGAAAATATCGAGCCGCGCTGCGTGAACGGTGATTTCGTATGCGATACGACTTCAGGAATAGTCGAGTTCAAGAATTGGCCATGTTCAAGGCGGCGGCTGCGATCTCCTGATCATCTCCAAAACCATCGAGCCAATTCACGCCCGGCTCCTTCCGAAACCACGTGATCTGGCGCTTCGCGAAATTTCGCGTGGCCTGCCGAATCCTCGCGATGGCCTCGTCGAGCGAAAGCTCTCCCCGAAGATGCAGGCGCAGCTCCGAATAGCCGATGAATTGAAACGCCTTCGCGTCCTGCGGAACTCCCAGAGCAATTAGCGACTCGACTTCGTCAATCCACCCCGCCGCCAGCATCGCCTGCACGCGCGCCTCGATTCGCGCGTATAGCGCCGGCCTCGGCGGCTGCAATCCAATCTTGATCACGCGGTAGCCTTCGAGCGGTCGCCTCCCGGCGCGATGAATTTCGCCGACCGGCTTCCCCGTGAGCACGCGCATCTCGATCGCGCGGATCACCTTCTGCGTGTCGCCTGCCGCGATCCGCGCCGCCGCCTCGCCATCAAGCCGCGCGAGCAGTTTGTGAAGATACGCCGCGCCGCGCGCCTGCGCCCGGTCCCGCAGCCGTTCGCGCAGCTCTTCCGAGCGAGCCGGCGCTTCGGCCAGGCCTTCGAGCAGCGCGCGCAGATAAAGCCCCGTGCCCGCTGTAACTACCGGCAATTTCCTGCGACAGCGCAGATCGTCCAGCGTGGTCAAGGCCTGCCGCCGGTACTCGCCCGCCGTGAACACTTCGTCCGGCTCGACCAGGTCGAAAAGATGATGCGCGATTCCCTGCTGCTCTGCGCGCAATACCTTCGCCGTGCCGATATCGAAATGCCGGTACACCTGCGTCGAGTCGCAAACCAGCACTTCGCCGCCCAGGCCCCGCGCCAGCGTAATGCCCAGCGACGATTTCCCCGACGCGGTCGGCCCCAGCACAACCACGAGCCGCTCGTCCCCGCTCATCCCGGAATTTTCCAGTAGCGCAGCAGAAGAACCAGCAACACGATGCCGGCCAGCAGCAACGCGCCGATAATTTGTGTGCGGTTCAACATGGAAGCATCTTCCGCTGTGACGCGAATGGATCGCGATCAGTGCGCGGAATAATCAACCGGCAGATTATAGAAGAAGATGAAGCGGAGTTGGATATCCGGCCCTTTGAACTGTGGCGGCAGCGGCTCGAACGGGCTCGACGTGCGAATCGCCGACATCGCCGCGCCATCGAGCGGCTCTTCGCCGGAGGTTCTTTCCAGCATCGGATCAGGCAAGGGAACGCTGCCGTCGCGCTTGATGTGGAACGTGATCATCACGACGCCCTTTTCGCCCATCAGCGCGGACTCGGGCATCACCGCGTACCAGTTTCGCCTGACCGTCGCGAGCAAGCGCTGAATGTAATTCGAAAAATCCACGCCCTCGGTCGGCGTCAGAATCGAAACACCCGGCTGCATCCCCGGTCCGCGCCCAGGACCTCCCTGGCCGCGCGGAAGTCCGCCACCGCGAGATAGCCCGCCGCCCGGTGCGGTGTACGTGGGGCTGCCGCCTCGATTGTTGATTGCGTCCTGCAACTGATCGTGCAGCGACTGGTTCGGCAAATTGAGATTCAAGCGGTTGGGCTTTGGCTGCACCGGCTTGATCGGCTCGAGCTGCGACGGCGCGGACGCCGGCGGAGTTTGCTGCGATGGCGCAGGCTTCACTTCGACGTGCGGAGTTGGCGCCGAGGGCAGGTCCGCCACGGGCTTCTCCGGCTGCGGCTTCGGCTGCATAACTGGCGGCGCAACAATCGCCGGTTTCTCGACGGGCGGCGCAATTCTCTTCAGTACCTTCGGATCAATGTGGATTCGTGGTGTAGGAGGCGCGGGTTTCGAAACCTCCGGCGGCAAATATACCCAGTTTTTCAGCTCGTTCCGGGCGAGATCCATTTCTTCCTGCGTGGGCACGTGAGGCGGAAAAATCTTCGGAATCGAGATCAGGAAAATCACCAGCGCCAGGTGCAGCACAACCGACATCACGCGCACAGTCGTATCGGTCTTCAGGTTGTGCTTCGGTTCCCCGGCAATCAGCAGGTTCGGATCGCCCGTGGTGAAAATATCCGGCTCAACCACTTCGCGAAGCTCGGATGTCATCTCGAACGGCTTGGCCAGCTCCTTCCAATCATCTTCAAGAGCAGGTTCGACGTATGCTGGCACTACGACCCGCTCGTCCAGAACGGCGATTGAAACGAAAGGTTCGGCGCCTTGCGGCCGCTCAATCGGTTTCGCAGGCATTCCGCGCGGCACCAGTGTGCGGTCTACCAGCACGCCCAACGGAAGATGCTCGGGAATGGATGATTTGCCGTTGAGGGGGACGGCGTTCTCGGAAAGTTCTGGCGGCACTACCGTGCGCTCGTCCATGTACGTGGTGGTCCGTCGCGCCGGCTTTCGAATATCGTCGGGCGAAGGAGGGCGTACGTCGGCCGGAACCACTGTGCGAGAAATCATCGAGTTTCCAGGGGAGTAAAGGAGCGCACCTCAGGCGCCGCCCGCGATTCGAGCGCGCCGGTCATAACTTTGACGCGCCGGGCATGGTCGAGGATGCCTTCCATCACGCGGTCGGCCAGGGCCAGCGCCCGGCGCCCGGCTGCGCCGTCCACCAGCGGAGCGCGCCGGCTCTTCACACAATCGAGGAACGAACGCAATTCGGCTTTCAAAGGCTCCTCTGGAACCGACGGCAATTTCTCGAACGCAATTTCCGGCAGCGCGTCCATGGCGGCCACGCTCGGCGCCGTGCTTCCCTGTTGGACGCGCACCCGCAGCACGTCCTGCCGCGCGAAGTCCATCGAGATGTACTCGTGTTCCTGGAAGAAGCGCATTTTGCGCACGCGCTCGGTCGAAACGCGGCTGGCCGTGACGTTCGCCACGGCGCCCGTTGCGAACTCTATCCGCGCGTGCGCGATATCCACCTTGTCCGTGATTACCGGGATTCCGACTGCCTTCAAATCAATCACGTCCGAGTTCACCAGGGAGAGCAGGATGTCCAGGTCGTGGATCATTACGTCGTAAACAACATCAATATCGAGGCTGCGCGGCGTGAAGATTCCCAGGCGATGCACCTCGAAGAACATCGGCCGCTTCACGATCTTCAAAGCTGCGGACACTGCGGGATTGAAGCGTTCTACCTGCCCTACTTGGAGGACTCGCGCAGCACGCCGGGCGGCGGCGATCAGCTCGTCTGCTTCCGCCAGCGACGCCGCCATCGGCTTTTCGACCAGAACGTCGTGGCCTGCATCGAGCAGTTGGCAGCCAAGCCGCGCGTGTAGAAGAGTGGGAACAGCGAGGCTGACGGCATCAACGCGCTCCGCCTTTAGCGCAGCGAGATCCGGCAATATGCGCGTTCCGAACTCCGCGGCGATTTTCCCGGCGCGCTCCGGATTCGTATCAATGATTCCGATAAGCTCAGCGCCTTCCAGTTCGCGCCACACACGAACGTGGTTGCGCCCGAATTCGCCGGCGCCCGCCACGGCGACACGAATAGCTGCCGGGCTCACCGTCTCTTCTCCGGCCCCGGCTTTGCCTCTTCCCGGCCGGCGTTCGAGACCGGCTCAAACGCCTGGATGGCGATTCCCGCTTCGTCTGCTGCGCGAATCAGGTCGGCGCGATCGAAGAGCAGCGTGCGGCCCGCATCAATGGCCAGCGCCGTCGCGTTCGAACGCCGCATCACCTCGACGGTCTTCAGACCGATCACCGGAACGTCAAAGCGCATGTCCTGCTTCGGCTTGCTCACCTTCACCACCACCAGTTTCTGTCCGTCTGTGATACGAGCCGCGCGCTCGATCGTCTCGTCCGTGCCTTCCATCGCTTCGATCGCGACGCATGCCCGCCCGCCGATCACGACGGTTTGCCCCAGATCGAGGCCCGCAATCTGCCGCGCGATCTGGTGGCCGTAGTCCATGTCCTCCGCCTCCGCTTCGCTGGGGGAACGCCGCGTCAGCACGCCGGTTTGCGGCAGCAGCGGCCCGAGAAACTTCGTCGAATCCACCAGCTCGATGCCCTCGTCCTGCAACACGCGGGCTACAGCGCCGATTAGCGAATCTGTGTTCTTCGACGTGAGCGAAAGCAGCAGCTTGGCCAGCCGCCAATCGGGCCGGATCGAGCTGAAGATTTTGTTGTGCTTCACCTGCCCAGCCATCACGGCGCGCTTCACTCCTTCTTCGTGAAGCAGAGAAATCGTCCGGCTCAGCTCCCCCAGGCTAACCCAGTGGATGCGTTTCGCCGTCCGCTCGAGACCCGCTGACGCCTCTTCGCGAATGGCGATCACCGCCATCTCGATTCCCTGCCGCCGCGCGCCCTCCAGCACCAGAAACGGAAAATCACCGTTTCCCGCAATCAGCCCCCATCCCGACTGGTGATTCTCATTCCCTGTCACAATTCCTCTTTGGCCCTGCGAAACGTGAAAACGGAATGCTTTTTCTTACTTCGTTATACCCCTCGGCGCCGACTCGATAAATCCGATCAATATTGAGACGTCCTCGGAGTCCGCCAGGGTTTCGCGCATCTGCTCAATCGCCTGCGCCGTATTCAATTTCGAGCGCAGCAGCAACCGGTACGCGCGTTCGATCGTCTCGATGCGCTCCGGCGAGAAACCCTGCCGCTCGAGTCCCACCGTGTTCGCGCCATAGCACTTCGTCTCGCGCGGTGACACAACTTTCGAGAATGGCAGAACGTCCTGCGTGATCACCGTGTGCGCGCCGACGTAGGCGTGCTGCCCCACGCGGCAGAATTGATGCACCGGGCTGAAATTCCCGATCGTCGCGTAGTCCTCCACCACGACGTGCCCCGCCAGTGTCGCTCCGTTCACAAAGATCGTGTGGCTGCCTACCTGGCAGTCATGGCCGATGTGCGCGTAGGCCATGATCAGATTGCGGCTGCCGAGCCGCGTCGTCCCGCCGCCCTTGATCGTGCCCCGGTTTACCGTGCAGAACTCGCGAAACTCGTTCGTGTCGCCCGCTTCCAGAAATACGCGCTCGCCCTTGTAGGTCAGGTCCTGCGGGTCGCCGCCCACCACCGCGAAAGAATAAACATGATTGTCGCGTCCCAGACGCGATGGCCCTTGCACCACCGCGTGATGCTCCAGCACGCACCCGTCGCCCAGTTCGACTTCATCTCCCACCACCGCATTCGCACCGATTTTGACGCCGTTGCCTATTCGCGCCGTGGGCGAGACGATGGCCCGCGAATCAATCTCGCTCATCGTTCAAACCCGCCGCGGCTCCCTGAGTGAAAGTTGCCACCCTGAGAGCAATCCCACGGCTGTCGTTCCGTCCGCGAGTATCGCTGGCGCGGGACGGAGTCGAAACCTGCCTGTTGGCTGGGATCTCGCTTCCCCATCCCATCAGCGGTGGGGGCAAACTCCGCTATGGCGACGTTCATTCCGGCTTCCCTGCAGGCACCTGAGCCGTTTGCTGCGCGGCTTCAATATCCACCATCTTGCACATCAGCGTGGCCTCCGCCGCGAGCTCGCCGTTCACCGACGCGCGCCCCTCCAGCTTGCAGAAATCTCCCCGCCACGCGATCACTCTCACTTCCACGCGCAGTTGATCGCCCGGCACCACCGGCCTCCGGAAACGCGCGCCGTCAATCGCGACAAAATACAGCAGCTTCTTCTCGCGGTCGGGCACTTCCTGAAGCAGCAGCAACCCTCCCGTCTGCGCCATGGACTCGATGATCAACACACCCGGCATGATCGGCTTTCCCGGGAAGTGCCCCTGGAAGAAATGCTCGTTGATCGTCACGTTCTTGATTCCGACGATCCGCTTCCACCGTTCCATTTCTTCGATCGCATCCACCAGCAGGAACGGATACCTGTGCGGCAAAATCTTCTGGATCGCGTTGACGTCGAGGATCATTCACCCACCTTTGTCGTCCTGCGCTGTCATCCTGCCTGCCCTGAGTGGATTCCGCGAAGGGAGCGGAGTCCCCTGCGTCTTGTTTCTCCCGCGCGGAGCGCGGGCACGGGGCACAGCGAAGGATCTCTCTCTTCTGCTTTCGGGCACTCGGTTCTTGGCTACCCACACTCGCCACGGCCACTTCCGCGCAGATTCCATCAATTCTATACGAAAGCCTGACCGCCTGGAATCAACGTTGCGTTCTGTGGCGTGGCTGATACGAAAGGGAAGCGAAAGTCGCTGGAGGGAGCAGATGCGATCTCCTGAACGGTAGCAGCACGCACTATTGCGCTCAAAGCTCCAACGAATTGATAGGGGTCCTGAAATCGCCCATTCTGCAAGCCCGGCTCAAGCCGCGCGTGAGCGTTGCCGCTCGGCGGCGTCGCTGATAGCATACGCGCGCCATGACGGAAACCGCTGTGCGCCCCCGAGAAATCCTGCGCGTTCTGCGCGGCCGCCAATCCGAAATGCTCCGCCTGCTCGAAAAATTCGTCCGCTGCGAATCGCCCAGCTTCGATAAGGCCGCCGTGGACCGCTTCGGCGAAATCGTCGCCGCGGAATGGCAGAAGCGCGGTGCGCGCGTCGAGATTCTGCGCCAGCCCAAACGCGGCAATCACATTCGCGCGGAAATTTGGGACGGCCGCGGCCC
>DATEKA010000083.1:0-13894 GCA_035277685.1 Candidatus Acidiferrales bacterium
AGAAACGGCAAGGCGGAGAGAGAGCGCTCCTGCAATTCGTGATTCGGGTAGAGCGAATCGAAAACGGCGGATTGATGATCGTCGAGAACGCCGGTGCGAAAATTCTCCGCGCGGCCGACCTTTTCCTTCAGCTTGGTGAGCTGATAGAGCATTTTTTCTTCGATGCCTTCGAGTGTGCCGAGCAGAGTCGGATCGAGTTTCTCGATCGGGTCCCTGTAAGACTTCAGGATGGCGCGCAGCGTGTCCTCGTCGGCATCAAAGCGTCGAGCGAGCGCGCTGGGAATGGCTTTCTGCTCCATGACCGCGCGGATATGCTGCGGGCCGCGAAAGACGTCGCGCAGATCAAGCCCGTACTTCGAGAGCACGCGAGCAACAGGCGGTTCGACGAGCGTGAAGCTCGAGCGGGGTAGAATCGCCGGCATCCGGCCCAGAATTTTCTTGTAAACAACCTGGGCCTGCGCGAAGTAGGCGACTTCGGCCGGACCGCCAATATAGGCGGCCGTAGGCAGGAGGGCGTCCTGCACAACGGGGCGAAGAAGGACGCTGGGCGTCACGGCCTCCGGCGTGGATTCGATGGCGGCGTGGAGATCGTCCAAACTGAATTCCGACTCGCCGGCGACAAACTTCCCGTTTTGAGTGCGCACCGGTTGCCGCCGCCCGCCAACATTAAAAAAGAGCAGCGTCGATCCGGGAGCGACTTTCACCTGCGCGTGGTAGCCGCCGGCTTCCAATTCCTTGGAGCGCGCTTCGAGCGCGCCTCGGATATCGTCGGCATCGTGGAGCGCGCGGCGAAAGACACGAGAAGCGAAGCGGTGCAGGCGCGCGTCGAGCGGATCGATGAAAATCAAGCCGCGTCCCGCCAAAACGCGAGTCATCAATTTTCCAAACGCGCTGCCGTACGTGTCCGAGGGCGTGTACGATTCGCGCAGAGCCGCAGCGACCCTTCCGGCTGCCGGGCCGTCGAGACTCGCCGAGGCTTGCTCGCAAATCGCTTCGATGGGCGGCCCGAAAGGGATTTCGCCGACTCGCCGGCCTTCTATTTCAGCCGTATGCGGCAGCTCATAGCGCGCCAGTCCTGACCGCGTCTTCCAGAATGAATGATCCACTTCGGCCAGGTCGTGGTCTTCAGTGGCCAGCCAGAAAACAGGAACGGCGTCAACTCCGCGGCGAGTGATTTCTTTCGCGAAGCGAATGGCGGAGACTGCTTTGAAGAAGCTGTAGAGCGGCCCGGAAAACAGGCCCACCTGTTGCCCTGTGACGATGGCGACCGCTCCGGCGGCGAGCCTATCCAGACTGGCTTTGACGTCCTCGCCAGCGCCAAAGCGCGCGTTCTGCTCACGGAGAATTTCCATCACGCCGCGCCGGGTTTCCGCATCGAGCTGCACTTCGCGGGCGGAGTCGAGGATGCCTTGGGCATTCGGCGGGTGAGAGTAGTAGGAGGCGACACGGTCGAATGCTTCGAGAAAGGTGGAAAACAGCTCCGTTGTGTGAGGAACTTCGCGGAACGGCAGGCAGTGCGATTCCATCGAGGTGATCATGATACCTGCGGCATGCAACACGGACAACACGGGGCGAGAATCGGCGAATATGCGCGGCGAGCCAGCATCAGGGAGTTAGACGCGCCACGCGGCAAATGGAAGCGGCGCCGGGCGCCGTAGGACGCAGCCGCACGCGATTCTCTGAGCAAACTCAATTTAGCCATTTTGGCCATCCCGAATGTCGCTCCAGCGTTGGATGACGCACGCGACGCTGCGATTCACATTTCGCGCGGATGGAGGGGCCGGACGGCCTTTAGCAGCGGACGGCTGCCACGGAAAGAAGGCCGTCGAGCATGGCATCGATTTCGCGGCGGGCCTCTTCGTTTACGGGAAGCAGGGGAGGCCGTGGAGGACCACCGTAGTATCCGCGCCGGTCGAGCGCGTATTTCAATCCTGCAATACCGTACTGCGGCCCGAACATTTTTCCGGCAGCGGTCAATTTTTGCTGAAGGGCGCGCGCCCGTTCCGCATCGCGGCTCTGGAACGCGGCCCAGATTTCGCAGCACATTTCGGGCAGGGCGTTGGCGACGGCGAGAATCGCTCCGCATGCGCCGCGTTCGAGCGAATCGTAGAAAGTGCTCGCGGAACCCACGAGCGTCTTGAAGGTCTTGGGAGCGGCAGCGATGATTTTCGCGACGCCTTCCACATCTCCCGAGCTGTCCTTCATGCCGATGATGTTGGGATGAGTCCCGAGACGAGCGATTAGCGATGCCTGGACGGTGACATGGGTGAAAACAGGAACGGAATAGATAAGCACGGGAATGCGCGCGGCGTCCGCGACACGAATGTAGTGCTCGGCGAGCATATCGTCGTTGATGGCAGGTTTGTAGAAGCTGGGCGTGCGGACAAGGGCGGCGTCGAAACTTAAAGCGGCGGCGCGAGCGGTATGCTCGATCGTTTCCGCCGTCGATTCGGCGCCTGTGCCGGCGATGAGTGTCTTTCCGCGCGTGGCCGCCTCTTTGGCCGTTTCCCAGACGCGATAGACCTCGCTCCACAACAGCAGCACCGATTCGCTGGTCGAGCCGTTGAGGACGTAGCCTGCGAGCGGCGTTTCGTTGTAACGCGCGATGTTGGCGCGCAGGCCGTCGAGCGCAAGGCTTCCATCGGTCGCAAACGGAGTTGTCAGCGGAGCGAAAACGCCCTGGAGGATCATGGTTGGATTTTACAATAGGAGCGCTCCAGCCACATCTGAATCGGGTGAGCCTGAGGCGCCTTCAGCATGAGACGCCATTCAGGAGAATGGCGCTCCCAGGGAGTAAACTGGCCTGTGATGGCGCACCACCAGAAAAATGACGGTCAGCGGATCGTGTCTCTCGCGCCGAGCGTGACTTCGATCCTTGTTGCGCTTGGCGCGCGGCGCGAACTCGCCGGCGTCAGCAAATGGTGCAACGACGTGGCGCAGGTCGGACACCTTCCACAACTGGGCGACTGTTGGAAGCTGGACGTTGAGGAAGTAATGCGGCTGCGGCCCACGATTCTGATCGGATCTGTTCCGTTTGCGGCGGCGGCAGTTACACAAATTCTCGGCGAGCCTGTTGCGTTCCTCGCGCTCAACCCGCGCACGCTCGCGGATATCGAGGTGAATATCCGAACGCTGGCGCGTCTGGTGAATCGCCCAGGCACGGGCGAGAAGCTGATCGCCCGAATGCGCAAGGAGTTCCAAAGAATTGGCGAGCGCGGGAAGGCTTTCGCGAGGCGCAGGCCGCGTGTTTATTGCGAAGCCTGGCCGAATCCTCGAATCAGTTCGCCGCCCTGGGTCGCGGAACTGGTCGCGCTTGCAGGGGGAGAATTTGCAACTCGACCAGGCCAGCGCGTCTCGGAGGAGGACGTTGCGCGCGCGGAACCCGATTTGATTGTGCTGGCGTGGACAGCAACAGGCGATCGCGCCGACCCCTCGCAGGCGCTGCTCAATCGGGCGTGGCGGGATATTCCCGCAGTGAAGAGTCAAAGAGTGGTGGTGATTCGGGATGAGCTGTTGAATACACCGGGGCCGCCGTTGATGCAGGGGGCACGGGAACTGCTTCGTGCGATTCGATCCGTCGCGGATAAGAAACGATGAGGGTAGTGGTCGCGGCGCTAATTGAACACGACGGCAAGCTGCTGGTGTGCCAGCGACGGCGCAATACGGCGTTCGCACTGAAATGGGAATTTCCCGGCGGGAAAGCCGAGCCCGGCGAAACGCCCGAGCAGGCGCTCGAACGCGAACTGCGCGAAGAACTCGGGATAACGGCGAGCGTCGGCGAAGAAGTCCACCGAACGCGGCACAAATATGCCGAGATGCCCGAAGCGATCGAGTTGCGGTTTTACGCGTGCGCTGTCGCCGGCGGAGAATTGAGAAACCTCGATTTCGAGCAGATCGCCTGGCGCGAGCCGGAGGAATTACGGCGTATGGACTTCCTCACCGCGGACGGCGAGTTGATCAGGATGCTGGCGGACGGATCCTTGCGCGTCTCGCGCGCTTAGAGTCCGATCGCGCAAAATCGATTCTTAACGAACAATCCGAACTGCAATCGGTGTGCGCCCAATCAGAATACGGTGTATTCTATTTTCATAAGGAAACTGACAGGCGGATGCGGGCGTCCGAGGTATGTGACGCCGCCGGCGTGTCGATTTATCCGAAATTATAGAAGGACGGAAAGGAATCATGACTGCTCTTCGGGAAACACCACCGATACAGACAATGCAGGGATTGGACGATTTTGAAATTCAGGAGTGGCTCGAATCGCTTGACTCCGTGCTGCAATCCAGCGGGCCGGAAGTGGCCCTGGAGATTCTCGAGCGCCTGCGCACCCACGCGAAAGTAGTTGGCCTGAACTTGCCTTTCTCTGCGAAAACGCCCTACGTCAACACCATTCCCGTCAGCCAGGAGCCTGCATTCCCGGGCGACCAGCAACTCGAACGCAGGATCAAGAGCCTGGTACGCTGGAACGCTCTGGCGATGGTGGTGCGAGCGAACCGGATCGAGCACAACATCGGCGGACACATTTCCACGTACGCTTCAGCGGCGGCGCTGTATGAAGTCGGCTTCAACCACTTCTTCCGCGCCCGTACGCCCGAATTCGAGGGCGACACCGTTTATTTTCAGGGGCACGCTTCACCGGGCATATATGCGCGAGCATACCTCGAAGGGCGTTTCACAAACCAGCAGCTCGAGAATTTCCGGCGCGAGCTGAAACCCGGCGGCGGCCTCTCGTCTTATCCACATCCCTGGCTGATGCCGGATTTCTGGGAGTTCCCAACCGTCTCGATGGGCCTGAGCCCGTTGATGGCTATTTACCAGGCGCGGTTCAACCGCTATCTGGAAAATCGCGGGTTGAAGCCTGCGACGGACGCGAAGGTCTGGGCTTTCCTCGGGGACGGCGAAACGGACGAGCCGGAATCTCTTGGCGCAATCACACTGGCGTCGCGCGAGAAACTCGACAATTTGATTTTTGTGGTCAACTGCAACTTACAGCGGCTCGATGGACCGGTTCGCGGAAACGGGCAGATCATTCAGGAACTCGAAGCGGCGTTTCGCGGAGCCGGCTGGAACGTGATCAAGGTGCTTTGGGGCTCGGAGTGGGATCCGATTCTCGAGCAAGATGCGGGTGGGCTGCTGGTGAAACGTCTTGGACAGGCGGTAGACGGCGAGTACCAGAAGATTGTGGTCTCTTCGGGCGCCTACGTTCGCGAGCACTTCTTCGGCTCCGATCCGCGGTTGTTGAAACTGGTTGCGCCATTTTCCGACGACCAGTTGTGCCGGTTGCGCCTGGGTGGTCACGACCCGCGCAAAATTTACGCGGCATACAAGGCTGCCGTCGAACACAGAGGCTCGCCAACCGTCATCCTGGCTCGCACGATCAAGGGGTACGGCCTGGGCGAAGCGGGCGAGGGCAAGAACGTCACGCACCAGCAGAAGAAAGTGAATGAAGACGAGCTGCGCGAATTCCGCACGCGCTTCGACATTCCCATCAGCGATGAGGACCTTGCCGATGTGCCCTTCTATCGTCCTGCGGAGGAAAGCGAAGAGATTCAGTATCTCCGCGCGCGTCGCGCCGAGCTTGGCGGATATACACCGAGACGCTCGGTTCGCTCGAAGCCGCTGGTCGCCGATCATGATGAGCTGTTTGCCGAATTCCTGACCGGAAGTGAAGGGCGCCAGGTTTCCACAACGATGGCCTTCGTGGCCATGCTGCGCAAGATGCTGCGCGATCAGGAAATCGGCCAACTGGTTGTGCCGATCGTTCCCGATGAGGCGCGCACGTTCGGCATGGAATCGCTTTTCCGGACGGCGGGAATTTATTCGAGCGTGGGCCAGCTCTACGAGCCAGTGGATATCAACACGCTGCTCTACTACAAGGAAGCGAAAGACGGCCAGATTCTCGAGGAAGGGATTACAGAAGCCGGTTCGATGGGATCGTGTATCGCCGCGGGCTCCGCTTATGCGACGCACGGCATCAACACGATTCCATTTTTTATCTACTATTCGATGTTCGGCTTCCAGCGCATCGCGGACTTTATCTGGGCCGCGGCGGACATGCGCATTCGAGGTTTCCTGCTGGGCGGCACCTCCGGCCGCACAACCCTGATGGGTGAAGGCTTGCAGCACCAGGACGGCAACAGCCATGTTCTGGCCCTGCCCGTCCCGAACCTGCGCGCGTACGATCCGGCGTTCGCATACGAGATTGCGGTGATCATCCAGGACGGCATCCGCCGCATGTACAAAGACGGCGAAAGCATTTTCTACTACATCACGCTCATGAACGAGCCGTACGCCATGCCGCCGATGCCGGAGGGCGCGAAGGAAGGCATCCTCAAAGGGATGTACCGCTACCGTGCCGCGTCGAATCCGAACGCCAAACTGCGCGCGCAACTTTTCGGCAGCGGCACCATCCTGAACGAGGTGCTCAAGGCCCAGGAATACCTGGAAAAGAATTATGGAGTCTCCGCGGACGTTTGGAGCGTTACCAGCTACAAGGCGCTATACGACGACGGCCGGGATTGCGAGCGATGGAACCGCCTGCACCCCGGGGAAACGCCACGCGTGCCGTACGTCACGCAGTGCCTGGCGGAAGCGCCGGGCGCGCTGGTGGCGGCGTCGGACTACCTGAAGGCGCTCCCGAACGTTATCAGCAAGTGGATGCCGCGCCGCCTCGCCGCGCTTGGAACCGACGGGTTTGGCCGCAGCGAAAGCCGCGAGTCACTGCGCGATTTCTTCGAAGTGGATTGGCGCTTCGTCACCATCGCAACGCTGGACGAACTCCGCGCGGCAGGTCAGGTGGACCGGTCCGTGCTGGAGAGAGCGATCGCCGATCTCAACATCAATCTTGACAAGCCGAATCCAGTGAAGTCATAGCATCGGCCCGCGTCCTGCGCCGCTCGATTCACGTGAGCATTCGCCCGCCGTCCACCGCAATCACCTGGCCGGTGACGAAGTCCGCCGTCGCGAGATAAACGACGGCTTGCGCGATGTCGTCTCCCTTCCCCGTACGGCGCAGCGGCGCGCGCTGAATGTAATCGTCGTCTTGCGCTTCTCCCGTGAACTGGATCGTACCGGGCGCGACGCTGTTTACACGAATTTCCGGCGCGAGCCCCCGCGCCAGGCAGCGGGTCAGCATGATCACGCCCGCTTTTGACACGCAGTAGTGAGTGAATGCCGGCCAAGCCAGGATTCCGCCAAGCGACGAGATATTTACGATACATCCGCGTCCCTGCCGCCTCATGACCGGCGCCGCCGCCTGCGAGCACAAAAATTGCGATTTCAGGTTCGCGTTCATGATGCGGTCCCACTGCTCTTCGGTTAGTTCCTCGAACTTCGCGGCGAAAAACATTCCGGCGTTGTTCACCAGGATGTCCAACCGGCCGAACGCTTTCTCGACCGCCGCAAATATCCGCTGCACGTCTGCTTTCCGTGAAACGTCGCCCTGCACCGCCACCGCCTTCCTGCCCATTCGCTCGACCTCGCCTACAACCTCATCTGCCTCCGGCTTGGACGACAGATAGTTCACGGCGACATCCGCGCCAGCCTCCGCAAGCTGTAGCGCGATGCTCCGGCCAATCCGCTTCGCTGCGCCCGTCACCAGCGCGACCTGCCCTTCTAATGGCGTTGCTCTCATGAGTTCTCTCCTCAATCCGTGTTGGATGCGCGAGAAAGGGAAAATATCTTGTATATTATTCCGTTGCTGCGGGCGATCACTTCGCGTTGCGCCGTCAGGCCGCAAGCCCTGACGCCCATGATGGGAGCCCGCTGGATTGTTCCGCGATTTCGCCGAATTTCAATAGGAAATACCAATGATACTGGACTTGCTCGCTATCGCAGCGCACCCGGACGATGTTGAACTAACATGCGGCGGGACGCTGCTCAAGATGGCCGCCGCGGGTTATCGAACGGGCATTCTCGATCTGACGCAGGGCGAAACCGGAACGCGCGGCACTCCGGCAATCCGCGCTCGCGAAGCCAGCCGCGCAGCGAAGATTCTTGGTGTCCGGACGCGCCGCAATGCGGGCCTGCCGGACGCGCAACTGCGCGTCTGCGACGAGTACAAAGCAATCGTAGCCGAAATCATCCGCGATCTTCGGCCGCACACGGTCATTCTTCCCTACTGGGAAGGGCGACATCCCGACCACTACACCGCGGCGACGCTGGGCTACGAGGCGTGCTTCATCGCCGGGTTGAGGAACTATCCGATTGCGGGCCAGCCGTTTCGGCCCTTCAAGGTCCTGTACGCCGCGGCCGACGCGCGGGTCGCTCCAACGTTCGCCGTTGACATCACGAAATTCTACGAACGCCGGCGCCGCGCGATTCTGGCCTACGCGTCGCAGTTCACTCGCCCCAAAGGCGCTCGGTCGAAGATCTTCCTTCCATTGGACGAGCTGGAAGAGCGGATGAATTTCGTCGCGCGGCAGTGTGGACGTATGATCGACGTGAAATACGCGGAAGGATTCGTGGTCAAGGAAGTGATGCAGATCGACGACGTGGTCAAAATGCCCGTCCGCTCGATATGAGGTGGCCTATGCGAGTCGCGCGAACACTATCAGGCATTTTCGCGCTCATTGGCTTCGCGGTGGTGGTTGTCGCGCCCGCCACACCCGCGTTCGGGCAAACCACCACGCCGGCCCAAAAGTCTTACGAGTTCGACATTGATGCCGCGAAGCAGTGGGTTGACACAAATCTCGATCTGCGCGGCGGCGCAAAGCTGAACATCACCGCCACGGGCCAGATCACTTATCCCGCTGATTCGAAATCGAAAGCGCCGAGGACCTTTGGACCCGACGGCCTCGCTCGCGGCTGGAGGGATCTCGTCCATCAATACGCGGTTGCCGACGCTGGCCACGGCGCTTTGATCGGCCGGCTCGGCTCGGACGAGGCGGCGCAACCCTTCCAGATCGGCGCAAGCAAGAACTACACCGCTCCCGTTGCCGGACGCCTATTTCTCGGTATCAATCAGAGCCTCAAAGATGCGGGGGCGGCGCAGGGCTCCTTTCATGTGACGATCGCAGTTACCGATCTCGGGCCGGCCGGCGCCGCGGTCGCTGGAGGCCCTGCCGACGCGCCGATTTCCGGTGTCACTCCGGATCTGCTCGAGAAAATTCCGCGCCGCGTCCGCGACCCGCAGGGCAATCCCGGCGACATGGTCAACGTGCTGATCGTCGGCGCGCAGGAAGAAGTCGTGAACGCCTTCACCTCCGCAGGATGGGTGCAGGTTGACAACTCTGTGCAGAGCACGGTGCTTGAGGGAGCCCTGGCTACCTTCGCGAAAAAGGATTACCTCACCATGCCCATGAGCACGCTCTATCTCTTCGGCCGTGCCCAGGATTACGGCTTCGCGCATGCGGAAGCGGTGCGAGTCGTCATGTCGCGGAATCATCTGCGGGTCTGGAAATCGCCTTACGAGGTCGACGGCCGGCCCGTGTGGTGCGTCGCGGCAACCCACGATGTCGGCTTCGAACGCGACCAGCGCAACAACGGTGTCACGCACAAGATTGATCCCGCGATTGACGGCGAGCGCGAGTACGTCAACGCAACGCTCTCCGGCACGGGGTTTGTCATCAAGCGCGACCACGTCACGCCGTCGAATGCGCTCACGTCCGCGAAGACTGCGACGGGCGGTGAATTTCATTCCGACGGCCGCATAGTCGTCCTCGTATTAAAAAACGGCACGGCCAACTAGACGGCATCTGCGGGAAACTCCGGCCCGGCCTATAAGATGTATCTGGGGAGCTGAATCCTCTTAGAAGGTGTCGGATTCCTGAGTGAAGGTAAAGCCCGGCAGAGAGACGGCCTGGCCCGCGCGCGAAACCTTCACGCGCACGGGAGGCTCGGTTTCAGCACCAGCTTTGCGCAGCACCGCGTACGTCGCGAGAGCTTCGTTGTAAATCTTGGTGACGAGAAATTGTTCCCCGCCCTCGTCGCGCTTCCACACTTGACCTACCTGCAATTTTCGGACGGGCACGATATGACTCTAGACAGAAACGCGGCAAGCGTCAACAACGGCCGCACCCAACGTTCCTCGCCAGCCGCTGTTTAGTGCTTCTGACCGTCGAGGTTGGCGTTCTGACGAAACTCATTCTCCTTTTGCATGAAGTAGTGCGGGTGCTCGTCGAATTCCGTCTGGATGTGAGGGTGCTCATCGAAAAACTCCCGCAGATCGCCATGGTGGTGAAGAAAGTCGAGGTCCTGAACTACCAGCGGATTGCTTTCCAGCCGCTTCGCGATGTCTTTGTGTTTATGCAGGAACCTCGCCATCTCCTCCAGATCCCGAGCGCTCAAATGCTGATCTTCGCTGACTTGCAATTGAGGACGCGGCGCTCCGAGTCCGCCGCTCGGCACGAAGTAGCGCGGATTTTCGGCGAACGCTTCGCGCACGCGCACGTGCTCGTCGAAGAAGCGTCGAAGTTGGTGATGGTGGTCCAGATACTTGTGATTCGTAACGAGCAGCGGGTCTTTCCGCAGGTCCTTGGCGATGTCCGAATTGTCCTCCAGGAATTGGTCCATGCGCGCGACGTCTTCCTGCGTCACGCCGAACTCGAACTTTGGGACGCCGGCTTCGACGGCTTTCGGGGGTGCGGCGTTCGGCGGAGTGGCCTCCGGCCCCCCTTTTGCCGGGACCGCAGGCGGCGCCGCATGCGAATCTCCGCCCGGCGCGATGAAATATCGCGAATTTTCGACAAACTCTTGCCTCGCGCGAGGATGCTGGTTGACGAACGTCTGTAGTTCCATGTGGCCCGCAAGGAAAGTCGAATCGTTGATCAGCGCGGGATTCTGTTTGAGCAGTTCACGGATGTCCTGATGGGTGTTGAGAAATTCGCTCATTTGCTGCGCTTCGGCCTGATTCAGGCTCGGATTCGCGTCGGGCGGCGCGGAGGCGCTGTTGTTCAGTTCGGCGAGGTTCGTCCGGCGCGCCAGATACTGCGGATCTCGCTGTAGCTGCGCTTTCACTGCCGGGTGATGATCCAGGAACATGTGCAGATCGGGCTCCTTCTGGACATACTCCGGATCATTGACGAGCGACGGGTTCGATCCGAGCTCCCGCTCAAGAATTGGATGGCTGTCCAGGAAACGGTCCAGATTAGCCAGCTCTTCGCGGCTGGCATCCGTTTGGCTGCCGCTCTGCGGCTGGGCTGAAGCATTTCCTGCAGACTGCTGCCGGGCCGTTGCCCCGACGGCCGTAATCGCCAGCCCGACGGCGCAAATCATTCCTGCGCGAATGACTGCGCTTCCCGGCACTCGAAAACCGGCATTCGGCATACATCCTCCTTTAGTTCCCTCCTTTGCATTCGCTTGGTCTCTGAATATGGGACCACTTCCCGGCACGGAGGTGAATCCGCGAAAGACCGTAATTAACGCCTATCAAGTACCTATGGGAGATTGGAGCGTGAAATTCGTGTAGGCGGGAAAAACGTGACCAGAAACGCTTCGCAGCGGCGTGATACCGACCCCAGGACACCTGGCGTTGAACAAGGCTTCGTTTCCCCAGCTTCCTGCCGAGGGCTTGTTACACAGGTTGGCGGGCCTGCAACTGTTTTCCGCCTTTTCTCATCCAACGGGTGGAACGGGGCAGGAATTGTGGGTGTATACTCGCAGCCACAGTCTCCAGGTCCGTGTTTGCCAGACGCCCGAGAACGTTCTGCACTGTGAACGTTGCGCCAGTGACACTTGGAGCGTCGGGAGGTAGGCCATGAATAAGTCCTTTGCAGCTCGATGCCTGGCAACAATGCTCGCGGCCTCGTTGCTGGCTTTGCCTGAATTCGCGGCACCCCTGCCGCAATCTACCCAGCCGACCGTCCCTGGAGCTCAATCGCCCACCCCTCAGCAGCAAACGCCTCCCGTGCAGACGCCTTCGCAGTTGCCTGCCCAGAACACGCCCCAGTCCCAGAGCCCGTCAACCGTCAACGTCCCTTACGGCCCTTTGCCGCAGAAGGCGCACCCCGATGTCAAACCGGGCAGCATTGACGACGTGAGCGCGATCGGCAATCGCAACGTGGGCGGCGGCCTCGATTTCTATTCCCTCGAGCGCGAAATCGCGCTCGGCAAACAGCTCGCCCAGGAAGTGGATCGCTCCGCGAAATTCATCGACGATCCCGTGGTGGACGAATACGTGAATCGCGTGGCCCAGAATCTGGTACGCAATTCAGACGCCCGCGTGCCTTTCACCGTCAAGGTCATTGACTCTGATGTCGTCAACGCCTTTGCTCTTCCCGGCGGCTTCTTTTACGTCAACAGCGGCTTGATGCTGAAAGCGGATTCGGAAGCGGAACTGGCCGGCCCCCTGGCCCACGAGATCGCGCACGTCTGCGCTCGCCACGGCACCAAACAGGCCACCAAGGGCGAAATCACGCAGCTTGCGATGATTCCCGCAATGATCTTCATTCCATACAGTTGGACCGGATACGCCATCTATCAGGGCATGAACTTCATGATTCCGCTCACTTTCCTGAAGTTCACCCGCGATGAAGAGCGCCAGGCCGATTTCCTGGGCGCCCAGTACATGTGGAAGGCCGGCTATGATCCGAACGCGTTCATTTCATTCTTCGAGAAGGTGGAAGCCATCGAGAAGAAGGAGCCCGGCACGATCCCCAAGGTTTTTGCGTCCCATCCGCCTACGCCGGATCGCGTCGAGGCCATTCAGAAGGAAATTGCCAGCATTCTTCCCGAGCGCCAGCAGTACATCGTGACCACGTCCGAATTCGACAGCGTCAAGCGTCGCCTCGAAATGATCGAATCGAACCAGAAGCTTGAAGACAAGAATCCCAATAAGCCCACGCTTCGCCACCGCACCGATCAGAACAAGGGTGGAGAGACGGCAGGCGATCAGACCAAGCCCGACGGCGATCGCCCGACCCTGAAGCGCCGCCCGGACGACCAACAACCGCAGTTCTAGCTTCGCCGCGCGGCTGTCGCTGGCATACACACTGACTTCGGAAGGCGCTCGATACCTCGCCGGGCGCCTTCGCATTTTTGCCCCGAGCTCCGTCCAACCGTTTTTCTTCGACCGGACCGCCGTCGTATACTTCTGCCCCATGTCGAACCGGCGCGAATTTCTTATTCTCCCAACCGTCATTGCCATGTCCCTGGCTCTTCTTGTGCGCCATAGCCGGGCTGCGAATGTTTCCGAGCCGAATTCCGGCCTAAAAATTTTCTGGCTCCCAGCCGCTCGCCCAGGCGCAGTGGGGCGGCCCGCCTTCGCCGCTGTCCTTCTCGGCGGCGCGGCAGACGTCGACTACGCCACCCGCTTCCTTTGCGAGCACTCCCATGGGGGCGAAATCGTTGTCCTGCGTTCGAGCGGCGGCGACGACTACAATCCCTACTTCCATCAGCTTTGCCCGGGCAATTCGGTCACAACGCTTCTAATCACCTCCGCCGCCGGAGCCGCTGATCCCGCTGCGCTGCGCCGTGTGCGCGAGGCGCATGCCATCTTCTTCGCGGGCGGCGACCAATCCAACTATGTGGAATTCTGGCCCCGTCCGATGCTTCGCGAACTCAATGCCGATATTGCCAGAGGCGTTCCCATCGGCGGCATCAGCGCAGGTCTCGCTGTTCTCGGCCAATTCGTCTTCTCCGCGCGCCGCGACACGATCACCAGCCCCGAAGCCTTCGCGAATCCCTTCGACGAGAGGCTCACGCTCGACCGCAACTTCCTTGCGATCCCTGTCTTGCGCGGCATCATCACCGATAGCCACTTCTCCGAACGGAGCCGGATGGGCCGCACGATTGCATTCCTCGCGCGCATCGTTCACGATGGTTGGGCGGACCCGGCTCGCGCGATCGGCATCGATCAGGAGACCGCCGTCCTCATTGGCGCCAATGGCAAGGCCGTCGTCGTCGGCAAAGGCTCCGCCTATTTTCTGGAGTTGGCGCATCAGCCCGAACAGTGCGC
>DATEKA010000084.1:0-11541 GCA_035277685.1 Candidatus Acidiferrales bacterium
GAGCAGGACCGCGAACGCAAGAACGTTCAGGAGCGCGAGGAATTTTGATCGGCAAATTCCTTTCATAAGTAACCTCCAGGTGTTCGGCGACGCGCCCTCGACGGCTGACGTGCTCTGGAGCGCTCGCCTCATCGCGCCGACTGTCGCGTAGGTTTGGCGGGCGGTCCATGCACCGCGGGTCTTCTGTTCTTCAAACCTTTTTCAACCGTTAAGTCCTTATTTTTCATGCAGGCCAGGGATGGAATCATCTCCTTCTTCGATTGACTAACCAGCAGTTCAAGCATTACTCTCGCGACAATACTTCGCTGTCATTGGGGGCTTGGCGTGAAAGAGGCGGCTCAGCCCGTCAAAACTGTGCGCTTCGGGGCGTTTGAACTCGACTTGCGCAGCGGGGAGTTACGCAAGCAGGGCGTGAGAATCAAGCTTCAGGAACAGCCTTTTCAAGTGCTGGCGATACTCGTCGAGCATTCCGGTGAGGTGGTCACACGCGAGGAACTGCGGACTCGGCTTTGGCCCGAAGACACATTTGTCGATTTCGAGCACAGCTTGGCCACCGCAATCAACAAAGTCCGGGACGCGCTGGGCGACGCGGTGCAAAGCCCGCGATTTATTGAAACGCTGCCGAAGCGGGGTTACCGTTTCATCGCTCCGGTTGAAGCTGTCAGCCCCGGTTCCGTTCCCGAAGGGCAGCAAGGTGAGAGAGCGAGCCAGGCACCTCCCGTGGCGCCGGATGGTAGCCCGATTGACTTGGTGAACCATGCCGGCGCGGAGTTGTCCACAAACCCGCAAGGTTTGTCCCTAGGGTCCGCTGCTCGGCGCGGGCTCCTTGTGGCAGCAGCCGGCGTCCTGACGCTGGGCACCCTGGTAATCTTCAACGTCGCGGGCATACGCAACCGTCTGGTGCGCCCAGGCGCGATTCACGCATCCTCCGTTCATATCAAGTCCATCGCCGTTTTGCCTCTTGAGAATCTGTCGCGTGATCCCGACGAGGATTACTTCGCCGATGGCATGACGGATGAACTCATCGCCACGCTGGCCAGGGTGCAGTCGCTGCGGGTTGTTTCCCGCACGTCGGTTCGCCAGTACAAGAAGACGAACAAGCCCTCGCGGCAGATTGGGCGGGAGTTGAACGTCGATGCAATCGTAGAAGGTACGGTGGTGCATTCAGGCGGCCGCGTGCGCATCACTGCGGAATTGGTCGAGGCGGCCACGGACCGCCATCTCTGGGCCGACAACTTTGAGAGCGACGAGCGCGACGTGCTGGTCCTGCAAAGTGAACTGGCTCGCGCCATCGTCGACGAAATCCACGGCCGGCTCGAGCCCCAGGAACAGGCACGTCTCGCCAGCGCTCTCCCGATCAATCCCAAAGCGCACCAGGCCTACCTTGAAGGCCGCTTCTTCTATTACAGGGAAACGAATGTGGATTTGCCAAAAGCGATCCAATACACACAGCGAGCGATCCAACTTGCTCCCAACTATGCGCCGGCTTATGCGTTGCTGGCTGCGTGCTTCTACGACAGCAGCGAAAGCAGGTGGGGTGACGTTCCCAATGCGGAGGCGGCACAAAAAGCGGCGGCGACGGCTTTGAAAGGCCTCGAACTTGATCCTTCGCTTGCTGAACCCCATGTCGTGCTGGCAGCCGTTCACGAGGCGCAAGATTGGGATTGGGCGGGAGCCGAGCGAGAGTTCAGGCGGGCCATCGAGCTGGATCCAAGTCTCGTGAACGCCCACGTGGGGCTGGCGTGGCATCTGATATTTATGAAGCGCGACGCGGAAGCCATCCAGGAGATGACACGCGCCATGGAGCTCGACCCGGTGTCCGCATACACGCTCACTCATGAGATCTTCATTCTTTACCTCGCTCGCCATTACGACGAAGCAATAGAAGGAGCGCACAGGCTGCTTGAGCTGCATCCGGACGAGTTGGACACAAAATGGACTTATGGTGTACTTGCAGGATGTTTTGAGGCGAAGGCCATGCGTGACGAAGAAGTTGCGGCATGGCAAAAGGAGATGATCCTCGCAGGAAGGGCGGAGGACGCGAGGGCGCTCGGACGCGCTTACAAGGCCGGTGGTATCACGGGCGTCTGGCGATGGCAGCTCGAGAAAGCGAAGAAAGACGCAGCTCGAGGCGAGGCCGATCCAACAGGGTTAGCGAGCCTGTACAGCCTTCTGGGAGAGAAGGCTAAGGCCTTTGAGTGGCTTGAGCGGGCCTATCCGAGACGCGGCCAAGACTTGCTCTTTGTTAGGGTGGATCCTGTGTATGACAATCTTCGTTCCGACCCGCGCTACCAGGACCTCATGCGCCGCATGAATTTTCCGGCGCATTGACGTGCGCTTTTTTCCGCACAACGCGCCACACCCATCCACGTAACGCGCGAATCGAGAATTCGTGAGGTGTAATCACATTCGCGATCCGTCCAGTAGATCCCCGGCCAAAACCGACGGGTAGAGGCGGCAACTGAGTCGCCACGTTCAAGGGTTTGGCCCGACGTTTCTGCGAGCAGCGCCGAGTTCACCTTGTGGCACGGTCAACTTGCCCGCGGTGCGCCTCGAACGACTCATGGCAGCGCTGTGCCTGCGTGCGAATCTGTTGGAATTCGGGTTTCGAGCGCAGCGGAGCCAGGCCGGGGATGCGGTCCAATGCTTCCACAGCGCAATAGTTCTGGTTGACGGCCTGTTTCAGCAACCGGAGAGCCGGTGCTGCCGCCGGTTCTCCGCAAGCCAGGTATGCGTCAGATCCTGTGATGAATTTTGGTTCCGGGTCTCGGTTGGTCATTACCTCAGCCTCTCTCTTTGCAATGACATCGGCGGCATCGGCGGAATGCGTAAGACAGGCCGCCAGTACTCGACCCATCGGGCGCCGCGAGCGGTCATCGGGTGACAATTCGCCAAAAGCACGCACCGCCGCATCGCGGTCTCCGGCGTGAAGTGCTGCCAGGATCCGTTGAGCCGCCGGCCCTCCAGCCCATTGCGGATCCAAGGCCGCGAACTCCGCAGCCCTGCGGTAGTCGCCAAGTTGCAGGAACGTGTTGTGGCACGACCGCAGGGTGTAGTCACCGGAATCGAGGCTATAGGCTTTGTTGCATTCACTTGCGGAGTCCTCTAAAGAGCCGCCATAGCGCAGGACGTAGCTGAGAATGAAATGAGAGCTCGCACTATCCGGTTGCCGGGAGACGAACTGGCGTGCGGCGTCGTAGGCCCCGTTCAATTCGCCGCCTTCGACTCGCAGCACGATCAGTGAGACGTTGGCACTCGACGACTCGGGATCCAATTGCACCGCTCGCTCCGCAGATTCGCGCGCCAGCTCGTACTCCTGCTCGCCGCCACCGAAGTACTGCGCCTTGTAATAATAGCGTTCGCTAAGGGCTGCCCAGACAGAAGCGAAGTTCGGGTCCAGCCGGGACGCCTGTTGCAGGAGCGCGATTCCTTTTTCGTTGCCTTCAGGGTCGTCGTAACTGCTCGCTGCGGCGCGCATGAACAGCTCATAGGCCCGCGGGTCGCTTGAGCGCACGCCGTTTTCCGTTGCTCTGGCTCCCAGCGCAGGAACCAGCCCGGCGCGCAACCGTGACGAGAGCTGGTCCTGCAACCGGAGCAGCTCTTGTGAAGGAACGGTGATGCTGTCGCGCCAAGTCACTCGATTATTCGCAACGTCCACTGCCTCCATCGTGACACGAAGGTTCGGCCCTTCACGCATCATCGAACCGGTTACGACATGAGTCGCCTTGAGAGCTTTGCCTGCAACGATCGGGTCGGTGTCCGCATTCGAGTATCTCCGCGTTGAACTGAACGGCCGGACCGCTAGTGAGGGCGCGTAGGTGAGCACCGTCGCCACTTGATCGGAAAGGGCGACCGGCAGATAGTCAAGGCCCGCATCTCCAGTCAGATTCTGGAAGGGCAGGACTGCCACGGCGGTTTGCGAAGCGCTTACAGTGCTCGGGCTCGTACGCCGGTTTAAGAGCCATCCCGCAAAGACTGCAACGGCCACCACCGCCAGCGCAGCCGCGGTCCAATACATCGGCTTTCGCAGACGCAGACTCGGTGCGGTGGCGGGCGCCGCCGGCACTCGGCCTGACTCCGTATCGCGCTTGAGGCGTTTCAGGTCTGCGCGCATCTCGGCGGCGGACTGGTATCGCACTTCACGGTCCTTCTCCAAAGCCTTGCCGATCACGCGATCAAGTTCCGGCGGGATTTCGGAATTCAGCCGGTTTAGTGGCGCAGGCGCCTTGTGCAGGATGCAGTCAAACAGCCCCGCCGAGGTGTCACCTTTGAAGGGCAACGTTCCTGTGGCCATCTCGTACAAAACCGCTCCGAACGAGAACAGATCGGTTCGCGCATCAAGTTCCTTGCCCAGAGCCTGTTCAGGCGACATGTACGCGACGGTACCTACCGTCGTGCCAGGGCTTGTCAAATCCGAATCTCGGCCCAAAGTGCCGACCGTTTCACCTTGACCGTCGGCAACTTTTGTCGCGGCCACCTTAGCGAGCCCGAAATCCAGAATCTTGGCGTGTCCCCGTTTGGTGACGAAAATGTTCGCCGGTTTAATATCGCGGTGAACGATTCCTTCCGAGTGAGCGGCATCGAGTGCATCGGCTATTTCGATTCCCAGGGAAACAAGGCGCTCGATTTCCATCGGGCGCCCGGCGATGAGGTGCTTCAGCGTCGCACCATCCAGGAACTCCATGGCAATGAATGCTTGGTCCTTTTCTTCACCGATATCGTGGATCGTGCAGATGTTCGGGTGATTCAGTGCGGACGCGGCTTTGGCTTCGCGGCGGAAACGTTCGAGCGCTTGCGGGTCGCGAGCGACATCTTCGGGGAGGAACTTCAGGGCCACGAACCGATCGAGCCGAGTGTCCTGGGCCTTATACACCACACCCATGCCGCCGCCGCCGAGCTTCTCGATGATGCGGTAGTGCGAGACCGTCCGGCCCAGGAGTGGCTGCGATTCCGGCATAGTGTCGTCATATTAGGTTCGGGCGCGCATACAAGTCAACGAATCAACCGTGCTCGACGCGGCAAAATCCAGGCCTTCGGCTCGCGGAGCTGAATGATTAACATCCACATCTCTCCGCGTCAGAGAAGTCGCGCGTTTTCGAGGATCAGGCCAATGGCAAGTCTGCTATCGCCGAATTCTCCGCATTATACGAACCACGGCTGCTCGTTGACTTGGGCGGGGCAGCGGGCTAGCATGACGCCGCCCCTTCCAGTTAACGCCGCATTTCGCGTCTTTCGCGGCGTTGGCGAGGCGCAGTTTGGCTCTCCCGGCAGCCAGCAAACTAGGACCCTATGAAATCGTCGCGGCGCTTGGCGCGGGCGGCATGGGCGAGGTGTACCGCGCGGTTGACACGCGGCTGGGCCGCAGCGTCGCCATCAAAGTCCTTCCGGAGCACGCGGCGGATTCGCAGGATGCGCTTCAGCGGTTTCAACGCGAAGCGCGCTCTGTTTCTTCGCTGAATCACCCGAACATCTGCACGCTGTACGACATCGGCCATGACGAAGGCCGGGATTTCATCGTCATGGAATGCCTGGAGGGCGAGACGCTGGCGCAGCGCATCCGGCGCGGCCCTCTTTCCGTGCGCGAAACGGTGGATATCGCGCTCCCGGTGGCGCGTGGGCTGGCGGAAGCGCACGCGCAGAGCGTGGTTCACCGCGACATCAAGCCGTCGAACATCATCCTGACGCGACAGGGCGTCCCGAAGATCATCGATTTCGGCTTGGCGCGCCTCGTCAGCGCGAATGCGGGAACGCAAACGCTGGGAGTCACAACGGGAACGATTGGCTACATGTCGCCGGAGCAGACGCTCGGGCGTCCGGTGACCGCGAGCACGGATGTGTGGGCGGTGGGCGTGCTTCTGATCGAAATGCTGAACGGCGCGAATCCATTTCAGCGCGAAAACGCATCGGCGATTCTGTTTGCGATCGTGAACGAGCCTCCCGCAACGCCGGCGAGCGCTCCGCCCGAATTGCAGAAGATTATTTACCGGGCGCTGTCGAAGGATCCTGCAGGACGATATGCGGACTGCGGAGAAATGGCCGAGGACCTCGAGACGTTCCGGTCGAGCGTGATTTCTTCGGCGGGCATGCAGCCGGTGAACGATTCCGCGCCGACGGCGACGCTGCGTTCGGGCGAGGTGAAGAAGTACATCGAGCGCGCGTCGGCGAGCGCGTGGGCCGGAACGGCGGCGCCGGCGAAGAAAGCCTCGCGCTGGTGGCTGCCGCTCGTTGCGCTGGTATTGCTCGGGGCGGTCGCCCTTGCGTTTCCAGCGGTGCGCGAGCGGATGAGCGGAGTACTGTTCGGCTCGACGGAAAAGCACATTGCGGTGCTGCCTTTCGACAACATCGGCAACAATCCCGGCAGCACGCCGCTGGCGGAAGGCTTGATGGACAGCTTGACGAGCATCCTTTCCAATCTGGACGTGGGCAATCAATCACTCTGGGTGGTGCCGTCAAGCGTGGTGCGCGCGCGCAAGGTGGCCGATCCTTCCGCGGCGCTGCGTGAATTGGGCGCGACGCTGGTGGTGGAAGGGAGCATCCAGCGCGAAGGGCGGGACATTCGCCTGACCGTGAACCTGGTCAATACCAAGACTCTAAGGCAGATCGGGTCGGCGCAACTCGAGGACCCTGCCGGCGATCTGGCTACGCTGCAAAACGAGGCTGTCTCGCGGCTGTCGAAGCTGATGGGGATTTCGGTTACGGCGGACATGCTGAAGAATACCGGCGGGAAAGCAAATCCCGCGGCCTACCAGTCCTACCTGACCGCGCTCGGCTACATCCAGCGTTACGACAAGCCCGGCAATCTGGATTCCGCGATCAGTGCATTGAACGATGCGGTGAAGACCGATCCGAGCTTCGCTTTGGGCTACGCGGAACTGGCGGACGCTTACCGTCACAAGTACGGACTCGATCCAAACCAGAAGTGGATTGACGAAGCCACGGCCAACTGCGCGACGGCGGCGCGCCTGGATCCGAACATTCCCGCTGTCCACATTACGCTGGCGCGCACATACGCGATGGTCGAGAAATACGATTTGTCGCTCGAGGAGTTTCAGCGGGCGCTTCGTCTGGACCCGCACAATTCCGACGCGCTGCAGGGATTAGCAGGAACTTATGAACGAATGGGAAGAATCAGGGAAGCGGAGGAGGCATTCAAGCGCGCCATCGCCCTGCGGCCCGATTACTGGGACGGCTATAATTCGCTGGGCTTGTTTTACGACAGGCAGCGGCGCTATCCGGAAGCGATTGCCGAGCTTCGGCGCGTGATTCAACTGACGCCGGACAACGCGGCGGCGTACAGCAATCTGGCTTCGTTCTATCTCGACATGGGCGATGCGGCGTCGGTCCCACTGGCGGAGCAGGCATTAAAAAAATCCATCGAGCTCAGCCCTTCGTATAACGCGTACGCAAATCTCGGGATTCTCTACCTCGACCAGAAGCGCTACGCGGAATCGGCGGCCGCCACGGAGAAAGCGTTGCAACTGAACGACAAGAACTACCTGGTCTGGGACAACCTTGTGATTGCTTACCGGTGGCTGAAGCAGAAGGACAAAGCGGAAGTGGCGCGGACACGCGAGATCGCTTTGCTTCAAGAAGAAGCCAAAACGCATCCGCAGGATGCGATGGTGCAGTCGAATCTGGCTGTTTGCTATGCAGAAAAGGGCGACCGCCAGCAGGCGATGACGCACGTCGAGTCGGCGCTGGCTCTGGCGCCCGAGGACGCTACGATCCTCGTCAACGCTGGCGAGACGTACGAGGACCTTGGCGACCGGCCAATGGCCCTGAAATATACCGAACAGGGCTTGAAGAAAGGCTACCCGCTCGCGCAACTCCAGAACGATCCGGAGGTGCAGGAATTGCTGCGAGATCCGAATTTTCGGCCAACCGAAAAGAAGTAAGTCTTAAGAAAAGGAGAACGAAATGGCAGAACCCGGAAGAGCACCAGCCCCAATGGAACAAAGCGTGAGAATCACGATCAACGCGAGCTACGACTGCGTTCCCAAGCACGGAGAAGTGGATAACAGCGGAGACGTCTATTTCAATGTCGCGCCGCAAAACGGGTGTTCCATTCACACCTCACCGGCCCAGGCGTTCGAAGGAGAGGACGCGAGCGGGTACATCACTCTCGGCAACGGATCAAACGGGCCATTCGTGCCGGTGGTCGAGAACGCGGTGATCACCTATTGTGCGTGCGCGACCGGCGGCACGTGCGATCCTTTCCAGGTAACGGAGACGGGCGGCAATACGATCAAAGTTGGGGACCCGCCGGAGCGGGGTCACCACAAGTAGTCGAGTAAATAGAAGCTGGATGGAGGGCGCTCGATTATCGCGCGGGCGCCCTTGAGGCATGGTCGTGGTTCCTCCGTCTGCGACCGCGTACAAGTACGGACGAGCAAGTGATGTGCGCTAAAAAGTAGAAGGCCCGCGCGGGACGTCGAAAAGGGGGAAAATGGCGTTGCGCGGGCCCTAAGAGAGTAATTGTGTTTCTGGGACGATTCTCATCCAAGCGGATAAGATTCGCAAGCTAAAATTTAAAAAATAATCCGTGGAAAATTGGACGAGGGAAATGTTTTTCCTGGTACTCCGGCCACAGGCTTTCTTTGGCCGTCCGCCAAAGCGTGAGCGAATGGAGATCCTACCATTCGGAAATGCTTCGCCCGCGGACGGATACCTGTTGAAATCCCGGAGCTCGCCTTAACAACCTGACGCAGGCCAGTGGTGTTTTCCCGGTTGTGAAGCTGCTTCACTGCCGCTGACCGGCTGAATGGCCGCCTGCGGCGTTTGACTTGCGAATCAGGCCGTCCTCGAACGAGAAATCAATCTGCCGGGGCCGGGCGTTTTGCCGGTACCAGCTGTAAGTGTCGCGGAGGCCGTCGGCGAACGAGGTCAATTTGACGGCCAGATCGCGTTTCACGTGCTCAACTTTTTCTGTTATCGAGGGAAGGTCATAGTACTCGCCGAAATATAGCGGCTCGGCGAAGACGTTTCCGCCATTCCGCTCGATGACTTCACGCGGTACGTTGACGATGTCCGCTTTCTTCCCCATCGCAGCGGCGAAGGCGGCAACGGCCTCGGCTTGGGTGACAGGCTTCTCGTGGGCGATGTTGAATGCGCGCCCGGGCCCAGCGGGGTTGTCGAGCGCAGCGAGGCAGGCAGCGACAAGGGCGTTAACGTAGACGAACTGCATCAGGCGACCGCCGTCTCCGGGCACGATGATGGGCCGGCCAGCGCCAATGCGGTCCCAGAAGAAGCCCTCACGATAGAACGGGTTTTCGGGGCCGTAAACGAAAGGGGGGCGCAAAGTTACAGCGGGGAAACCCGACTCCGTATGCAGGCGGAAGAGCGCCCGCTCACTTCCGGCTTTATTCCGAACGTATGGGTTCGAGTCATCATCCGGGGCTAAAGGGTCGTCCTCCGAATGGTTCACACCGGAGCCGTATGCGGCCACACTCGATATGAAAATGTAGCGGGAAAGGTCTCCGGGGACAGCTTTCGCAGTGGCTTCGACCTGCTGGGGCGTGGTTCCGCGCTCCCAGTCGTAGGCGATGTCATAGACCGCGTCGAAGCGCCAGCCCGCGAGCGCCGCGCGAACCGAGGAAGCGTCGTTCCGGTCAGCCTGAGCGTTGTGAACGCGGGCGCCAAAGGGGTTAACGGTCGTTCGATGGAGGAGGGTGATGTCGTGCCCGGCGTCGAGAAGTTGCTGCACCAGGCGTTTGCCGATAAACAGCGTCCCGCCTATCACGAGGATTCGCATCGAGTGGTCGCCCCTCAGTTGCTGGAGCGGGTGGCAGTTGCAGGTCCCCGGCTATTCTACTATGGCAGGAGCAACTGAGTCTCTTCCGATCCCTGAAGAATGGTTATTGGTGCTAGGCGGCCGTTCACTGAGCGCGGGTAGGAAAAGAAGGGCCGCCGTAGGCGGCCCTCTCTTCGCGTGTCTGTATGACGGCGCGGTCAACGCACCGTTCGCGAGAAGATCAGTCCTAGTACTGCTTTTGACCAGTCAGCGTTGCATCGCACTGGCAGCGATGTGCCCCGGCATTTGCGGCCGACGGACCATCGGGTGAGGCATCCTCTCAATAAGCTGTGGCGGCACTAAAGGGCGCACGTTGCGATTGGTGCTTACGTGCTCGCTAATGGCCTGTAGCCTCTTGAGGATACCTTGCCACTGCGCCCAATCGAGTTGGCGCAGGAAAGGACGCAACCCCTGGATGAACGGATCTTCCAGCACAGTCTCCCCGTTGCTCTCCGGAATGAAGAAGCGGTTCAGGCCAACTCCCAATGCTTCAGCTATCTTTTCAAGCGTGCCGAGGCTGGGGGTCATCTGCCCGCTTTCGATCCGGGACAAGTATGAACGGGACACCCGGGACCGTGCCTGGAGCTGACTCTGCGTCATGCCGCGCGATTCCCGCAACTGGCGGATACGCTGGCCGATATTTTCCACAGTTTCGCGGTTTGGCCAGCTCTCGAACAGTTGACGGTCATCCCCCGGAAGGTCTTGAGGAGACGGCGTCGGGATGACGAACGTCACCATGGGGGGCAGCAGGCGCAGGCAGCGCCGGCAATTGCCGGTTCTGGTGCGATATTGGACTAACCCGCATACTTGGCATCGGATAACTTCTCGATCTAACTCAACGTGTGCACGTGCTTCTTCTTTTTCTGCCACCGGATCTCCTCGCAGACTGCTCCGACGATGCGAAGGGGAGGAACGTCGATAACTGGGGAAGGCAGGAACTGGCGCGCGATGGATTCTCTACATGGTGCCAATTCTTGTCAAGTAAAATCCGTATCCCCTCCTACGGGCCAGAGTGTAGGGTAGTACTAGAACTATGGCAAAGGAAAGATTTTAGGTGCGCTCCTAAGTGTCAATACAGGCTTCTCCGTATGTTCGCCCCGACTTTTCGCGGCTGTTAACGCATTCGAGGAAAGCGCCGTCGTTCGTCAACGTGACTTTTTTTGCGCTCTCAGGTCGCGTTGACTCTTTTTCCGAGGCAGATTTCTTCCAGAGAAGAATGGCGAGCTGCTCAGCGCGGCAATCGAACGCGCGAGGCGTCTCAAGTTGCGATTTTTTCTGCGCGAGTGAAGTGAGCCGCAGCTCGCTGCTGCTGTGTTAGTTTATGGACGGGAGAAACGACGAATGCCGAATCGCGACGATGCATGGAAGCTGTTGTGCGAGTACACGCAGAGCGAGAGCTTGCGCAAGCATGCGCTGGCGGTCGAAGCCTGCGTGCGGGCTTACGCCCGGAAGCTCGGAGGGGACGAGGAGCAGTGGGGCACGACAGCCTTGCTGCACGATTTCGACTATGAGCGCTGGCCGAATGCCGATCACAGTCCAAGCAGCGAGCATCCTTACGAAGGGTCGAAGATCCTGCGGGCGCAGGGATATCCCGAGGAAATGATCCACGCCATCCTGGCGCATGCGGACTATTCCGGCGTGCCACGCGTCTCTCCGCTGGACCACGCCCTCTTTGCCTGCGACGAGCTGGCAGGGTTTCTGACCGCCTGCGCGCTAATCAAACCCTCGAAGAGCATCCTTGAGGTGGAGAC
>DATEKA010000085.1:0-5081 GCA_035277685.1 Candidatus Acidiferrales bacterium
AGGCGGGCAGGCTTAACGGGTGCACGCTTGGCCACCACGGACCAGACCTTAGGGCTCGCCGTGATGCTGCGCCATTCCGAAACTTTGTCAGTCGTCCCGTTCCTCTTCGCCCTGAATCGCTCGCCAAACTTTCGCTTGCCGTGCTTTCCAGGACTCCGTTGATTGAAACGTCCTGACGTCCACGGTTGTAACTCGACTCGCGAAAAGCGTCAATCGCACCAAAACGAATTCCCGTTGTGGAAATTTCGGAAATGTGGAAATCCGAACGCGAGTCCGGCTGCTCAGGAACAGCACGGCGAAGCAAATGGCTAGCGAACGTCCTCGTTGCAAGCCGGCAATCCCGCCGCGACAGACATGTTGTCGCTGGTCCCGCCGGGGCGTTCCAGGACCATCTTCGAGTCGGCGCTCTGAAATTGCCGAATCAAAATGTGCGCGCAAGCCTTTTCTGCGGGAGGCACGCGGCGTGGCGTGGAAAAGTACGGCATAGGCTCGAGCAGGTTCGTTCCCGGCCTGCCGTTTTTCCATTGGCCGTTGCTGAACGGATTTTCCTTCGAAGCGCGATCCTTCAGTAGAGGAACGATGCTTGCCTGATTTCCGGCCAGGGTTCCGTCCACGAGCGCGGCCGCCGATTGATTGTTCAATAACTTCGAACCCGGCGCTGAAGGAGATAGCTCAGGCGCGAGCGAAAGACGATCCGGCGTCGCTACATTCGTCTGGGCGGCTGCGGGACTCGGGAGGCAAATCAGCGACAGAAGAAATGCTAGAGCGGAAACGCTTGCCGTTCTCATGCTCCGTCTCCTGGCTGGAAGATAACAGAAAACGGCGCCTCGGGCGAAGATTTGTTCGAGCTTGCTTCTCAAGTCGCGCTCTTTCTGCTGCGCGCCGCAACGTTTCCGCTATGAGCCGAAGACTCGCCGTTGCTATTCTTTACGGCCACGCGCATGGCCCCTCACGACCTATCGCAGCTGTTTATGGAATTAGGCGCCGTCATCGCGGGCCTCGCGCTTCTCGCGCGTTTCGCGAATCGATTTGGATTCTCGGCCATACCGCTTTACTTGTTGGCAGGCCTCGCGTTCGGCCGTGGCGGCCTTCTGCCGCTCCTGGTGAGCCAGGAGTTCACGCGTGTCGGCGCCGAAATTGGCGTTTTGTTGCTGCTCTTCATGCTGGGACTGGAATCAACCGGCGAGGACCTGAAGAAAAATCTTAGAACCGGTTTGCCGGCCGGCCTCATCGACTTCGGGTTGAATTTTCCTCCCGGCCTTATCGCCGGCTTTCTACTCGGGTGGCACCCTTTGGCGGCGGTCCTGCTGGGAGGCGTTACGTACATCTCCTCCTCCGGAATCATAGCCGGCCTTCTTAGTGAACTGAAACGCAAGGACAATCCGGAAACAGCGCCGGTCATCTCCGTGCTGGTTCTGGAAGACCTGGCCATGGCCATCTACCTGCCGCTTGTGGCGGTGCTTCTGGTGGGGGGCAATGCCCGGAGGGTTGCCGTCTCTGTCTTGGTCGCCATTGCCGCGGTCAGCGTGATTCTTCTGGTCGCGCTGCGTTACGGACGCCAAGTCAGCAATCTCCTTCTTCACGAGTCGGACGAGATCCTCCTGCTCACCACGCTCGGTGCCGTGCTCCTTGTGGCAGGATTGGCCCACCGGCTGCAAGTATCCGCCGCAGTCGGCGCCTTTCTCGTCGGCATCGCGCTCTCCGATCCGATCGCAGAGAGAGCCCACCGCTTGGTCGCTCCGCTTCGCGACCTTTTTGCCGCGACGTTCTTTTTCTTTTTCGGCATGGAAATTGACCCGCGGACTCTTCCTCACGTCCTGCCGCTGGTCCTTATCCTCGGACTCGCTTCTGCGCTTACGAAAATTCTCACAGGTTATTTGGCCGCGCGTCGACAGGGGCTCGACCGTCGCGCCCGCGTGCGAGCCGGGGCGGCACTCGTGGCTCGCGGTGAATTTTCGATTGTTATAGCCGGTTTGGGCGCAGCAATCGAACCTCAGTTGGGCCCGCTCGCGGCGGCGTATGTGCTCTTCCTGGCGGTTCTTGGTCCGGTGCTCGCCCGTTTCGCGAAGTGATCGACGGCGTAAACGGCTTGGCCGGCCGTTAGGTTCTATTGGAGAACAGCCGGCCGGGAGGATGGTTCTTCAGCTTCAACGGCTCGATACCATCCGCAGACGGAACTTCCCGCCTGTCCTTCGGACGCCATTGGGAAAGATTATTGGCGTAGAGGCCGATGCAGAAAATATTCGCGGGGACAAACCCGAATTGCGCCGTGCGGATGCCGATCCAGCAAACCACCAGGCTGTTGATCGCCGCGACGATCCATCCGTGCCACAACTTTTTCCCGACCAGCACGGTCGAGACGATTGTGAGCACGCACGAAATATAATCCAGCCGGAACATATCGTGCTCAGGTTAGTGTCTTGCGAACCGCCCGGCGACTGGTCAGAGGGACAGGTTTAGCGAACCGCTTATCCTCGACTCAACACCAGCCGGCGCGCGCCGAAGCAAGACCCATGAATCACAGTTGTCCCCGCGCTACCGCTCGGTCCCGCCGAAAAATGTGTTCTGCCCGGATCGCATGTCGTGCCCATAGCTGAACACCACCTGAAATGCATCGAGCACGCGCACTTTCACCTGCGCGCCCGGATCCCACAGCCAGCCTTGCGACCCGAAGAGTCCCGACTCGTCCCACACGCGCCCGGCATCGAACAGCGGCCCTATCCGAACCTGGAACAGCGCCCCGTTATACACAATCTTGTCCAGCTCGGAATTCCACAGAACAAAATCGCGTCCCATAGGCGAATTTCCTTTACGCCCGTCGCGCGTCGCGGAAATTCCGCGCAGCCACAGGTCGTTGTCGTCGCGCTCCACGCCTAGCGTAAACAATTCGTCGAACGGCGCCCCGCCGAACGTGCCTCCTACGCGCAGGCTGCTCCGCGTCTCGTAATCGTCGCCCTGCTCCTGCGGCAGCCAGCGAAAAGACGCCGACCCGCCCGCTCGGCCGTATGCTCCGAGCGGCGCCGCAAAAAATCTGCCAAAGGCCCCGTTCGCGGACGAATCAACCGTGATTCGCTCCTCGGGAACCGACACCAGCCGGTAACGGATTGCGCCGGCCAGCTCCAGAGAGTTCCCGTCCGTGAAGAACGCGCGCGCGCGAGGACTTAATGCGCTGAGACTTTCTCCGCCCTCCACCTCGAAATCGCGCCGCGCGAACAGCAGGTTCGTCTCCCAGCTCCATCGCCCGCTTTGCACCGAACGGAATCGCGCGCCGGCCTCGAGCCTTCGCAGCTTCAAGTCGGAAATCGGCGTGGAAGCCCCGGAAAACGTCCTCCCGATATTCCAATGCTCGTTGCGGCCGTCAATCCACGCGCCGGCTTGCCACCGTGGACGCCCCTGCACCGGCGCAAACACGCCCGCATAAATTCGCTCCTTGTTCGAGTCGAATCGCAGCAGAGCGTCGAAATTCACGGCCTCATGAAAGGCGTTGTCATATTCGGGATAGATCGTCTCGTAGGGCAAGCCGCGCAATATCGAAAGTGCCGCCGCCCATTTGTTCGGCCCGGCTCCGTCGCGCTCGACGGAATGAAACGTCACGTCGAACGAAGCTGGAGTGGCGTCCGGCGTCGCACTCGACGAGCCCTCTTCGCGCGGCGACAATTCCCAACGATACATGGCGAAAATGCCCAGATTATCGAGCCGCGCCTTCGTCGTTTCGAAATCGTCGCGCTCCATTACTGATAGCGGGGCAAAAGCGAACGCTCGGTCGAATATCTCCGGCTTCAGCAGCGGCTCGGGCGACGCCTTGATTTCTCCAATGCGCGGCAGCTTCTCGCGATTCCAGTATTTCAACGCCGCATCCAGGTTGCCGCGCAGAAAGTAAATCGTCGCGAGAAAATTCACCGCGTACGAATCGCCGGGAGCGAGCCGCAGCGCGCGCCGCAATTCGCGTTCCGCTTCGCGAAAGCGGTTTTGTTTGTACGCTACTCCGGCCAACTCGACGGGAAACCGCTCGTCCCGCGGATTCTTTCGGGCCCCCGCCGCGAACGCGGCCCGCGCCTCATCCCAGCGCCGCAGCTTCGCGAGCGCCAGTCCGCGATAAAAATCGGCTTCCGCCGGAGCATCGTCGCCTTCCGGCGCCTCACGCGCCACGTCTTCCCATTTGCCCTGCTCGTAGAGCGCCTTAAGCCGGGCAAGCGCGAGAGACCGGCCGGGCGAATCCCGTCGCGGCTCCGTCTTTTGTGGTGAGTTGCTCTGCGAGGAATCGTTCGGCGTCCGTGATACCTGGCGAGGGCCGCCGGCGGCTGCCGCTTGCGGCGCGAACGCTGCGAGAAGCGACGCGCACAAAACAGCCGCCGCTAATCCGGTTCCGCCTTTGTGTTTCCGCCGGCGCCTCTGCGTCTCCGTGGCCAATCTTTTCTAATTCTGCTGCGGGACGGCGAGCAGCGTCCAATCCTTCGTTGCCGCCCACTGGCGCTCGAATTCCGCGCGGCTCATTTTCAGAAGCTTGCGCTGCGCCGGATCGTTGACGAATATCCAGTTGTTTTCCCAATCCATGCCGGCCACCACCACGTAGTGCAGCGGGTCGTGCGGGCCCTCCGGCGCAAGGCCGGCAATCAGCGGCCTGCCTTTCTCGAGGTTCTCGCGAAGGTCGCTCCATGCGCCCCGAATTGCGAACGTGCGGTAGCCCGCTTGCCTCATGTACCGCTCCATCGCCGTCGCGAAGATGCCTTTCGCTTTATTCGAGTACAGCTCCCGTTGAATCGTCTCGACGTTCGCCCGGCCGTCCTGGCGCGAATCGCTCTGCCGGTTCCAATACTGCATCACCATGGCGATCGACGCCGCGCCGCACCCGTTCTTCGGCTGCGCGATAAACGGCACATCCAACAGCACGCCCGGGGCGTTGCCTCCGTGAAGAGCCGCGGCCAATACCGCCGCGCCCGCCACGCACAGCACGCCTCGAACGATTCCACGCGGGCGCACGGCGCCTCCTCGCGCTCTCAGATTCGGCTTTCTCGCTTGTTCCTCAGGCTTCGATAATCACCAGGATGATTACCGCTGTCGCCAGCGCGATCAGGATATAC
>DATEKA010000086.1:0-13824 GCA_035277685.1 Candidatus Acidiferrales bacterium
AGGCGGGCAGGCTTAACGGGTGCACGCTTGGCCACCACGGACCAGACCTTAGGGCTCGCCGTGATGCTGCGCCATTCCGAAACTTTGTCAGTCGTCCCGTTCCTCTTCGCCCTGAATCGCTCGCCAAACTTTCGCTTGCCGCGCTTTCCAGGACTCCGTTGATTGGAACGTCCTGACGCCCACGGTTGTAACTCGACTCGCGAAAAGCGTCAATCACACCAAAACGAATTCCCGTTGTGGAAATTTCGGAAATGTGGAAATCGTTTTTAATACGCCGCCGCCTCGTTCATCCATTCCAATTGCCGAGGAGGCGCCGAATCAACACGAACTGCCCGAGGTGATACGCGTTGTGGTCGGCGGCCAGCAGCGCTTCGCGCAGAATCGTCTGGCCCGAACCGTGCGGAATCGGCGAAAGAAGATCCTTCGATTGCGCGAACAGCTTTCCCATTTCATCCATCTGCATTAGAAAATCCTTAGCGCTCTTGTTCCACACGGCTTCGCTCGAAGGCGCGGGGGATTCGGGCCAGTAGCCGGAAGGGAAGTCCGGCGAAACGTGCTTCGGATCGCGCGAAAATTCGAGAATGTCCCATTGGGCGATACGCACGTGCTCCAAGAGTTCCCATAGCGAATGCGGCGAGCCCGGCGGGCGGACGCCTCGAAGTTTGGCGGGAACGTCATCAAGAGCTTCTTTCCAGTCAACGTGAGCTTCACTTTTATTCAGGATCTTGCTCATCTGGTCGCGCAGCGTTTTTTCGTCCATGGTCCCTCGCTTGGTTGGGTAGATGGTGCCGGGCGGGCGCGGAACATGTTAGGCGGGGAATCGCGGAGGGGTCAACGGCATCTGCGATTGAGGTTACGCCCTTAGCCCACGCGGCCAGTGGTCGTCGTCGGGCCAAAAAATTGCGCCGATCAGAACGATCGCGAGTGTAAGTACGAATGGGTCCATGCAATCACATCATCCTTGCATACTCTATTTTGACGGATAGGTGGAGCGCGGGGTATCGAGCAGAAGGCGTATTTAGAGGGAGAATTACCTCGACGACCGCGGATTGCATTTTGTATGTGGATACAATGACGCTTGAATCCAGGTCTCGGTCTTCGATCACCACGGAAATACTTGTTGGCGCGACGATGGAGCGATATCATCGCTGCAAATTTATTCCCGGAGTGTGCCATGAACCGACCGGTCTTCTCCCGACGTGACTTTTCGAAAGCGGTTGCCGGGTCGCTGGCTGCGGCGGTATACGCGCCATATCTGCCAGCGGCACAGGGTGGACGCCACGAACATTCCGCGCCAGCGGGCGCCGTTCACATCAATTTCAACGAAAATCCCTATGGGCCTTCGCCGAAGGCCCTGGCGGCGCTGGCGACGTGCGGCGGAATTGCCGCCCGGTATCCCGACGCAGCGTACTTCGCGCTTACGGATGCGCTGGCCAAGAAGCATGGGGTGAAGCCTGAAAACATCGCGCTCGGTTGCGGCTCGACCGAAATTCTCTGCATCGCAGATGAGGCTTTTCTGTCGCCCGGGAAGAATTTAGTGGTCGCCGAGCCGACCTTCGAAGCTGTCGTTGAGTATGTGAACGCGGCGCACGGCGCGGCGAATAAAGTTCCGCTGACGCCGGACTATCGCCACGATCTGAACGCCATGGCGGGCCGCTGCACGGGGGAAACCGGCCTTGTGTACGTCTGCAATCCGAATAATCCCACCGGGACGATCGTGAGCCGCGATCAGCTGGCAGCCTTCGTCAACCGCGTTCCGCGCTCGGCCATGATTCTGGTTGACGAAGCCTATTTCGAATTTGCCACCGATCCCCGCTACGCTACCGCGATCCCCCTAATTGCCGAGCATCCCAATGTGATCGTCTCGCGTACTTTTTCGAAGGTGTACGGCATGGCGGGTATGCGGCTGGGCTACGGCGTCGGAACGAAGGAAGCGATCGAGCGGCTGCGCCCGTACAATCTGCAGCCCTTCAATGGGAACGCGGCTGTGCTTGCTGCCGCGCACGCGAGCCTTTCCGATCAGGAACATATCGCCGAGTGCGGCAAAAAAATGAACGCCACGCGGGACTGGCTCTGCGAGCGGCTGACGAAGGATGGCCGCAAATTCATTCCTTCGCAAGCCAACTTCGTAATGATTGACATGCAGACGGACGTTGGACCGATCGTGAAGCGATTCTACGACCGGAAGATTCTGGTGGGAAGACGGTTCGCCGCCCTCCCGAGTTTCCTGCGCGTTAGCATCGGCACACAGCCCGAGATGGAGCAATTCGCCGCGGCGCTGGCGGAAATCAAGGCCGAGAGCGGCTCAAAAGCCGCGTAACTCGGAGAGCCAGTTCCCGGAGAGCCAGTTCAAAGTTACCGAAGGGTCTCCGAGCGGCCCTTGTCGCAGAGTTCGGAATGCGGCGGCGATCCTAGGCGGTCGCCGAGGTCGCGCCCATCGTCCGACGGTGCTGGAAGCATTCGCGGCAGTAGACCGGCCGGCCCTGCGTCGGCTTGAAGGGAACCGTGGTTTCCTTGCCGCATTGCGAGCAGACTGTCTTCGTTTCGACGCGCTGCACACCGATGACGGCCGGCCCGCCGTTCCCCTGGGCTCGGGTGGCTTTGCAGGCCTTGCACCGCTTAGGCTCGTTCTTGAACCCTTTGTCGGCGAAGAACATCTGTTCGCCTGCGGTGAACACGAATTCGGCTCCGCATTCGCTGCACTTCAGGACTTTATCGTGGTATTCCATGCTCTGCTCCGGGGCTGTTCGGGGACAGAGTTCGGCGGGGAGGCAACCGGGTCTTCAGGGTTCTCTCGCCAAAGCGGAAGAACCCCGGTCCCCAAAAACGTCAAGCCGGGCTCTTGGGCCTGTCCGCAGCGGCGGACAGAATCTCGAGCCGCGATGCGAAGAGGCTCGCAGGAAATCCCTGCGGCTCCCACAGACCGGCTGGCATTCAATTTCCGGGAAAAACCCAAGCGATTCGGTTGCTCAATCCTGCTCACGCCGTTGCTTCTTGCGGAGGCGCTTACGCGAGAGGGCTTCCTTGGCGCGACGCTTCTCACCAGGCTTCATGTAGTAGCTGTGCTTCTTGATTTCCTTGATGATGTCCTCCGACTGCACCTTGCGCTTAAAACGCCGGAGGGCGTTCTCCAAAGACTCACCCTCTTGAATTACAACTTCTGCCAAGCGTATTCACCCCCGTTCCCCTTTTTGAATTTGTGAAATGGGTATAGACAGTTTACCGGCTTTCGGAGACACCGGCAATTGCCCACATCTTCTATCGGAGGCGTTCTTTGAAGTCAAGCTGAAAGTGGTACAGGGCCGGCCGCGAGCTGCGCGGGAGTCCGCTTGGTACTGGAACTCACCGCCAGGCTACGTAACGGTTTGTTTATACAAAACGTTCGCTGCCCGCGCCGAGCAAAAACATGCAGTTCCCGCAGGTTGCTTGTTACAATCAGCCTGCAAAATTTGGACTCGAGGGTTTTTTCGCAGATGCCCGTCATGCGCAATGCAATCGGCGTGTTGCTGGCCGGTGGTCAGGGCGAGCGGCTATGGCCGCTCACGCGCGACCGCGCGAAGCCCGCCGTTCCGTTTGGCGGAGTCTACCGGATCATCGACGTCACGCTCTCGAATTGCCTGAACAGCGACCTGCGTCGCGTATTCGTGCTGACACAATACAAGGCGCTCAGCCTCAATCGTCACATTCGGCGCGGTTGGTCGGTGCTGATGGGGCTGGGAGAGTTCATCGAGGTGCTGCCTCCGCAGATGCGTGTCTCGCAGCACTGGTACCGGGGCACGGCCGACGCGGTTTATCAGAACATTTATTCGATCGGCAGCGAACAGTCCAACTACGTTTTCATCCTTTCCGGCGACCACATCTACAAAATGAATTACCAGGCCATGCTCGAGCAGCACGTCGAATCGGGCGCGGACGTTACGGTCGCGACCATCGAAGTTGATGTTGCCGAAGCCGCCCGGCAGTTCGGCGTGATCGAGACGGATGCGCAGTGGCGCATCGTGGGATTCGAAGAAAAGCCGGCTGTGCCGAAGGAATCGCCTCACCATCCGGGTAAATGCAATGCTTCGATGGGCGTTTATCTCTTCAACACGCACCTTCTCGTCCCCATTCTTATCGACGACGCGGAAAATCCAGCATCGGGGCATGACTTTGGACGCGACATTCTGCCGCGCATCATCGGGAAGCACCGCGTTTTCGCCCACAATTTCCGCGACGAAAACAAAAAGGAAACCTCCTACTGGCGCGACGTCGGAACCGTCGACGCGTACTACGAAGCGAACATGGACCTTTGCTCGGTGGCGCCGGTCTTCAATTTGTACGACAAGAGCTGGCCGATGCAGACCTGGCAGCAGCAGTATCCCCCGGCGAAATTCGTCTTCGGCGAGCCGAAACGCATGGGCGTGGCCATCGATTCCGTGGTTTCAGGCGGCTCGATCGTCTCCGGAGGCCGGTGTTCGAAATGCGTGCTGGGCTACGACGTGCGGATCAACAGCTATAGCGAAGTCGAAGACTCGATTATCTTCAATCACGTGAACATCGGGCGCCACTGCCGCATAAGCCGCGCAATTATCGATCGCCATGTGAATCTGCCCGAAGGAACCGTGATCGGCTACGATGCGGAAGCCGATCGCGCGCGCTACAATGTTTCTGACGGCGGAGTCACTATCGTCGTTCGCCCCGAATCCATGCTCGAGGAGCCGGAATAGCGTTCGGTACGGATTGTGCCGCTCATCCCTGCTTTTGTGGGCGGCGATCGAGAAAAAAGCGGGAGCTAGCTCGAGTACTCCCAAACTTGCTTCCGATTCTTCCACTGTGAAATCCTCGACCGATGCCCTTTGAATCACGTTTTGGCCGCGCGGCCGACGCCTACGAAGACTTCCGCCCTGACTATCCCCCGGAGCTGTTCGCCGGGATTCTCGCTGCCGTCGCACCGGAGCGCCGCAATTGCGCCATCGACCTTGGGGCCGGTACGGGCAGACTGACGGCGGCGATTGCGGAGCACTTTGCGGAGATCATTGCAGTCGAACCTGACCCGCAAATGGCGCTCAAGCTTCGTGGACGCGTTCCCCGCGCGGCCATTCAAATCGCGAAGGCCGAAGAACTCGAGCGGGATCCTGCGAGCGTCGATCTGGTAACGATTGCAGCCGCGTTCCACTGGATGAGCGCGGACAAGGTCATCGCGAAGGCGGAGGCGTGGCTCAGGCCGGGCGGAATCCTTGCGATTTGCGGAGGCCGGTTTCCGAAGACGCCGCAACCGATCCGCGAGATTGTTCGCGCTGAATTTAACGAACACTGGAATCAATTCCGCGATACGCGGCTTGATACGGCAAATTCATCCGTCTGCGCGCGCGATCAATTGCCCGGCAGTCTCTGCATTGTCGCCGACCGGCTGATTCGCAATGAGCGGCCGCTGGCTGCGGCCGGATTTTGCGGCTTTTGCCGCTCCACTTCCTACGGCAGCGCTTACGCTGAAACCATTCCAGACTCGGCGGCGTACTGGCGAGGCCTCGAACAACGTTTCCGAGAGGCTTGGCCGGACGAAACCTTTCCCGTAGACTTCTCTGTTTGGCTTTTGCTCGCGAAGAAGAGCTAACGCTCACGAAGCGGCCTCCTTCCCGGGCAGGGCATGCCGTCCCGGCGAGCATGGGGCGTGCAGTTCATTCGCTCGAAAAAATCCGAGGAGACCGAGATGTCCACGAAGATCAAGTCCGTTCATGGCCGCGAAATCCTCGATTCGCGCGGCAATCCCACAGTCGAAGCCGACGTCCGCCTCGAAGGAGGCGCATTCGGACGTGCGGCAGTCCCGTCGGGCGCTTCCACGGGCGAGCACGAGGCCAACGAATTGCGCGATGGAGACAAATCGCGGTTTCTTGGCAAAGGCGTGCAGAAGGCTGTCTCTCATGTGAATGGCGAAATCGCGAAGGCTGTCGCCGGCATGGACGCGCTTGGCCAGACGCAGCTCGATCGCCGCATGATCGAGGCGGACGGCACTTCGAACAAGTCGAAGTTCGGGGCGAACGCAATCCTCGCCGTTTCGATGGCCGCAGCACGCGCTGCCGCGTCTGCTTCCGGCCAGCCGCTCTATAAGTATCTTGCGCGGTTTTCGAGCGACGGTTCCGCAAATACGCTGCCAGTGCCGATGATGAACATCGTGAACGGCGGCGCGCACGCCGACAATTCCGTTGACGTGCAGGAATTCATGGTCATGCCCCTCGGCGCCCCCAGTTTCCGCGAAGCGCTTCGCTGGGGAGTCGAGGTCTTTCACCATTTGAAAGCGGTGCTGAAGAAAAACGGCTATTCGACAGCGGTGGGCGACGAAGGCGGTTTCGCGCCGAATCTAAAGTCGAATGAAGAGGCCCTGGAGCGCGTGCTCGAAGCCATCACGGCAGCCGGCTACAAACCTGGGGAGCAAATCGGCATCGCGATCGATCCTGCCGCCAGCGAGTTCTACGACAAGGCCTCAAAAAAATATGTCTTCAACAAATCGGACAAGTCCGCCCGAACGTCCGCGCAGATGGCCGCCTTCTGGGAAAATTGGGCGCGGCAGTATCCCATCGTTTCGCTCGAGGACGGAATGTCCGAAGATGATTGGAATGGCTGGGAGATTCTCACGCGCGACCTCGGGAAAAAGCTGCAGCTTGTCGGCGATGATGTGTTTGTGACGAATCCGAAGATTTTCGCGCGCGGCATCAAGGAAGGCATCGGCAATTCGATCCTGATCAAGCTCAATCAGATTGGCACTGTGACGGAAACTATCGAGGCCGTCGAACTGGCGCGGACTTCGAAATATACGGCGGTCGTCTCCCACCGTTCGGGCGAAACGGAAGATCCCTTCATCGCGGACTTCGTAGTGGCTATGGGGACGGGTCAGATCAAAACAGGTTCCGCGTCGCGCACGGATCGCGTCGCAAAATACAATCAACTTCTCCGCATCGAAGAAGAGCTTGGGAACAGGGCCCGTTTCCCTGGCCGCGCAGCTCTCGCGCGCGGCTGAAAAGCGAAGATACGGCGAAGAAAAATCCGCTGCAATGACATCAAGAATCTTTATATCTGGCTAGGTTTGCATTGTCGGCTCGTCGACCAAGTCCCGGAGCGTTGCTATGGCCCGTCATGGGAAATACAAGCTGGCGCTGGTTGGCTTCGGGAACGTGGGCAGGGAACTCGTACGCCTGCTGCGCGCCAAAGAGAAGGCGCTGCGCGAGCAGTACGGCATCGAATGGACATTGACGGGCGTCGCCTCCCGCCGGATTGGCTGGATCGCGAACCCGGCAGGCCTCGACACTGACGCGCTGCTTGCGGGGCGTCTCCCGGAGGCTTCCGCGTCCGCGACACTCCGCGACGTGCGTGAGTGGCTCGACGCAGCCGATGCGGGCGTGTTGTTCGAGGCGAGTTCCCTCAACCGGCACACGGGCCAGCCGGCGACCGATCATCTGAAAGCCGCGCTGGAACGCGGCGCGCACGCCATCAGCGCGAACAAGGGGCCCATCGTCTACGCCTATCGCGAGTTGCGCGACCTGGCGCGATCCAAAGGCCGCAAATTCCTCTTCGAGTCCACCGTGATGGATGGGACGCCGATCTTCTCGATGTTCCCGCGCTCCTTGCCGGCGGTCGAGTTGCGTGGCTTTCGCGGAATCCTGAACTCAACGACGAACGTCGTCCTGACCGGGATGGAAAAGGGGCTCACGCTCGAGCAAGCGGTGAAGAAAGCGCAGGAGATTGGCGTGGCCGAAACGGACCCTTCGGACGATCTGGATGGCTGGGATGCGGCCGTAAAGGTTGCGGCCCTGGTTATCGTGCTGATGGATCAGCCGATCAGGCTCGATGAAATCGAGCGGGTGGGTATCCGCACCGTTTCGCCGGAAGAGGTGCGTGCGGCGCGAGCTGCTGGCATGCGCTACAAGCTCATTTGCCGCGCAGAGCGCACGCCGGCTGGGGTACGCGCGAGCGTCCGGCCCGAGCAGCTACCGATCGCCGATCCGCTGGCGCAGCTCGAAGGCACAACGTCGGCGCTGCGCTTCGATATGGACGTTTTCGGCCTTTCCATCATTGAGCACAAACCCGGCGTGATCGCGACAGCGTACGGGTTGCTTGGCGATTTCGTCCGCGCCGTTTCCTCCGGGACTGGCCATTAAGCGCGTTCGACCCGTAAAATAGCTGCGACGAACATGAGCGCGCCGATACAGTCGCAATTTGCCATGAAGATTGATCTGAAGTGGGTGCGAGCGCAATTCCCGTCGCTGAAGCAGACGGTGAACGGTCATGCTGCCGCGTTTCTCGACGGGCCCGCGGGGACGCAGGTTCCGCAACGGGTGATCGATGCGGTGCGCGATTATTATGAGCGGTCGAACGCAAACACGTGCGGCGCGTTCGCCACCAGCAAGCGGAGCGATACGATGATCGCCACGGCCCGCGCCGCAATGGCGGATTTGTTCAACTGCGCTCACGACGAACTTTTCTTTGGGCCGAACATGACGACGCTCACTTTCGCGCTGGCCCGCGCGATTGGACGCGATATCCGGCCCGGCGATGAAATTGTGGTTACCGCACTCGATCACGACGCGAATGTCGCGCCCTGGCGCGCTCTCGAAGAGCGCGGCGCTGTGATCCGGCAGGTGGACATTCGCGAGGCGGATTGCACGCTCGATATGGACGATTTCAGGCGCAAGATTACTCCCCGCACGCGCCTCGTTGCCGTCGGCTATGCGTCGAATGCCGTGGGCACGCTCAACCCGGCCGAGGAAATCATCCGGCTGGCGCACCAGGTGGGCGCCCTCGTGTTTATTGACGCCGTTCATTCCGCCCCGCACCATCCGATCGACGTGCGTGCTCTCGATTGTGATTTTCTTGCGTGCTCGCCATATAAATTCTTTGGGCCGCACATGGGTTGCATCTACGGCAAGCGCGAACATCTCCTGCGCTTTCGTCCGTACAAGGTGCGCCCTGCGACGGATGCTTTGCCCGACCGATGGGAAACCGGAACGCAAACGCACGAGTGCATCGCGGGCGTCGCGGCAGCGATCGATTATCTGGCTGAGCTTGGACGGCGCGCTTCCGGCGGCCAGGGAGACATCTCGCGGCGCGCGGCGCTGCTCAGCGCTTATCGCGCGATCCGGTCGCACGAGATGGAATTGGCGGCGCGGATGATTGAAGGCCTGCTTCGGATTCCAGGAGTGCGCTTCTTCGGTATCTCCGATCCTGCACGTTTCACAAAACGCGTTCCAACGGTCGCTGTTCGTTTCGCAAATCAAACGCCCCTCGAAGCGGCGGCCTATCTTGGCGAACGCGGCATCTTCACCTGGGATGGCAATTACTACGCGCTGAACTTGACCGAGCGGCTGGGAATCGAACAGGACGGCGGGTTTCTGCGCATCGGGATCGTGCACTACAACACGTCCGATGAAATTGAGCGATTGCTCGAGGCGATTGGCCAGATGGTCAGCCGTAGTTGACGCCAATTAATCCGGAAGTCGCGAGACGGTAATGCACGCGCCCGGAAGCTTTAGGGGCGGGTCCTGCCGCGCATTCAGGCTAAGCCCCCGCCCCTGCAAAAGCGACAACAACAGCGCTCGATTCCACGTTCAGGCTTATCTAGCTCTTATTGATGTCCTGCTTGTTTTGCAACTTCGTGATGAAGCCTTTTAGGACCGGCTTGATTGGGTCGGGCGCGCCGGGCATTGCCGCATTCGCCTCCTTCAACGCGTTGTCGAAGTCGCCCTGGCCGCTGTAAACCCGCGCCATGGCCGCGTGGGCTCGCCAGTGGTCGGGGAATTTCTTAGCGAGACTGCGGTACACGCTGAACGCTTCATCCTGCTTTTTCTGCGCCTGAAGTTGCAGCGCGTAGGAGTAGAGCTGGTTGACGTCCGCCTTTTCGAGAGCCGTGTTGCGCGCGACCGTGGCCTCGTCCTTACGCCCCAGCGCCTCGAGCACCTGCGACTTTGTCATAAGGTTGTCGTAGCGCCCCTCGATCTGAATGGACTGATCCGCGTACTTCAGCGCCTCGTCAAGATCCGTCTTCTCGGAGAGCAGATAGTTAGCGGAGTCATCCCACCCTTCCCATGTGTATTGCGCGCGGCCGCGAAGCTGGTTATGCAAACTTTCTTCGACGACCTGGTGCACGTTGACGCCCACCTTGAAAGGTACGGCGACCTTTTCCCAGCGCAGTGTGACGACCGCGGAATCTGGTTTGAGGTCGTCGAAATCATACGTCAACGCGTCATGAAAATCGGTGGCTGCGGGCTTCACCGTGACGCGCAGGGCGTCTTCGGACTTGTCATAACTGAAACTGCCCCATGCCGTATGCATCTTCGAGAAAGCAACGATCCATTCATTTTCGCCAGGAATCATGTGCAGACCGTAGGTCCCGGCGGCGAGCGGTTGACCTTCGACGGTCACCGGATCGCTGAACCTGATCGTGGTGTTCTCGTTCGCGCCCGCGCGCCAGGGCTGCCCGTACGGTACCAGGCCGCCCCACACTTTGCGCCCGTTCACAAGCGGGCGGTGATAGTTGATCGTTATGTCCGTGATGCCGATCCTCTGGGTGAGCACCGCGTGCTGGCTCGGCCGCGGAAGATCCATCACAGCCGATTGTGCGTGAGCCAGTCCGGGCGCGGCACACAGCAGGCAAGCAAGAGCTACCGTTCGAAGCTTGACCATCGAGACACTCCTCAAATGAAAATTTGCGAACAGATCCAAAATTCCGGATATCGAGCTATAGGAAACCGCGCCCCTCGCGCGAACCGCTTCTGGCGCGTTAGACGCAGAAAAGCGGGTTTCGTTATCGCCATCCGAAGGGCGAGGCCCCGCTTGCGTCCCTGGCCGGCAGAAGAAATGGCGTCGCGTGATATCCTGAACGGCCATGCAAAAGCGACCCAGGCCAATCGTCTTGACGGTGCTCGACGGGTGGGGCTTTCGTCCGGAGACGCAGGGAAACGCCATCGCGCTTGCGCGTAAACCGAATTACGACCGCTTGTTGAAGGAGTTTCCGAACGCGCTCATCCACACGTCGGGCCCTTTCGTCGGCCTGCCGGAAGGTCAAATGGGGAATAGCGAAGTAGGCCATCTGAACATTGGCGCGGGTCGAATCGTGCAGATGGACATCACGCGCGTGGACCAGATGATCGCAAATGGAGAATTCTTTCGCGATCCGCTGCTCCTTGAGGCAATGACGCGCGGCCGCCAGCGCCAGCTCCACCTTCTGGGCCTGCTAAGCGATGGCGGGGTGCACTCACACATCGAGCATCTATTCGCGCTTCTCCGGATGGCCCGCGAAAATAAAGTGGAACGCGTGTTCATCCACTGCTTCATGGATGGGCGCGACACGCCCCCGCAAAGCGGCGTCGACTATTTGCGCCGGCTCGAACAGAAAATGCGGGAGTATGGCGTCGGCCAGGTCGCCAGCGTCAGCGGCCGCTACTATGCAATGGATCGCGACAATCGCTGGGAGCGCATCGAAAAGGCTTACCGCGCGATCGTCCACGGCGAGGCAGAGGCGAAGACGATTGATCCCGTTGCGGCGATGAAGCAGAGCTACGAAAAGGGCGTCACCGATGAATTCGTGATTCCTTTCGTGGTTACGAAAGACGGCGCGCCAGGCGCCGCAGCGGGGCCTCGCGGCCTGCTCCGCGACGACGACGCCGTGGTTTTCTTCAATTTTCGCGCGGATCGCGCCCGGCAGATGACGCGCGCACTGGCCGAGCCGGGCTTCGATAAATTCTCCGATCCGGCGCGGCCCAAGGATCTCGTCTACGTAGCGATGACACAGTACGAAAAAACGTGGCCGTGGCTGCGCTACGTGATCGGACCGGAAAAACTCGAACACATTCTCGCGAACGTATTTGCCGAGCTGGATTTCAAGAACCTGCGCATCGCCGAGACTGAGAAGTACGCTCACGTCACCTATTTCTTCAATGGCGGCGTGGAGAAGCCGTTTCCGGGAGAAGAGCGCATCCTCGTGCCGTCGCCAAAGGTGCCTACGTACGATTTGAAGCCCGAAATGTCGGCACAGGGCGTTGCCGATGCTGTGGTCCACGCCGTCGAGAAAGGCGCGTTCGACGCCGTGATCATGAATTTCGCGAATGCGGACATGGTCGGACACTCGGGCCAGCTCGAAGCGACCATAAAGGCCGTCGAAACAGTGGACGCGTGCCTGGGCCGGATTTTCCAGACGCTGCGCCAGCGCGGCGGCGCGTGGATCATCACGGCGGATCATGGCAATGCCGAAACGATGATCGATCCCGTCACCGGCGGCCCGCACACGTACCACACGACGAATCCCGTTCCATTCGTTCTCGTAAGCGATGACGGGCGCATCCAACTGAAGCCGAACGGCTCCCTGCGTGACATCGCGCCGACACTGCTGGGCGTTCTGGGTGTTGGCGAGCCTCGCGAAATGACCGGCCACGACCTTCGTGCGGCGCCGTCAATCCGGGGCTGAGGATCGCGATGCATCGCACTCGACCGGCCGGGACGAAGCTCGTCATTTGCGTGCATCACCCGTTCTCCCTGTGGAATCCGCCGCCGGAACTTGCCGCCCAAATCCGGACGCGTTGGCCCGAAATGCGCGTCGTGCATCTCCCGACATACGAGCGCCTCGCCGGCGAGCTTCCGGACGCCGACATTCTCGCGGGTTTCTCCATTCGCGCAGAGCAATTCGCACTCGCGCGCAAACTGAAATGGATCCACGCAACGGCCGCAGCGGTGGGCCAGCTGATGTATCCCGAACTTCGCGCAAGCGGCGTTATTGTGACTAACGCCAGCGGTATTCACAGCGTTCCGATGAGCGAATACATCGTCGGAACGATTATCGCCTTAGCGCGGCGCTTTCCCGATTGCTTACGCTACCAACGCGAGGGGCGGTGGTCTGCGCGTGAATTGTGGGAAAGATCCGCGGAATCGCGCCCCCGGGAAATTCGAGGCCAAATCGCGCTATTCATCGGCTTCGGCGCAGTCGGGCGTGAGGCTGCCCGGATGGCGCGCTTGACGGGGATGCGCATCTGGGCGGTTACGCATTCGGGACGCGCGGACGCCCAGATTGCGGAGCGCGCATTTCCGTCGTCGGCGCTGCGCGAAGCCCTGCCGCACGCGGACTTCATTGTTCTCGCTGCCCCGGAAACCTCGGAGACGGCGAGGATGATGGGCGAACGAGAGTTCTCGCTGATGAAGCCTTCCGCCTACTTCATCAACGTAGCACGCGGAGCGCTCGTGGACGAACCCGCGCTCATCCGGGCGCTCCAGCAGGGACTGATCGCCGGCGCAGCCCTCGACGTCACCGCGCAGGAGCCGCTTCCGCCCGGCAATCCCCTGTGGAAGCTCGACAATGTTTTCATCACGCCGCACGTCAGCGCCGTCAGCGAGCATTTGTGGGAACGCCAGGCGGATTTGCTGATGGACAATCTCGAGCGCTGGTTCGACGGGCGCGTGTTGCGGAATCGAGTGGACCTCGCGCGGGGCTACTAGGCAGAAGTCACGCGGGCGCGGAACTCAATTGGGCGTTTTCGCAAAAAGAATGGCGGCGAAACCTCAGTTGCCGGCAGCCGCCGGCGTCGGCGCCATGTATCCTTCGCGGGCGTAGACGATCACCTTCTTTTTCTTCCCCTTGCGGTTCTCCACCTGAAGCGGATTGCCTTGATCGTCCACGATTTCGACTTTCAGCTTATGGTACCGCCCGTCCGGCGCCGCTGATGGAGTGAATCCGATCGTGTACTGCGATCGCAGGAACGCGGCAACGGAATTGAAAATGGAAGGAGCCTCTCCTTCGAACCGCGGAAACCACGCGTAACCTCCCGTCATGTTCGCGAACTGCGTCAACTCATTCTTCGCCTGCAG
>DATEKA010000087.1:0-50002 GCA_035277685.1 Candidatus Acidiferrales bacterium
GATGGCTTCCAGTGATTCTGTCCTGCTTAGTTATGGCAGCGTCCGCGTCCGCCCAGATTCATCAGACAGCCGCAGAAGCGGCCCCGCCTGTGGCGGAAGCGGTAGGCGTTGAGCATTCACCGCGACTCGACGGGACGCTAAGCGATTCGCTCTGGCAACTTGCGAAGCCCCTGACTGCTTTTCGGCAAACGGAACCCTATGAGGGCCAACCTGCAACGGAAAAGACAGAAGTGCGCGTCTTGTACACTGCCCGCGCGGTGTTTTTCGGAATCCATTGCTACGATTCGGAGCCCTCCGGAATCGTTGCAACGGAACTCCGGCGCGACGTGAGCCAGGATTTGGACGATTACTTCGAGATCCTCATCGATTCAAGACACGATCACCAAAATGCCTACGTTTTTCAGATCAATCCGCTCGGAACTCAAAGCGATGGCCTGGTAGTCGAGGAACAAGGTGGCGCCAATGGGGGCGATTTTGATCCGGGGTGGGATGGTGTGTGGACTTCCGAGGCTCGTATTACGGATGACGGTTGGACGGCTACAGTGGAAATTCCGTTTTCAACGCTCAACATCACGAAATCGCAAGAAGTGATCTGGGGCCTGAACTTCAAGCGTTTCATTCGACGCAAGAACGAAGAGGACTTATGGGCCGCCTACCGTAGAGTCTTCGGGATTACGAAAGTGTCTGAGGCCGGTGAGCTTGTCGGCATCACCGACATCGGCAGCGGGAGACTCTTCATCGTGAAGCCTTATGCGCTCGCCAGGTACGACAAACAAACGGGACAAAATCCCAGGTTCCCATTGACGGGCGGGGTCGACGTGAAGTACGGCCTCAGCTCAAGCATGCTTTTGAATCTGACGGGTAACACAGATTTCGCGGACACCGAAGTCGATCTGGAGCCGTTCAATATCACTCCGTTCAAGGTTTTCATTCCAGAGAAGCGCCAGTTTTTCCTGGAAAACGCCGGAGTCTTCAATTTCGATATGGGCGATCAGGATCAGCTCTTTTTCACTCGTCAGATCGGCATTGACCCGATTACCGGCCAGCAGGTGCCCATCAACGGCGGAGCGAAGCTGACGGGTACGTTGGGTCGCATGGAATTGGGAGTGATGGACGTGGATACGCGTTCGAGCGGCCCAAATCCCTACGCGAATTACGGCGTTGTCCGCGTAAAGGAGTCTCTGTGGCCCGGTTCTTATATTGGCGTGATGGGAATTGATAAGCGGTCGGGTGAGCCTCAGGATTCGTTTAATCAAACGGGTGGCGTGGATACACGCCTCGTGTTCTTCAAGGACTGGTTCGTGGACGCCCACGCCGCTGGAACCCGGTCTGCCGAAAGCCCAAGCGGCGCTTCGGGCAGCGCGAGCGATTTGGGCGCATCGCTTTCCTACCGGTCCAACTGGTTGGATGGCATTGTCGAGCGGCGAAGAATCGGTCCGAATTTCAATCCTGAGGTTGGCTTTATCGAAAGGACCGATTCAGACGAAACGTTCGGCGACCTTACATTCAAGGTGAGGCCAAAAATCAACGGGGTTCGCGAGCTGCAATTCGAGGGTTTTATTCTCCACGCGCCGGATACGCGCGGGCAGGTCTCGACTCAAGAATGGCAGGGCACTTTCCGCGCGGAGCTGAATAATGGCGGATACACGGATGACGATATCGCGGACGTCTTCACGCAGCGAATCACAACGCCTCTCCACATCTATAAGAACATTTTCATCCCCGTCGGTTTATACCACTTCGCCCGGCATCAGCTTACGTATGGCTCGGCACAGGATCGGCGATTTACCTACAACTTCTTTGAAAGGTTCGGAGGCTACTACGGCGGAACGTTGAACGAATTCCGAGTCCGGGCGAACTATCGTCCAACAACGAAATTCTCGATTTCCGCGTCCGAAACGTGGGACCGGTTTCGGCTGCCGCTGGCGAACGGCAATTTTTCCGTCATACTTGCGAGCCTTCAGGCCAACTATTCTTTCAACCGATTCCTGACCTTTACGAGCGTGGTACAGATGGATACGTCGAACACGCAGGCGGTCAGTACCAACCTGCGCCTCCGTTACAACTATCGCCCTGACAGCGACCTCTACATCATCTACAACGTCGGGACCCAGTTTGCCAGCCTCGCGCCCGCGAATCCGCCGCAAGTTCGCGAAACGCGCTTCGCCGTAAAGTACACCTATTCATTCTCGCCAAGATTCTGACGCTCGGCGTACCGCGCGGCTTCGCAATCAGCGGTAGCGAATGCCTGGACGGTCCCACACGAGGCGGTCATCCACTTCGGGACAAATAACGTAACTTCGGACTTGCAAGGTTTCAATACTCCGGAGGATGAAGCTCCGCGTTCGGCAGGCTCCGATTGGAGGGTGAGCGTCCACCCGAGTGGAGTGGCGGTTTTCCACAGCGCGTTGCAGGTCACAACGACCGCAAATACGGGTTTTCTTGTATTGCCCCGGATAGAATCCTCTCCTAACGTTGCGCGGACGGCCTGTGAAGGACTGGAACGAGAGGGAGAGGAAGAGTGGAACGGCGAGAAAGCCGCGTTTTCGGTCTGTTCCGCGATTTCCCGGGATTACGGCTGGCTGTCGAGAGCCTGAAAGGGCTCGAGTTCGACAACCGCGAGATTTCGGTTCTTTTCCCTGAAGCAGCCGTGGCGAAAACGTTTTCAGCGGACGAAGAATCGGAAATGGCAAATTCCGATCCGGCTGCGTTTATCGGCGGTGCCTTGGGGTGGCTGACCTACGTCCGTCCCAAACGCCAGGGGCTTATTGCGAAAGCCCTGGCCTACCTGGGAGTTCCGAAAACTGAAGCGGACTCATACGAACGAAATCTGCGTGAAGGCGCGCTCTTGGTCTGCATCCGCTCCGCTTCCGCGAAACGGGCGGAAAACGCGGCGTCGATCCTAAACCTCACGGGAGCAGAACGGGTGATTACGGGACAGACAGGACGGCGCGAAAGCGAGCGCTCACAGAAAGGGCGTGCTGCGGACCAGCTTTCTGCTCTGGCCTTCATGTCCTGAATTACGACCCGCCCCAAACCATATCGCTCACCTTGTGCTTTTCCGTCCTCGTTCAGTCCTGCATCGGCAGTAGCCCCGATGCGCGATCGCGTGAATTAAGGAACCGATGGCTCCGGGGAATTCTCTGTCGCCACCAGAATAAAGCGCTTTGGTGCATTCCCGATGTAGTGAAACGATGTCGGTGGCCTGGCCGTCGATTTGAAACCCGAAACTGCCTCCTTCGAGGGAGTACATGGCCGGTGGACCCCACGGTTCGTCGAAATTCGGGCCTGTGCGGCAGACCATGGCCCCGTGGCCGTAGCTCCCTCCGACTCCAAATGCCGCCTTAACCACCGACGGGAGGACGACAACGCACTTCGCATGATCAAGCAGCGTCCGAGGAATATTATCGGGCGCGTTCAAGATCTGTTGCATCACCGTACCCGCTTCCTCGAGCCGCTTTTGTTGTTCTTTTTGTGCGAATGCGCATGGTAGTGCCAAGCTCAGCGCAATCGAACATGTCGAAATCCTCCGCAGCAACGGCTCATACGTAATTCCTTTCTCGAGCGGCTCGGGACGCTCAGGCACGCCGGGCAAGTCCGCCCAGGAGAGCGATCAGGAAGAGCACGATGAAAATGAAGAAGAGGATCTTTGCGATACCCGCTGCCGCGACGGCGATGCCGCCAAAGCCAAAGATAGCGGCAATGATCGCGATGATAAAGAAGGCAATGGCCCAACGTAGCATAGGTTTTCCTCCTCAAATGAAAGCGCCCCCGAATGGGCGCGCTCGTCATGGCGACCATCTTCACCGCATTGCAGAAATGCTCCAATACACGAAGGAGCGTATTTCCGGAGTGTTGCCGATGTAAAAAGCGAGGATTCAAACGGTTGGAGGATCGTCAACATGGCCAGTTCTTACAGGAACGCCCCTGAGTCCTTACAGCATGCTCTGGATGTGATTCCGGTCGCGCTCTTGATGTAATGCCCCGAACACGAGTTCGCGCGGATGCGGAGTACCTCTAGCTGCATCCAGTGACACGTGATTTGATTACTCGAGACGCCGGTGGTGGTAGCGCACTTTGGGAGCGTTCAAGTTCTTCTCTTGCCGGTCCCTTTTACGTGCTCGGCGGGGAGATAGGGATGAAGCGTTTTGCGACGATAGTTTGCCTGGCTGCTGCCGGTCTTCTTTTTGCGCCTGGCGTATTTGCTCAGTACCATGCCAGCGATCATGTGGAACTAGGGGTGTTCGGCGAATACTTCCGCTGGCATCAGGGCGGAGACCTCGGGCTCGGTGGGGTTGGAGGGCGTGTATCGGTAAATCTGACGCCTATTGTTCAGCTCGAAGGCGAAGCGGGTTACGATTTTTCGCAAGTCTTTACGGAGGGATTCAGTTCGCCGGGATCCGGTGGAACCGTTGGCTTCACGTCTCGCACAAATCTCCGGATGATACATGGCCTTTTCGGACCAAAGCTCGAAACGAACCGCGGCCCTGTCCGGTTCTTCATCACGGCAAAGGGCGGCGCATTGGCGTTTCGTTTTGATCCCCGACCGGCGACCTTTTCAACGTTCACGAGCACGGTGGAAGATCTGCGCGCCGACAGCCTAGTTGCCACTTTCTATCCGGGAGCCGGCGCTGAAGCGTTCTTTGGCCCGATCGGTCTTCGCTTGGATGTGGGGGATGAAATGTACTTTGCAGACCACGTCCATCAGAATTTGCGCATTGCGTTTGGTCCTTCGATCCGATTCTGAACGAACTCTCATCATGACTTGCCAAAAAGCGGCGCCGCCATCCCCTGAAAAAGAAATCTTTCCTCCGATTGCCGTGTCCCCGCAGCGCTGGGACGCCGGCGGGGAAGTCCGCATTCGCACATTGTGCGGCCTCCGGCTAAATGAAAGCGGTTGCCGTGGGAACTACGATTGAGTGGAGACGCGAATGCTCACTGCGATGTTGTTTCCATCCCGCCGCCGGTATGTGATATCGGCTTTGGAACCGACAGCGATCTTTCCCTCAACGACCGTGTCCTGGTCGATCGTGAACGTCAACGCTTCTTGCGCGCCCCGTCCGGACGGGTCTTGCGATGCTTCCGGTTGAAGAGTGAATGTGTTTCCTGACACCGACGTAATACGTCCGGCGACCGACTGGACTTGGGCGGCTTGCTCTCGTACGGCTGCACAGGTTCCGGGCGTAGTGGACGATAAGTCGCTGAATCCGCCCATCGCAACGGAGCAGGATGCAGCTAGAGCGAGGATACTCACACGGATGAACAAGAAATCCTCCCGCGAACCTCAGCTATCTATCGGATGCGCGCGAGCACCTTTCGGAATCGTGTTGAGCATCCACGGAGGTTGTTTCCGAGATTGACCGCAAGTTGAAAGTAAACGAGGGCCAGATCCGAGGGTCAAAAGTCGGGCAAATTTTTCCGCCCAGCCCTCGTTTCTACAGGGGATCGGTTACTTGACGAAGCCGCTTTTACAATAACTATCTGTGCGGGAGCGCTCGGAAGTGGCACAATCATGGAGGTTAGAGGTGAATTGTGACTGAGTTCGCCTGTGGCCATCCAGATGCATAGTCGCAGGAGAGATCGTCGCAAGGATTGCGCCTCTTTGCCAGAACCGCTTCGCAGAATGATCGGCTCGTGCAACACATGCATGAAGTGAGGAATTAAGAAGGAGGTGTAACGATGGGTTCAGCAGTTCCGTCAATGAGAACAGCTCCGACACAAGACCCACGTCCAGGAGGAGCCATGAAACCACTGCGCATTCTGGTGGCGGACGACCATGATCTGATGCGCCGCGGATTGAAGGCTCTGCTCGAATCTCATCCCGGTTGGACCATCTGCGCGGAGGCCCACACGGGACGCGAAGCAGTGGCCAAAGCGGAGGAGCTCAGGCCCGACATCGTCATACTCGACATCACCATGCCAGAACTGAACGGGGTCGAGGCGGCTCGACGAATCCTCAAAGCTTCGCCGAACACTGAAGTCCTTGTCCTCTCCGTTCACTATTCCGATCAACTCATTCGAGACATCCTCGATGCCGGCGTTCGCGGCTACATCGTGAAGTCGGACTCGGATCGCGATCTGGTTATCGCCGTCGAGGCGCTTTCGAATCACAAGCCTTTCTTCACACCTCGCGCGACGGAGTTGATTCTGAACAACTTCAATAACAAGGGAACGTTTGGCGAAGTGCCCGATATCATCGGCGAGCGATTGACTTCACGCGAGCGCGAAATCGTGCAGCTTCTCTCCGAAGGGAAGACGAGCAAAGAAGTGGCTTCGGTCCTCGGGATCAGCGTCAAGACCGCCGAAACCCACCGCGCAAACATCATGCGCAAGCTCGAGATTCACTCGGTCAGCGAACTCGTTCGCTACGCTGTTCGCAACCAGATCATCGAACCGTAGTTCATCTTTCCTGCGACACGTGGTTTTTGCGAACTCACGTGGCTCGTGTGCGGGTTCCAATCCACTAGAAGAAGGCGTGTGTGTTTCAGGTTGAACTATTTGTCGAAGAACTGCTTTCGAATGCAGCCGCTCTGTTCGCAGCCTTTACACGAAGTCCTCAAAGCTTCTAACAGATTCATCGTATTCCGGCATTCGGGTTTGGTGGCGACACTCGATCGTGCGGAACACGATCCGCAAAGCTGGGAGGGGAAGCGGGGGAGTCGGGTGCCTTGAAAAACCAAGGCGCGAGGGCTGGGCCGATTTTCCCCTCTTCTCCCAGGAATTCGAAGAACTGCCCGCAGAGGCCTCACGCACCCGAGATCCAGACAACGTTCCCGCTATCTAAGGGTTTCCCCATAGATGTTGAGCCCGTCCGTTTTGCAGTGTAAGTTCCACCGATTTCGGACTTTCCCGGTATGTCCCCGCATGTCGCGTTTGTGGCCTACTGTTCTTGCATCTAAATAAGTAGGTGCCGGATGCAAAGGAGTTGGCACATGTCGCTTGGTGATTTCATTGGCTCTTTGCAGTTCTATCCGTGGAAAGAGCGAATGATCATGCCTGAGGAGGAGTCCACCGAACGCGTCGGTGTTGAAATCCCGCCAAAGTCCGTTTCGCAGACGAGCCCCTCTGTTGCGAAAAGCGACGGGGTCAAGGAACGGCGTGTCCCGCGCCAGACGTCGCGACAATCGAAACGCAGACGGAGGAGAGGCTGAACGCGAGGCTATTTATGGGAAGTTCGCACGATCGTCGCCATACATTTTCTTTGCTGGATGCGCTTTTGATCTTCAATTCCGCACTTTTGCTCCTGTATCATTGGTTTACCGCGTAACTGCTTCATCCGCGCGAACCGCATGCCGACACTCGGTGCCCACCCCATCAGCGAAGAGGACTGCGAGTTTTTCGTCTGGGCTCCTTTCGCACGCGAAGTTGGCGTTCAAATAGAAACTCCGCAGCGCCGCAGTGAGCCCATGCAAGCGGATGCGGATGGCTATTTCCGCTGTCGTGTTCGCGGCCTGTTGCCCGGAAGCACGTATCTCTACCGGCTCGACGGCTCCAAGAGCCGCCCCGATCCTGCGTCGCGTTACCAGCCTCAAGGGGTACACCGGCCGTCAGAGGTAGTCAGCGCCAGATTCGATTGGGGCGATTCGCATTGGAAGGGCGTGCCGCTCTCCGAACTTGTCCTCTACGAAATCCACACAGCGACATTCACGCCAGAAGGAACATTCGAAGCGATTATCTCCCGTCTCGCCGCTTTGAAAGAACTCGGCGTGAACATGATCGAGCTGATGCCCGTCGCACAATTCCCGGGATCTCGAAATTGGGGTTACGACGGAGTGCATCCTTTTGCGGTTCAAAATTCCTATGGCGGACCGCGCGGCTTGCGTTCTCTTGTGAACGCCTGCCACCGCGAAGGTTTGGGCGTCGCTTTGGACGTCGTTTACAACCACCTCGGCCCCGAAGGGAACTACCTCAGAGATTTTGGTCCCTACTTCACCGATCGCTATAAGACCCCGTGGGGCGAAGCGATCAACTTCGACGGCCCGTACAGCGATCACGTCCGCCGCTTCTTCATCGAGAGCGCGCTCTACTGGGTTTCCGACTTTCACGTGGACGCGTTGCGCCTGGACGCGATCCACGCCATCGTAGATGCCTCTGCAATCCCGTTTCTTCGCGACCTGACGCAGCAGGTTCAAAGCTTGGCCGCAAAACTTGGCCGCGCGGTCCATGTGATCGCCGAATCCGACCTGAACGATTCGCGTGTGGTGCATCCTCGCGGGATCGAGGGCTTCGGTTGTGACGCTCAATGGAGCGACGATTTTCACCACGCCGTCCATGCGCTGCTCACGGGCGAACGCGCCGGTTATTACGCGGATTTCGGGTCTCCCGGTCATCTTGCCGCGGCTTGCACCTCCGGTTACGTCTACTCCGGGCAATACTCAGCGTACCGCCGGCGCCGTTTTGGAAACTCCTCTCGCGACGTCCCGGCTCGCCGCTTTGTCGTCTTCTCGCAGAATCACGATCAGGTCGGCAATCGCGCGTTGGGGGACCGCCTCTCAACGATCGTACATTTCGAAAAACTTAAACTCGCGGCCGGCGCGATTGTGCTGTCGCCTTTCATTCCCCTGTTGTTCATGGGTGAGGAATACGGCGAAACCGCCCCGTTTCTGTACTTCATCAGCCACAGCGACCGGTCGTTGATAGATGCCGTCCGGAAGGGCCGAACGGAGGAGTTCGCCCAGTTCGGCTGGGAAGGGGAAATACCCGACCCGCAATCGGTCGAAACGTTCGAACGCTCGCGTTTGAATTGGAGTCTGCGTGACGCCGGAAAGCATCAAACGTTGCTGCGCTTTTATATGGCTTTGCTGGCTCTCAGGCGCGCGATCCCGTCGCTTTCGAATTTGAGTAAAGACCACACGACGGCTTCCGTTTGTGCCGGTTCGTCGCTGATCCTGGAGCGATGGTCCGGCCCGGACCGCATTTTCGCCGCTTTCAATTTTGGAGAGCGGCTCGCGCGTGTTTGCGTCCCCAATGGCTTGGTCTCGTGGCGAAAGCGGATCGATTCGGCGGAAACGCGCTGGGCCGGTCCGGGAAGCGCCTCGGGACAGTCGTGTTTGGCGGAGGAAACCATAGACCTCGCCCCTTTTTCGTTTTCTCTATTTCAGATTGCAACGGAGGATCCGCCGATTGAACCCGCCTCCTGATCGCTACCTTTGCGTTCACGCGCATTTTTACCAGCCGCCGCGGGAAAATCCGTGGTTGGAATCCGTCGAGGTGCAGGATTCTGCGTATCCCTACCATGACTGGAATGAGCGCATCACTGCGGAATGCTACGCTCCGAATGGTGCCTCGCGCATCTTGAATGGCGACGGCCGGATCCGGTCTATCGTTAACAATTATCTGAAGATCAGCTTCAATTTCGGCCCAACGCTGCTTTCGTGGATGGAGCAGAAATCCGCACCGCTCTATTCCGCGATTCTGGCTACCGACCACGCCACCTTCTCCGAGCGCTCCGGTCACGGCTCCGCGATTGCGCAAGCTTATAACCACATGATCATGCCGCTGGCGAACCCGCGTGACAGGCAGACTCAGGTGATTTGGGGCATTCGCGATTTCCAGCACCGCTTCGGGCGCGTGCCGGAAGGCATGTGGCTCCCCGAAGGGGCGGTTGATCTGCAAACGCTCGAGGTGCTGGCCGTGCACGGCCTTAAGTTCACGATTTTGTCGCCATTCTCGGCCAAACGCGTCCGGAGTATCAACGGGACGAAGTGGAAAGACGTAAGCGGGGGTCAAATCGATCCGTCACGCGCCTACAAAATGGCGCTTCCATCCGGCCGCTCTATCGGCATTTTCTTTTATGACGGCCCGGCCTCGCGCGCCGTCGCTTTCGAGGACATCCTGGCGAGCGGGGAAGCCTTCGCAAACCGCCTGCTTGGAACATACTGCGACACGCGTACCTGGCCGCAGCTTGCGCACATCGCTACCGATGGTGAAACGTACGGTCATCACAAGGTCCATGGAGATATGGCGCTCGCTTACGCTCTGCACTATATCGAGTCGAACGGGCTCGCGCGGCTAACGAATTACGGCGAGTTCCTCGATCTTTTCCCGCCCACGCACGAAGTGGAGATCTTCGAGAACAGCTCGTGGAGCTGCTCTCATGGCGTCGAACGCTGGCGCGCCGACTGCGGCTGCAATTCCGGAGGTCATCCTGGATGGAATCAGAGCTGGCGTGCGCCGCTGCGCCAGGCTTTCGACTGGCTGCGCGATGCGGCCGCTTCGATTTTCGAGCAGCGGGGCCGGGAGCTCTTTCGGGATCCCTGGAGGGCGCGCGACGAATACATCGCAGTGATTCTCGATCGGTCGCGCGAAAATGTTGCGAATTTCCTGCGCAGCCGGATGAAGCAGGAAGGGCAGGAGATTCTGGCGCTAAGGTTGCTCGAACTTCAGCGGCATTTGATGCTGATGTACACGAGTTGCGGGTGGTTCTTCGACGAACTCTCCGGTATTGAGACGGTCCAGGTGATTCAGTATGCGGGCAGAGCCGTGCAGCTCGCGGAGAGTCTTGATCCGTCGCGGAATCTCGAGTCGCAGTTCGTCGAACGCCTGGCGCAAGCGAAAAGCAATCTGCCGGAGCATGGCGACGGAAGAAAGGTTTACGAAAATTTCGTCAAGCCCTCCATGCTGGATCTGAAACGCGTCGGCGCGCACTATGCCGTCAGTTCGCTATTCGAGGACTTCGGCCCCGAGACGCGCGTCTATTGTTACGACGTTTCCCGCAACGACATTCATAATCTGGTTTCCGGCAAGACGAAGCTTATCGCGGGCCGCGCCGACATCCGGTCCACCATCACCTGGGAGTCGGCCGACCTCTCTTTTGGCGTCGTGCATCTGGGAGATCATCTGATTTCGGGCGGAGTGCGCGATTACGCCGGAGGGGAAGCCTATGAGCGGACTCTCGGCGAAATCACGGGCGCGTTTGGAAGCGGCGATTTCACCGAGCTCATGCGCGTCGTGGATCGCTCCTATAGCGTAGAAACGAATACCCTGAAACTGCTGTTTCGAGACGAGCAGCGCCGGATCGTCGCGCAAATTCTTGCCGCCCCTCTCGCCGAAGCGGAACAGGCATACCGCCAGCTCTTTGAGAACCGCGTCCCGCTGATGCATTTTCTTTCAGCGCTGAATTTCCCGACGGTGCGCGCGCTGCAGGTTGCCGCCGAATTTACGCTGAATGCGGATTTTCGCGCCGTGATCGAATCCGATGATCGCAGTATCCAGCGAACGCGCGCCATTCTGGACGAGATCGAAAGAATTGGCGTTCCGCTCGACGCGACGACCGCCGAATTCGCGCTGCGCGGTAAAATCGAGCAACTCGCCGCCGGGTTCCGCCTCGATCCTTCGCGTATGGACCTCCTGCAGCGATTGGATGCATCCGTCGAACTCGCTCGTTCCCTTCCATTTCAGGTCCAATTCTGGAAGGTTCAGAACGAATATTTCGAAGTCTTGAGGGATTTTTACCCAAAGGCGAAGAAGTCGCCCAAGGCCGCCGAAAAGTGGCTTGGCCTCTTCCAAAAATTGGGTGACCAGTTGTCGTTCCGAATTGATTGAATGTTGATCGAATGGCGATCGCGCATGCGAGTGCCTTCAGCCACATATCGCGTTCAATTTCACCTCAACTTCAGATTTTCCGACGCTGAAGAGATTATTCCGTATCTGCACGAAATGGGCATCACCCACCTTTACGCGTCGCCGCAGGGCCGGGCGCGCAAAGGCAGCATGCACGGCTACGATGTCGCCGATCCCCTGCACATCAATTCCGAACTCGGTACCCCGGAAGAATTTGCCCGCCTGGTCGAGCGTCTGCACAAATACGGCATGGGCCTGCTCCTCGATATCGTTCCCAATCACATGGCCGCGAGTCCGGAGAATCCGTGGTGGGTGAACGTGCTCGAAAACGGTATCGAATCTCCTTATTCCGGGTACTTCGATATTGACTGGGACGCGCCCGGAGCGAAATACCCGGACCTTCAGAAAAATCAGGTCGTTCTGCCGATTCTGACCGATCAGTACGACCGCGCGCTCTTCAGCCAGAACATCGTTTTACGCTTTGACGAGCACGGTTTTTTCATTCAGGCTCAGGACAACCGCGTTCCCGTGAGCCCGAGTACGTACGACGAGATTCTTTCGCCATCTCTCGAGATCCTCATGGTCTCGGGCGTTGCGGGTCGAGAAGGCATCCGCGCCCTGGGAGGACTGGTTGCCGCAGCGAAGTCTTTGGCTGTTCCGCCGGGCCAGGGCGTTGGCGTGGAAAAACCTCGAGAGACTCTGCGCGCGGAACTGAAGGCCGGCCTCTGGGAACTTTACCTGGGCCATAACGAAGTTCGGGCCGCTCTCGACGAAACGCTCCGCCGTCTTAACGGTGTGGCAGGCGATCCCGAGTCGTTCAAGCCGCTCGACGCTCTCGTAGTTCGGCAGAATTTCCGGCTGGCGCATTGGCGCACAGCCGCCGGTGAAATCAACTACCGCCGTTTTTTTGGCCTCAATGACCTGGTCGCGGTCAAGGTCGAGGATCTCCGGGTCTTCGAAGCCACACATGCGCTCATCTTTCGACTGGTCGCCGAAAACAAGGTGGACGGTCTTCGCGTGGACCACATTGACGGCTTGCTGGATCCTCTCGAATATCTCGACCGGCTCCAGAGCGCGCGGAAGGCCCAGCCTGAGGACGAGAGCAACACGCTCAATATTTACACCATCGTCGAAAAGATCGTCTCCGGGGACGAAGAGCTTCCAAAGAGTTGGCGGACAGCTGGTACAACCGGCTATGACTTTTTGAACGCGGTGAACACGCTGTTTATCGATCCCGACGGATGGCGCGAACTGGAGGAGGTCTACCGCGAGTTTACGGGCATCCATTCGTCTTTCGCGGATACCTGGTACGTTCGCAAACGCCAGGTCATGGAAGATCTGTTCGGGTCGGATATCCGCGTGCTTGCCTCTCGCCTCGGGCGTCTTGCCGCTCTGGACCCCCGCGGCCGCGACTTACCCATGCGCCAACTGATCCGCGCGCTCAAGGAAGTCACCGCCCGGCTGCCTGTTTACAGGACCTATATCCGCGATTTTGAGCTATCCCACAGCGACCGGGTGTCCTTGACTCAGGCCATCCGGCTGGCGCACCGGCCGTCCGTGACGAACGAGGTTTCCGAAGCTGTTTTCGATTTCCTGCGCCGCGTTTTTCTTCTTGATCCGCCGGCGCAGCCCGTCCCTTATCGCGATGCCTGGCTCGATTTTCTAACGCGGTGGCAGCAGTTCAGCGGCGCCGTGATGGCCAAGGGAATGGAGGATACGGCCTTCTTCGTGAATCACCGGTTGCTCTCATTGAACGAGGTCGGCTGCGACCCGTTTCGAAAAGCGATTCGTTTCGGCCCAAGGCCGTTTCACGAATTCAACCGCAAGAGACAAAGGCAATATCCGTTCACACTCAACGCCACGTCGACGCACGACACGAAGTGGAGTGAGGATGTGCGCGCGCGGATCAACGTCATCTCGGAAATCCCGGGGAAGTGGCGCGAACGGCTGGACCGCTGGTCGGGACTGAATCGCTCAAAGAAAATCGAAACAGCAGGAAGGCTCGTCCCGAGCCCTAACGAAGAGGTCCTGCTGTATCAGGCCCTGCTCGGAATTTGGCCTTTGGGCGAGCCGGATCTCGCGGAGCTGCGGGAACGGATCGACGGCTTTCTGCTGAAAGCGGTCCGCGAGGCGAAGACGCATTCGAACTGGTTGTCGCCCAACGAGCCCTATGAAAGTGCGGTGCACGAATTCGTCGCCGCGATCCTCCGTCCATCGGCGGGGAACAGATTCCTGGACGACTTTTCAAATTTCTTCGAGCAAATCGCCTCTCATGGCGCGTGCAACTCCTGGGCGCAGTTACTGCTCAAAATGACCGCTCCCGGCATTCCCGACTTCTACCAGGGCTCGGGATTGTGGCAGTTCCGTCTCACCGATCCAGACAACAGAGCCCCTGTGGATTACAGGGAAAGGATTCGAGGCATTGAGGGCTTGCTGGCGCTCGATGGCGAAGACCGCGACTCCGTTCTTGACGAATTGCTGCGGACCTGGCGGGATGGCCGCTTAAAACTCTTTCTGGCGAGAAAGGTGCTCAATTTCCGCCGCAATCGCAAGGAACTCTTCTTAAGCGGCGACTACTTGCCTCTTCACGCGACCGGAAAAAAGAGCGAATGCGCCTGTTCCTTTGCGAGGCGATGGAACGATGCGTGGGTGATCACCGCAATCCCGCGCCTTACGACGAAGCTCGTTGCCCCGGGTGATTTCCCGGTGAGCAAGGTTTGGGAAGGGAACGCGATACACTTGCCCCGCCATGCTCCCGCCGACTGGACCGACCTGTTCACGGGCCAGGCGGTTCAGGCTTCACGGGGACGCCTTCCGCTGGCAAAGGTGTTTCCGCGCGTTCCGTTCGCCGTGCTTGTCCACGAACGCCGTTAGGAAGGGCGGCGCAGGCTCCGTTAGACGCGAAAAGGCGAAGAATAAGCGAAGGCGAATTTGCGGATCTTTTGGCGGCCAGAAATTTCGCGGCGCTTTGTTTTCATGAACTTACAGGCATTTCTACTCGAGGGCATTTGCGGGTAGACATCGACTGAGGGGGGGCCGAAAACCGGTCATAGAGCCGCCACGGCCGGGGAAGGCAGCCAACCGGCGCTAGGGCAGATTCCCATCAGCTCAAAGGCGCCGACGAAGCCCTTCTAGGGCGATCCAGACGCACACAACGATGGTGAAGAGAACCGAGATTGCACCGCCGAGCGCGCGGTCCCACGTTCGGACGAAGCGCAATTCGATGGTATGAGCTCCGCGGGAAAGCGGCAGCGCGATCTGCCCGGTTGACGATGTCCGAATCGCGGTTGTCTTGCCGTCAATTCGCATTCTCCACGCCGGGTAAGCCAAGAGCCGCAGCGCAAGATTCACCGGGCGGGCGCTTTCCTCCGAAATGGTCCTGCGCTCCGCCGTCCACTTCTCCACGTGCACGCGAACCCCGGTGGCCGGAGTAATCTTGCCCGAGGCCGGATCCATTTCGGCAACGACGGGGATCGGATTGGATGGTTCTTCCGATTCAAAGCCGACACCGTACAAATCGAAGCGGTCCGCGCCGACCGGCAGGTATTCATCCGTTCCTTCGTATCCGAGCTGCGATTGGACCGAATCCGAAAGGGAAGACACATCGTCGGAATCCCACCATGCATTTGCCGCGATGGCGGTGGCGGTCGAGGCCAGGAGCAGTCCGACTGCCAGCCAGGCGAACCATCGTCTGCGAGTTTGCCCCCAAGCCGCGGCGACAAAAAATGCGAAGACCACCGCCAAGCCTTCCTCCCAACGCCACGGGAACTGAATGAAGCGCAACTTGGGAAGGAATCGCCAGAAGATATCGGTGAGGGAAAACATCGCAAGAATGGAAGCGCCACCCAGCGTCAAGAGCGGCCACCACACGGACGCCAACTCGCGACGGCGACGAGCAAGAAAGGTTGCGGCAACGGCTGTGACGAGAATCGTCCCGAGCACGACGAGAGACACCTTCAAATTAAACAAGAGGAATTCGGGCTGACGTGTGTTTGCGAAGACGAAGTTCTGTTCTACCTGCAAGTTGCCGGCAGCGGCCGTTGCGATCTGCACGGAGTGCTGCTCCCACGCGGCAGGCAAAATGTAGAAAGCGGCGAGGCCGAATCCGCAGATCATAGCCACGCCACCGCGCAGGAGCGGCGCCCATGTTCGCTGCGCGATGCAGATCGTCACGAGCAACAGCGCCACGGAGTACGTGGCGATTACTCCAGCGGGCGCATTGCAGAGCCACACCGTGGCGAAGACAATCGCGAGCGGCGGCGTCTGCCTCCATCCGTCGCGTGCGACGCGCAGAACGGCGAGAACAAGAAGAGGAAAGAGCGCCAGCGCCAGAAGCTCGGCAAAATCGCTGCGGTAATAGACGATGACCAGATTGTAGGGATTCACCGCGAAGAAGACCGCCGCGGCCGTCGACTCGGTGCGCGACAGCCACGCGCGCGCCAGTCTCCACATGGCCATACCGCCGCCGGTGAGCGTCAACCAGATATAGATCGAGGGAGCGGCGCCCCACGGCAAAATCGAGCCGAGCGCCGCGCCAACAATCCAGGAAGCTGGAGGGTAGAAAATGAATCGCGGCTCACCATAGCCCCAGTTTGCCCATTCGGCCCAGCGTGGATAGAGGATGCCCTGGTGCCATTGGCGCGCCACCTCCATCCAGGACGCGATATGAAACTCAAAATCGTGGCCCGAGGCGTCGCCAAGAAAAATCATCGGCCCCACTACCGCCGCGGCTGCGATTGAGACCAGAAGCAGCGACCAGACCCACGGCGGGCGACTCCGCAGGGCCGGCGCCTGATCCATTCTGTCCGAGACTTCGCTCGAAACCATTGTGTCTCTGAAACGACGATTGCTTTGCAGCAGAATTGAGAGCCGATGGTTGCACGAGAATACAGAATCACAACCGCGCGCGCCACTATGGGCGTGCTCTCGAGTTCGATTCCCGCCCAATCCTCTAACAATTCATGTCTAATTCTCTTGCGAGGCTACCTCTTCGCAGATAGATTGAATCGGCTCTGCATCGTTCGATCCAAAATTCGAGCCGAATGCCGGACGGCTCCGCGCGTGAACAGGAATCCCGTGACCGCTGAAGAGAAACGTCTCAAGGAAAGCGCGCTACGCCAGGTCAACTGGAAGCGCTGGGGGCCGTATCTATCGGAACGGCAGTGGGGCACCGTGCGCGAGGATTACAGTCCGGACGGCGATGCCTGGAATTATTTCCCGCACGATCATGCACGGTCGCGCGCCTACCGCTGGGGCGAGGATGGCATCGCGGGGATCTGCGACCGCCACCAGCACATCTGCTTCGCGCTTGCGCTGTGGAACGGGAAAGATGCAATTCTCAAGGAACGTCTTTTCGGGCTGACGAATCGGGAAGGCAACCACGGCGAAGACGTGAAGGAGTACTACTACTATGTCGATGCAACGCCCACCGGTTCTTATCTGAAATACCTCTACAAATACCCGCACAGTTCGTTTCCTTACGAGCAACTGCGAATTGAAAACGCCAAACGGACCCGGCACGATCCCGAGTACGAGTTGATTGACACGGGGATATTCGAGGGAAACCGTTATTTCGATGTGTTCGTAGAATATGCGAAGGCCGCTTGCGATGAAATTCTCGTTCGGATAACTGCTTTTAATCGAGGACGCGATCCCGCGCCGCTGCACCTGCTTCCCACGATCTGGTTCCGCAATCGATGGGACTGGGGCGATCCATATGACATGCCGCACGTCTCGCGAATCGACGCGCCTGGTGGAATGTCGTTGCTTGAGATGTACGATTACCACTACGGGCAGCGATGGCTGGCGGTGGAAGGTGCGGCGGATCTTCTATTCACGGAAAACGAGACGAATTGCGAGCGCCTCTACAATCAGAAGTGCAAGACGCCATACGTCAAGGACGCATTCCATCGGTACGTGATCGAGGGCGAGCGAGCAGCCGTGAATCCAGCGATGACGGGGACGAAGGCAGCCGCCCATTTTTCGTCCGAGGTCGCACCGGGGAAGGAGTGGACGCTGCGTCTCCGGCTGTTGGATCGCGACCCGAGCAAGACCGGCGAAGACGCACAGAAGCTCTTTAGCGCGCCGTTCAACAAGATTTTCTCCGACCGGCAGAAGGAGGCTGACGAGTTCTATGCTGAACGCATCGGCTCCGGCTGCAGCGATGATGCCAAGCTCGTGCAGCGCCAGGCATTCGCCGGCCTTTTGTGGAACAAGCAGAGCTACCACTACGACGTTTTCCGATGGCTAAACGGAGATCCGACGCAACCAAAGCCCGATCCGGCGCGCCTGAAAGGCCGCAATCACGATTGGATTTATCTCTACAACTCCGATGTGATCTCGATGCCGGATACCTGGGAATATCCCTGGTATGCCGCCTGGGACCTGGGTTTCCACTGCGTGGCTATGGCCCTGATTGATCCGGATTTCGCGAAGGAGCAGCTTATCCTCTTCCTGCGCGAATGGTACATGCATCCGAACGGCCAGCTTCCCGCCTACGAATGGAATTTCTCCGATGTGAATCCTCCCGTACACGCCTGGGCCGCCTGGCGCGTGTACAAGATCGCGGCGCGCATCAGCGGCCAGCCGGACCGCAAATTCCTGGTGCGCGTGTTTCACAAGCTCTTACTAAACTTCACGTGGTGGGTGAACCGCAAGGATCCTCAGGGCATGAACGTCTTTCAGGGCGGCTTTCTGGGACTCGATAACATCGGTGTTTTCGACCGCTCGCAGCCGCTCGGCCCAGGCGAGTATATGGAACAATCCGACGGCACGAGCTGGATGGCCATGTATTGCCTGGACATGCTCGCGATGGCGATTGAATTGGCGCGCGAGGATTCGGCCTACGAGGACGTCGCCAGCAAGTTTTTCGTGCACTTCGTCCACATTTCCGAAGCGATGAACAACATCGGCGGCGAAGAGATCGGTTTGTGGAACGACGAGGATGGCTTCTATTACGATGTGCTCCACTTGAACGATTCGCGGCACGTGCCAATGAGGATTCGGTCGATGGTAGGCCTGATTCCGCTTTTCGCGGTCGAGACCTTCGAACCGGAAGACCTGGATCGGCTGCCGCAGTTCCGAAAGCGCGCGCAATGGTTTCTCGATCACCGTGCGCACGTTGCAAATCACATAGATATGAGCCAGAAATCGGCGGGAGGCGCGCGGTGGCTGCTGACCATAGCAAACCGGGGAAAGTTAGAGCGCATTTACCGCTATCTCTTCGACGAAAACGAATTCCTCTCTCCTCACGGCATTCGCTCCCTTTCCAAATTCCACCAGGATCATCCGTTCACGCTCGATTTCGACGGCCAACACTCGGTTGATTATGAGCCCGCCGAGTCCACCGGCGACCTCTTTGGAGGCAATTCCAACTGGCGCGGTCCTGTGTGGTTTCCACTGAATTTTCTGCTGATCGAATCCCTCCAGCGGATCCATTTCTACTATCGCGATAATTTCAAGGTCGAGTGCCCCGTGGGCTCCGGACGCCGGCAAAATCTCTGGGAGTGCGCCAGCGAAGTCTCGCGCCGGCTTTCGCGCATTTTTCTCCGCTGCAGGGAGCGCCGGCCTGTTTACGGCGACCAGGACACTTTCCAGAAGGACCCGTTCTGGCGGGATCTGATCCTTTTCTACGAATACTTCAACGCCGAGAATGGCGCCGGGCTGGGAGCGAGTCACCAGACGGGATGGACGGCCCTGGTAGCAAAACTCCTCGAACAAAGCGGCGAATAAGTGGCAAGATTCAATCTCGCGCAGATTTGACGCGCGCGGGGAATTTCGCCGATGCCGGCCACTACTTCAGCGCACGGCGGGACGGCGCTCGTAACGGGCGCCACTGATGGTTTGGGGCGCGCAGCGGCCCTATTACTCGCGGAGCGAGGCTACCGCGTTTTCGCCGCGGGCCGCAGCGCGGAACGCCGCGCGTCGCTCGAACAGGCGGCGCGGGAGCGCTCGCTTCCACTCGAGACTGTGGAACTCGACGTTTGCGACGACGTCTCGGTAAACCACTGCGTCTCGGAAATCGAGCGCCGGGCCGGGCCGGTCGAAATCCTGGTCAACAACGCCGGGATCGCCATCGCCGCCGTCGTGGAGGAAATCACGATCGACGATCTGCGCAAGCAGTATGAAACGAACATCTTCGGCGTGCTGCGCGCGACGCAACGCGTTCTACCGCTCATGCGCCACCGCGGCCGAGGCCGCATCATCAATATGAGTTCGATTGCAGGGAAGGTGGCCATCCCCATCATGGGGCCGTACGCTTCAAGCAAGCACGCCCTGGAAGCACTGAGCGATGCGCTGCGGCTCGAGCTGCGGCCGTTCGGGATCCATGTGGTTCTCATCGAGCCCGGGGTGATCCGCACGAGCATGAGCCGTACCGCCGAGAGGCTTTCGATCGCGTATGTGCAGGGCGCCGAGCGAAGTCCATACGGCCATGTGTATCAGGGCTTTCGCCGAAACTGGGACATCGCGACGAAAGCGGCACGGGACACGCCGGAAGATTGCGCTCGGATAATTCTGCAGGCCGTTGAAGAAACGCCACCGCGAGCGCGCTACCTTGTGACGCGCGAAGCGAAACTCACGGCCCTGATGCGACGCTTTATGCCCGACCGCATGTTCGATAGCGGAATCCAAAAACGGCTTGGCCTCAAAGAGCCGAAGGAGGGAACGCTTCAGTGAACCGTATGAGAAGGGGCGGCTTCGTCCGTTGCGCCGGTTTCTTGGCGGCGCTGATCGGTTTCATGATGCCTTTGCTCGCTTCGGCGCAAACGGATCCTCAATCGCGGAGCGAGAATCAGCCTGTCGCGCCGTTTCACATAGTGGGCGACATCTACTACGTCGGCGCGAGCGACGTCACGTCGTTTCTGATCGTCACGAGCGCGGGCGACATCCTTCTGGACGGCGGCTTCGTCGAGACCGCGCCACAAATTGAAGCGAACATCAGGAAGCTCGGATTCAAGTTGCCGGACGTGAAGATACTGCTCAACAGCCACGCGCACTTCGACCATTGCGGCGGCCTCGCCGAACTGAAGCGCCTCACGGGCGCGCGGTTCGTTGCGATGCAGGGCGATGCTGCGCTTCTCGCGCGAGGCGGGCGCGGTGATTTTGCGTTCGGCGACCGGCTCAGATTCCCGCCGATCAAGCCCGATCGCGTCGTGCGTGACGGCGACACGGTGGCGCTGGGCGGAGTGACGCTCACCGCCCATCTTACGGCGGGGCACACGCGCGGCTGTACGAGTTGGACCATGACAACGGAAGATCACGGCAAGCCTTTGCATGTGGTTTTCATCGGGAGTATGAGCGTTCTGCCGAATTATCGTTTGGCCGGGAAGGAAAGTTATCCGGGGATGACGGGCGATTATGAGCGCTCATTTCGCGTGTTGCGGTCGCTCCCGTGCGACGTTTTCCTGGGCTCGCACGGGCAGTTCTTCAATCTAGCGGAGAAGCGCCAAGCGCTCGCTGATTCGCCGCGCGAAAATCCATTCATCGATCCATCCGGGTATCGCGCCTATGTCGAACATTCGGAGCAGGCCTTCAGAGCCGCATTGAACCGCCAGCAGGCCGCAGCATCATCGCGGAGTTCGTCCGATCAATTGCCGAAGAGGCGGGCTGGTCTGGCGCAAACAAGTTACGCGAAGACGTGCTGCGCGTTTTCCGCCTTGCGCGGCCATCCCGAGGCCCCAACTCGATTCGCAGGGTTACACAATCAGCCTGCCGGCGAGCGCGGCGCTGCCGCCGTGATGCGAGTCGAGCAGGATTGGCTGAATGCGTTGAATCGCCGGGACGTGGGAACTCTCGCGCGCATTCTGGCCACTGAATTCATTGACAGCGATTTTCAGGGCGAGGCGATAACGCGAAGCGAGTATCTCGCCTACTACGCGCGCCCGCTCGCCGGCAGGCGACCGGCCGTATCGCAGAGGTTCGAAGACACGAGGGTCCGGTTTCTCGCGAGCGGCGAGGTCGCGATCGTCACCGGCGTGGTGGTTACGAGCGCGGCCTCTTCGGCGAAGGGCTCATCTTCAGCCGGCGCATCGCATGAGGCCTCAGTTCGACACTCTCGATTCACCGATGTTTTCGTTTGGCGCGACGGGCGCTGGCAAGCTGTGAGCGGGCAGGAGACGCGGTTCTGAGGCGAGTTCCCGCTCTCACGGATTCGTCACCTGAATCGAGATACTCGCCTGCCGCAGCGGCACATACTCTTTTTCCCACGCGTCGTGAATCGGACTCTCCGCGTAGGCATCGGCGGCGTCGCGGTCGCGAAACTCGATCGCGTATGCCCAACTGAAGTCGCGCGGCTCGAGGCGGTCGGCCTTCACCCATATATTGCGGATTCCGGGAATGCGCGACGCCATTTGCTTGACGCCGTTCATCACGGCCTCCTTTTGCGATTCGCTGACGCCAGGGTTCCATTTCACCTCTACAACGTGGATGATGGTTTTCGGCTGACCGAAGCGCTTCTGTCCCGCAACGTAGCCGCCGCCAAAAAGCGCCGTCGCGCAAAGAACTCCGGCAAGCATTCGCGCTGTCTTCGTCATGTTCGCCTTTCACCCGCTGTATTCCGCCCCTCCGCACCACGAGTCTACGTGACCACTGCGGGGAAACCAACCCGCGAGGACTTCGACGAGGGAAAATTCGATGGCGAAGTAGCGGCGCTCGCGACGTCAGCCAGAATGTGGCTTCACGAAAGGACCGCTGAACGGTTTTCGCTTGTGCTCGATCCGCATCCGGTAAAACTCCGACTACTTTTTCTTCGCCGTTGACTTCCAACTTCGCTGCGCTAGAATAAGCGCCTCTCTGATTTACCGAGGACATCAACTCTGTGGCTTCTCCGCAAATGAATGTTGTTTCGCAGACGGATTTTCGCGGCCTGAAACTTCGCGGTCGCGGGAAGGTTCGCGACATCTACGAGCTCGGTGACCGCCTTCTGATTGTCGCCACCGACCGGCTGTCCGCGTTCGACGTAGTTCTGCCCAGTCCGATTCCGGACAAAGGACGCGTTTTGACGCAACTCTCCTTGTTCTGGTTCGACAGGCTGGCCGCGGTTGTGCCGAATCACGTCATCAGCGGCAAAGATTTCGGCGGGGAGCTCGCGGCATACGCCGCATCGCTCGACGGACGCGCTATGCTCGTCCGCCGCACGGACGCTCTTCCCATCGAATGCGTGGTTCGCGGGTATATTTCGGGCTCGGGGTGGAAGGACTACCAGAAGACCGGATCGATCTGCGGAATTCCGTTGCCTGCCGGCCTGCGGGAGTCGGACAAACTGCCCGAACCGATTTTCGCGCCCTCCACAAAGGCGACTTCGGGCCATGACGAAAATATTTCGTTCGAACAGGCGGCGCAGACCATCGGGCGCGCACTCGCGGAAAAGCTGCGCGATGTAAGCATCACTCTCTACCGCAAAGCTGCGGAACACGCCGCGACCTGCGGCATCATTCTGGCCGACACGAAGTTCGAATTCGGTTTGCTGAACGGCGAATTGATCTGGATCGACGAAGCCCTCACACCGGATTCGTCCCGTTTCTGGCCCGCCGATGAGTACGTTCCCGGCAAGCCGCAACCTTCTTTCGACAAGCAATATGTCCGCGACTATCTCGAACGCATCGGATGGAATAAGCAGCCGCCGGCTCCGGCGCTTCCCCAGGATGTTGTCGCCGCGACTCGCGGCCGCTACCGGGAAGCCTACCAGCGCATCACGGGCCAGGCGCTCGACTAGCCGGTAACAGTGGCCCCGCGGATTCGCTGGAATTGAACCAGTGCGGGCGAGCTTCTAGTTGGGGAGGATGGTTTTCGGGGAGCGTGCAACTGTGAAGGACCAACTCGAGGCCCTCGTTGCCGTCATGGTCGAACGCGGCCTTCTCCTCGGGGAAGCTGTCACCGAATTCGAAAAGAAGTTCATCAAACGGGCGCTCGAATCCGCCAACGGGAACCAATCGCGAGCGGCCAAACGCCTGGGTGTTCACCGCAACACGCTGAGCCGCAAGGTTGAAATCTACAAGCTCGATCACGTCGGCCGTCCCCGTTCTCGCTAGTCAAGAAGCCATCAAAATTCGGCGGCCACCGGGCCGCCAGCCTGGAAATCACGCTCGTTCACGAAACACCAAGTCTCGCCGGTCGGAAACTCAGTGCAAAATCGGAGACGCCTGCATTGGCGTCGGACGGGCTCCTGGCTCGTGGTGGTGGTCCGCCGAAGTTAAGCTCGTACCACGAAGCGGCTTGTTAGCCCTTTTTGGAAGGTGCGCGCCGTTTCGCAGCGCCACCCTTTTCGGGGATGATGCTTGGATCAACCTTCACCTGATCCCAATGCAGCATGAAGGGGGAGGGGTCGTAGCTGACGATCGTGCCGGAGAACCGGATACCGTCATTTTTCTGCAGGCGGACAACGTCCGGTTGGGCCGGTATCTCAGAAGCCGTGCCTGACGGGCCGGCTTCCGCGCCGGCCGGCGGAGTCGTAGTCCATACCTTTACGTCCATGTTGGGCGTGGTGGCCTTCTGCATGTCGTCCGCGGTGGCGCCGGTGTAGACGGTGAAATCCACATAGTTATCGCTCTTATTGATGTCAATGATCTTGCCCACCACTTCGGGGAATTCCGCGTTGCAGATGGCAAGCCAGGTTTGCTTGGCTTTATCGCCGCCCGCGCTCAGATCATTGATCACGCTCAAAATGTTGCTCGACTGGCGGATCTGATTGAGATCGGCCTGACTCGGAATGGTCCAGGTTGCAGGGCGCTCCGGAGCGTTTTGGGCGAGCTGCAAAAGTTCATTCAGCTGGCTGGCGGCCTGCGAATCGCAGCCCGGCTGCTCGTAGGCGAGGATCTGTTTCTGGAGGTAGTCCTTGATCTTTTCCGCGTCGGGAACTTTTTGGTCGATGGCGCGAGCGAGCGACCAGAATCCATCCATGTATTGCGGGGGCGAACTCTGCAGGTAGGAGAGTCCCAGCCGGTATTCGGCGACCGGATCATCGGGCTTGTTGGTGAGGGAATTCTTGAACGCGGTAATCGCCGCAGCGTTATCTTTCAACTGAAGATCGGAAAATCCCGCGGCGGAATAGAAGAACGCGAGCCCCGGCTTCTTCTGGTTCTGCCAATCCGCATCGCTGCCCTTGAAGCTGTCCGGCTTCGGAAACGTATCGAGCATGTGCGCGCCTTCCAGCGCCGCATCCCGTTCCTTCGTCCAATCGTCCTGCGAAGTGCCCTTGGCGGCGCTCGCGAGGAAAGCCTGCACCCGGATTTGCAACGCTTGCAGCCTGGCGCCCGCGTCCACCTTGTCGCCGAGAGCGACCAGCTTATCCGCGTACTCGATCGTCTTTGGCCAGTCCTTCAGTTGGTTGTACGTTTGGTAGTAGAGCGTGTCGACGTAAGGCATCAAAGTCGAGTTCGGATACTTCGCCACGAAATCGTCGAGCAGCTTGACGCGCGCCTGCAGATCCTTTTCCGTGTTGGCAGCCTGGAACGCGTTGTATTCCGGAAGCGTGTAAGTCGGCTTTTTTTGGCCTTCTTGCTGGGCAGGTTTGGCGCCCGCCGGCGAAGGGGCGAACGCCACGAGCGCAAAGGCGGCGAGAACCAGGGTGAATCGGGTGAAACGTTTTCGCGTGATCACTTACCTGCCTCCTGAGCAAAATTCAGTTTTGGGCAAACGATGAAACTCGGGAACACAAACCTGCAGGCCGACGGGACTTGCTAAATCCACGGGATTATAGGGAAAGCCTCCCGGACACGCAAGGCTAAATCGAAACTTCACCGCGACGCCGGCGTCGCGCTGACCGGCGCTCGGATGACCACAATCAAATGATAACATGGTGAATGCGCCGCACCAATCGCTGTGCAGACAACGGGAGCTATCATGGCTGACCAACGGATGCTCGAAGGGAAGACCGCGCTGGTGACCGGCGGAAGCCGCGGGATCGGCTTGGCCATCGCGGACAGGCTCGGACAGATGGGAGCGCAGGTGAGCATCTGCGCTCGTGACGCAAGCCGGCTCAAAACCGCGGAAGATCAGCTCAAACGGAAGGGAATCCGCGCGCTGGGATTGCACGCTGATGTGACGCTGCCAGGCGACGTAAAGTTGCTTGTGCAAGAGACGCAGGCCTCCATCGGCCCCATTGAAATCCTGGTGAACAACGCCGGTACCGGCTATTTCGGTCCGGTGCAGGACGCGAATGAGGCGGCTTGGGATTCGGTGTTAGACACCAATTTGAAGGGAGTGTTTCTGCTCACAAGGGCGGTCGCGCCGGGAATGATCGAGCGCCGCAGCGGTCATATCATCAATATCGCCTCGCTCGCGGGCAAGAACGCATTCGCCGGCGGCGCCATCTACTGCGCCTCCAAGTGGGGATTGCTGGGATTCACTTACTCCACGGCAGAGGATCTGAGGGCGTATGGGATTCGCGTCAGCGCGATTTGCCCCGGCTCGGTTGCGACGGAATTCGGCCCGCATAGCGGCAAAGACGTGAAGAAAATGCTCACAGCCGAAGACGTGGCGCACGCAGTCGAAATGTTGGTCGCGCAGTCGCCGCAAAGCTTTATTAGCGAAATCTCCATGCGTCCAACGCAGAAGCCCTGAAGACTGCTCTCTCCCCCGGGCGACTATCCCGTGATCGAAGAATTCGTCAGGCGCCTTTGAACAACGACTCGAGCCGTTGCCGCGATTTCCAAAAGTCCTTCCATAAATCCCCGGTTTTCTCGACGCGGGCGCGAATGGTCTCGAGATTCCAGCGCTCCGGTTCCAGGCCGCTGCGGAGCTCATCCAGACGAACGGGCGCCGAGACCGGGGCGCGGCCAAACGCGCGCACGGAATAGGCGCAGGCGAGCGACTGCCCGCGCGAATTCTGGTGCGCGTCTACGTAGATTGATCCGCGCCGCCGCTTGCTTACGGTCCTTTCCGACGTCAGCACGCCGGGGTTTTTCTTGGAAACCACATCCGCGATTGCTTGCACGAAGAGTCGCGCCTGCTCGAACGTATAGCGAGGCTCAATGGGCACGAAGATGTGAAAGCCTGTCGCCCCCGAGGTTTTCGCGAACGCCTTAATGCCGAAGTTCTCCAATGTTTCGAGAAGCAGCTTCCCGAATTTGATCACCGTGGAGAAAGTTGCGCCTTCCGAAGGATCGAGATCGAAGAAAATGTAGTCCGGATGCTCCTGGTCGTCGTAGCGGCTGGACCACGGATTGTGATCAATGCATCCGAGGTTTGTCAGATAGAGCAGGGTCGCGCGATCGTTCGCCACGATGTAATGTACGGCGCGCCCGCCGCTGTCCGACCGGATCGGAACCGTTTTCACCCACTCGGGCGTGCCTTTCCCGGCGTCTTTCTGGAAGAACGCCTTCTCCTCGATCCCGTTCGGATAACGCCGCAAGACGAGCGGCCGGTCCTTCAGGAACGGAAGAATCATCGGCGCAGCCCACAGGTAATGCGCAAGCAGGTCGCGCTTGCGATAACCGTCTTTTGGAAAATAGACCTTGTTAAGGTTCGTAAAGTGGAGCCGGCGGCCGTCCATCTCGACGAAGATGTTGTCGGAAGTTCCCGAGCGCAGTTCTTCTTCGATGCGCTGGACGGTGTCCGGCGCGGCAGTTGGATCGGCCGCTGGGCGAGCGCGCGTCTTCTTTTCCGCGGTAGCTTTTGGAGGCTTTCGCTTCGACTCTTTCGAGTGGCGTGCGATCGTCTGACGCGATTCCGCCTTGCTCGAGTTCACACCCTCTGCAGCGGCCGTTGCCTCATCGTCACTGTGCGTCTCTTTCGACGCCATGCCTGCCTGTTCCTCGAACGTGCACGACTTCGGATCGTGATCTTCGTGCAATCCAAGAAATCGCGGCTGGCGCAAATGACGGTCGCCGGTCCAATTTCCGAATCGCACGCGCGCCACTAGTTCCGGCTTCATCCAGTAGGCTTCTTCTCGCGTCGAAGGTTCTTCCGCAAACGGGCACTCGCTGACGCGCAGGTTCTGCAACCGCGGCCAAAGGCGTCCCTGCACGTCCGCCGAAAAGCCGCTTCCCACGCCTCCGATGAAGATGAGCTTGTCCCCTTCATAGAGCCCGAGCAGGAGTGCGCCGAAGTATTCTCGCGCGCCCCGCGGATCGGTCCAGCCGCCCACGACGGCGTCCAGATCTTTTTCCAGCTTTATCTTCAGCCAGTTTGAGGAACGTCCGGTGGGGTATGGCGCCGACGCCTTCTTGGCCACAATGCCCTCGAGATTGCGTTTCGTGGCAGCCTCGAACAAGCCTTTCCCATCCCCCGTCACGTGGTCCGAGTAGCGGATCCGTGAATTGTCGCGCAGAACCTGCCGCAGCAGCGCCTTGCGCTCGATCAGGGGGACGTTGCGCAAATCGTGCCCGTCAAGATAAAGCAGATCGAAGACGTAATAGACCACCGGCGCCTGCTCCATCAGTTTTGGCGATGGCTTTTGCACGCCGAATCGGAGTTGCAGCCGCTGAAAATCGCTGCGGCCCTCGCTGTCGAGAACCACGATTTCGCCGTCGAGCCATGCCTCTCGCGCCGCTATGTTCTGCCCAATCCGGGAGAGTTCCGGGTACTCGCGCGTGACGTCGCGCTCGGAACGCGACCACATCTGTGCTTTGCCGTCGCGCACCGCCATCAGGGTGCGACCGCCGTCCCACTTGATCTCAAACAGCCATTCGGGATCGGAAAACGGCTTGTTTTCCAGATGGGCCAATGCCGGACGAATGTAATCCGGCATGGGAGCGGGGCGTGCTCCAGCCGGCATTTTGATTTTCGCTGTGAACTGCGCTTTATGTCCTTCCGATTTAGCGCCGGTTCCGCTGCTCCCGGTTGCGACAGTCCCTTGTCGAGCCGGCAGGATCACGTGGGCCGGCCGGTCTGTATGCGCCGCATCGTCGCGGTGCTTAATCAACAGCCATTCAGGCTTCGACGAATTGCGATTGCGCAGTCTCACGAGGACGAAGCTTCCGCTCAGCTTCTGTCCATGTAGCGTGAACTTCAGTTCGCCGCGCTCCAACTGATCGCTGGCGGAGAGCTGCCCTTCAGGCTCGAAGGTGCCGTGATCCCAGATTTTCACTTCTCCCGCGCCGTAGTGTCCGGCGGGAATCGTGCCGTGAAAGCTTCCGTATTCGAGTGGATGATCTTCTGTCTGCACGGCGAGCCGCTTGTCGGCGGGATTCAGCGATGGTCCTTTGGGGACAGCCCACGACTTCAACACGCCGTCGATTTCCAGGCGGAAGTCGTAATGCAGCCGCCGCGCGTGATGCTCCTGCACGACGAAACTATGTCCACGCCCCGCGCGCGTTTTTCCGGAGGGTTCGGGAGTTTCCGCGAATTTCCGCTTGCGCCGGTACTCCTCGAGACGCGCCATAACGGGATTATAGGGATTCCAACCGCCTTGCGGAACACCTGCAAGCCCTCGTACACCAAGTCTCCCCCGAGTTTAGGGCAAGGGCCGGATGGGAGAGCCGCCCTAACGGATTTACACTCCAACGCTGGTGGTAGAAGGGGGCGAATGCCGTCGTCCGTCTGGAAAGGATTTATCTCCTTTGGATTGGTATCGGTTCCCGTGCGTCTTTATGCTGCCGCGCGCACAACGAAGATCAATCTTCCAAAAAAGAGCCTGGCAGCATACGGTGAACCCGGAAAGGCCCGTCCATCATCAAAACCGGGTCCCGCTCGAGCCACGACGGCTTCGGGCAGGCGGCGCGCCGCGCACCGGAGAGCTGGCTAGCCGGCCGGCCAGTTGAACAAAGATTGAGCTGCGCCACAAATGAGTTTGAATGGAGGAACCCAATGCCACTGAATACCCGCACCGGCGGTCAGAACAAGAAATACGCAGCGTTCGAGCCCCTGCTGCGTAAGAAAAAAGACGATTTGTCCCACAAGCTGAACCTCCGCTTGGAAGACGTCACCGTCGACCACGAGCCGGACGACGAAGGCGATATGGCGATCCGCAATTTCGCGAAGGATCTCGCCGTGGCGGCGCTCGAACGGGAACGGCGCGAACTCTCGGAGGTCGAAGCCGCGCTGGCCAGAATGAAGAAGGGCGAATACGGCGTCTGCGAGATTTGCGAAAGCCCGATTCGCGATGCCCGTCTGCAAGCTCTGCCCTGGGCCCGGCTCTGCATTCAATGCGCATCCGGAAGCTCGAGCGCGGCGGCGGATTGATCCCGCCTTCCGCCTTATGAGGCTATAACGGAAGAAGCCTCCGATGACGAAGCAATCGGAGCCACACGCTCGCGGATCAAGCTCGGAGACCCCGCGCTCGGACGCCATCGGCGAAAGCGCCGCCGGGCCCGAGGCTGGCGTCGCCTATCACTACCTGTCAGCGGAGGGGACAAAAAACAAAGGCCCCGGGCTTCCATGTGAGCCCGGGACCTTTGCCTTCCCGTACACGGTCTTCGGACGAGGATCAGCGTGAAGCAGCCCTGCTCTTCTTCAGATTCTTGATGAATGAGTCTGCTTGCTCCTCCGCTTGCTCTCTCGCCCATCCATACCGCTCTTGCAAGGCTCCCACGAGCTGGTCCCTGCGGCCTGCGATCACGTCGAGGTCATCATTCGTGAGCTTGCCCCACTGCTCGCGCGCCTTGCCTTGCACCTGCTTCCAATTGCCCGCTACTTGATCCCAATTCATCGGCGTCTCCCTTTGCTTTTCTGAAATGGCGCTTGAACCCTTGAACTTGAGTTTGATGCAGCCTTAGGACAAAACACCGGCGACAGGCATTGAATACGCGGATACCCGGAGAACCGAATCGAGGTTCCCCGAAATACTACGGCGAGCGGCGCTTGTCTTCCCTTGTCCGGCGCGATGCCTCCCGAAAGGCCATGTTTGCCCTTCAACTTTTCGCAAGCGAGTGGAACAGCGATGGGGCATCGCCCCACTCCACGTCAGTCCTCGCGAGCGACAAAAGTGGCCAGGAGATGCATTCCGTAGATCGCGACCAGGACAAAAAGAACGCCGAGGACGAGCCAATCGCGGGAACTGTCTCCTCCGCCTGTCTCTGCCGCCAGAATTAAAGCCGCCAGCAGGAGCAGTACCAGCGAAAGCCCCCGGTGAAATCGGCGGATTTCAGATCGCAGCCAGGAATCGAGTCGTTGCTCGATTCGCCGGCCATCGTCGGAATCCGTGCAGTTCGTCTTGCAATGGCAAACGTTGCACGCGTGCGCCGGCGCCTGGTAAACCACCAATCGCCGCCCGTAGTCCGATTCCCGTCGTTCAAGATGCTGACCGGTGGGACACTTCCAAGCATCGAGTTGGGGATGATAGGTGAACCCGGCCACATGGAACTGCTCCGACAGCCGGTGCGAATGCCTCGCAACCAGTTCGAGGGTGGCTGCCACACCCATCAGAAGGACGGCATATCCCGCCACCATCAGAACGTCGGCATGCATGCCATGAATCATGTCTACCTGGCGCTTGGTTCCACCACTTCTGTGAAGAGAACATCCGCTGGTTCTTCGGTCGTCGCTTTGGCGCCCGCGTGTCGAACGCCCAGCCACGCCAGGTACAGCACCGGAAGAACGCCGCCCACAATGAACAGCACGTCGCCCGGGAACCGCAGCCATGTGAGGAGCACGTTGATGCGATTATTCAGGAACTCAAGCGATCGAGCGTAGAAATACCCCTCGTTCACGGAGTGGTACAGCTGCATGATTCCCAGTGGAAATAGCGATGCGAAAACCATCCACGCCAGCCCGATATTCAAAGACCAGAAGCTGACCTTGGCCGCCCGGTCGGACCACAATTTCTCGGGGATGATATACCTAAGGCAGAACAGTGCGAGCCCCACCGCCATCATCCCGTACACCCCCATCATCGCTCCATGTCCGTGGTTCGGCGTGAGCGCCGTTCCGATTTCATAATAGGAAACGATGGGCAGGTTGATCAGAAATCCAAACACTCCAGCGCCCAGGAAATTCCAGAATCCCACCGCGGCCAGGAACATCACCGACCAGAAGTGAGGGAACGTCGTGTGCGATCCCGCTTCCTGAACTGCTCCGAGCTGCAGGAAGCTCCAGGCTTCCAGCGTCAGGAACGTCAGCGGAATTACTTCGGCAGCCGAAAAGAACGCGCCGAGCGCCATGTGCAACGACGGCTCCCCCGAGAAGTACACATGGTGCATCGTGCCCACCATGCCTCCGGCGGAGTAGAGCAGAACGTCGAGATAAATCATCCGCAGCGCTACCCGTTCGTCAACCACCCCCAGCAGCACAAACAGATAGGCCACCATCACCGTCGTGAAAAGCTCGAGAAAATCTTCGACCCACAAGTGCACGACCCAGAATCGCCAGAAATCTGTCGTCGTGAAATTCGCTGACGGGCGCGCTAGCAGGCCAATTGCGTAAAACGCCGGAATGGACAACGCCGAGAAGAAGAACAGCCAGGGCATATTGCCCATGTGCTCTTGATTCAACCGCGTTCGCAATCCCCGGAACATCATCACTACCCAAAACAACAGCCCCAGTGTGAGCAGCACCTGCCAGAACCGCCCGAGGTCCAGGTACTCGAAACCCTGGTCTCCAAACCACGACCAGCCTTGCCGAATCCATCCTTCCACTCCCGCATACTCGCCCGCCAGGCTGCCGAACACCACAATCGCCAACGCGCCCAACAGCCCATACGCAAGCCAGTTCTGGCGGCGCGGCTCGCGGCCCGCCACCATTGGCGCCAGGAATATTCCGGCGGCCAGGAACGAAGTTGCCACCCAGAAGATAGCCAGCTGTATGTGCCATGTGCGTGCGATGTTGAATGGCAGGACCCGCGCGAGATTCAGCCCGAAAAAGCTCGCCACATCCACGCGATAGTGTTGTGTCGCCCCGCCGAGCAGAGTTTGGAGCAGCGCTAGCAGCGCCATCACAAGGAAAAACCACGCCGTTGCCCGTTGCCCTGGCGTCAATTTCACTTTGCCCGGCTCGAGAAACGAAATCCTGGTCCGTTCTTTCCCGTGCCAGCCCAGGAAATTCCAGCGCCCGAACGCGAGCAGCAGGATTCCAACTCCTCCAAGCAGTGCGATCAGAGAGAGCACGCTCCACACGATCGTATCGGCCGTCGCGTGATTCTCCACCAGAGGTTCCGGCGGCCAATTATTTGTATAGGAATAAGGAAGTCCCGGACGCCGCGCCGTAGCCGCCCACGCCGACCAGCTAAAGAACGCGGTCAGTTGATGGATTTGCCCTGGGTCCGTGATAGCCCTGGGCCGAAGCCCTGAGCGCGTCGTTGGCTGCGAAAAGAACTCTTCGTAGTGCGTCTCTAGCTTTTTGAACGCCGCCGCTTGCGCGGCGGTGTAAGAAAGCCTGTCTGCCGCCGCATCATACCGATTCGTCTGAAAGTCCGTTACTGTCCGCTGCTTCGCCCGGTCCGACTGCGGACCTCCGTAGTAATCGGTCACTAGAATGGCGGCCCGGTGGAGATAATCCGCGGTGAAGTCCGGCCCAAGATATGCGCCGTGACCGAAGATTGTTCCATACCCCATCAGACCATTGCGCAGGAATGCTTCCTGGCCGTGAACGATGTCGGCGCGCGTGAAGACAATGTGGCCCGCGGAATCCACTACCTCACCGGGAATCGGCGGTTCGTCCGTATACGTTCGGTAGGCGAGCAGACCCAGAATCAGAAAGCCAATCAGAAAGACGATTGCTACCGCCTGCACCCAGCCCTTTCCTACGAGCAGTCCCCGCTTTGCGCCATGGTTCATGAACCATCTCCCTCAAAGGAATTGATTTACCGTGGCGTGAGGATAGTACTGTCCGGCGGTCTGTTAGTAAGTGACGCCGGTCACAAATATCGTGAAAGTCAACCCGATGAACCGGGACAGATGGGTGTCATCAAACCTTGTGTGCGGAAGCCGCGCGATTCCCGACGTAATTCCTTACGTACGCTGCGAACGCGCTCTCGAGTTCTTGCACGATTGGGCCGGGCGCGGTCGCGATTTTGTGCCCGTTAATTTCTCCTACCGCGATCATGCTGCGATTCGTAGAGGAGATAAACACCTCGTCCGCCGAATACAGGTCCTCGGGACGAAGCACACGCTCCTCGACCGGCACTCCGGCACTCCCGCCGATTTCGAGCAGAATGTCGCGCGTGATTCCTTCCAGGCACCCGGAATCCAGAGGCGGCGTCGCCACTCGGCCGCCGCGCGCGCAAAATACATTTGCCGCCGTGCACTCCGCCACTTCGCCGCGCTCGTTCAGCAGGACCACTTCATCGCAGCCGGCTTGCTGCGCCTCATAAAGGTTCCACACGTTGTTCAGCCACGAAGTCACTTTCACCCCGCTGAGCGGTGAAGCCGCGTGCCGCCCGTGCTCGCGCAGAGCCAGCTTGGCCGGCTCGCGATACGACGGCAACGGCGCCGTGTACAAAATTAGATCTACCTTCGGGAAATCCTCGTCGCTTCGCCAGAATCCAACCTGGTTGTAAATCACGTAAACCCGCGCGCACCCTTCCGTGACGCCGTTCGCGCGAATCACTTCACCCAGTTGCGCTCTCACCGTCTCCATCTGGAAGGGAAACGGACAGTGCGTCCGTGACGCGTCGCGCTCCAGCCGCTTCCAGTGCCGCTCGAACGCAAACGCAACTCCTTCCACGATACGAACTGTGGTGAAGATGCCCCATCCATTGATTACGCCGGCCTGTCCTGGCGACATCCGCACCTCTTCAATCGGCCGCGCGCGATCGTTGTGAAACACGAACCGGTGAATCATGCCATCCTCGCAGTTCAGTCGGCCTCATTCTAACCCAGAAACGCGGAATGCTCGTGAACCGGCGTCTCCCCGATCGCCGCAGATTCTCCATCCGCGTTTCCGCCAACTACAGTAGAATGCCGCGCGGAAATTGCCGGACGGGGATCTCGACAATGCGCAGTCGCGAATCTATGTCACGCTGCCCACTTGAATGCCTCGGCGGTTCTGCTCATAATCTGCGCTCCGCCATGTGGTAACCGCGGACGGAAAGAGACAGCTTTGAGTCTTGAATTCGTGCATCCGCGAGCGGCGCATCTTGAGCGCGGCCCGTCCAGGGAGCGAGGCATGATCGGATGATTGTTGGGGTCCCTCGAGAAATCTATCCCGGCGAGCGCCGCGTTGCCCTCGTCCCTTCCGTGCTCGCAAACCTCAAGAAAGCCGGCCTCGATGTCGTCATCGAGCAGAATGCCGGCCTCGAAGCGGGCTATCCCGACGCCGAATACCTCGCCAAGGGCGCCAAGGTTCTTCCCACCCGCGCAGATGTGTTTGCCGCCGCCGAGATCATCGTTCAGGTTCTCTGCCACGGATCGAACGACAAGACCGGCAAAGCCGACGTTCCCCTCCTTCGCCGCGACCAGATCCTTTTGGGTTTCCTGCGCCCTCTCGGCGAGGTCGAAACCGTTCGCGACATCGCCGGTGCGGGAGTCGCCTCGTTTGCGGTGGAACTGATCCCTCGCGTCACCCGCGCGCAAAGCATGGATGCGCTCTCTTCGATGGGAACCGTAGCGGGATACAAAGCCGTCCTGATCGCCGCCGACACGCTGCCTCGCCTGTTTCCCATGATGACGACCGCCGCAGGCACGGTCACGCCCGCTCGCGTGTTTGTGATTGGCGCGGGCGTCGCTGGTTTGCAGGCCATCGCCACCGCTCGCCGTCTCGGCGCGGTCACTTCGGCCTACGACGTGCGCCCCGCCGTCAAGGAGCAGATCAACAGCCTCGGCGCCCGCTTCGTCGAGTTGCCCGTCGAAGCGCAGAACGCCCAGGACGCCGGCGGCTACGCGCGCGCGCAGGATGAAACGTTCTACGCTCGCCAGCGTGAACTGCTCACTCGCGTCGTGGCCGAAAACGACGTCGTCATCACCGCCGCCGTTATTCCCGGCAAGAAGTCGCCCATCCTGATTACCGGCGACATGGTCAAGGGAATGGCGCCAGGTTCAGTGATCGTGGATCTCGCCGCCGAACGCGGCGGCAACTGCGAACTAACGAAGCTCGGTGACAAGACCGTTATCCACGGCGTTACTATCATCGGCTGGTTCAACGTGGCCAGCAGCGTTCCGCATGACTCGAGCCAAATGTACGCGCGCAACATGGTCACCTTCCTCACGCATCTGGTGAAGGACGGAAAGCCGCGTCTCGACGCGGACGATGAAATCATCCGCAGCACGCTCGTGACGCGCGGCGGTCAAATAGTCAACACTCGCGTCCGAGAATTTTTCGGCATGCCGCCCCTGCCGGCGGCCCAAAAGCCGTCGCCGTAACGCGTCAGTTTTGGAGCGGCCAGCTTGTTCTAAGGGAGTCGGGGCCCGATTGCCGCAGGCGGCTCTGGCTCCGCCAATGGAACTCGGCGATGAAAAGGGCTTCAGCCCCTGAAGCATCGGTCTTTTTTTTGAATGAGTCGCGGCCCCCGGAGACTTAAGGAGGAAACTGAGTGCCTCCAGATTTCATTTCGAACCTTTTCGTCTTTATTCTTGCCGGCTTCGTCGGCTTCGAAGTCATCAAGCGTGTTTCGCCGCTCCTGCACACGCCCCTGATGTCGCTGACCAACGCTCTCGACGCCATCGTCGTCGTCGCCGCCATCATCATCACCGGCTGGCATAGGACCATGCTTTCCACTGTGCTCGGCGCCGTCGCCGTGGCTGCCTCCTTCAGCAACATGGTCGGCGGCTTCCTCATCACGGACCGTATGCTGCGCATGTTCAAACCCGGGAAGTCGAAAAAGTCATGAGCGCTGCTTCGGTCGTTCAGCTGATCGACTTTGCTTACCTGGCCGCCGCCATCCTCTTTATTCTCGCCCTCAAATGGTTGAGTTCGCCCAGCACCTCTCGACACGGCGTTCTGGCCGGCGAGATTGCTGCGGCAATGGCCGTCACCGCCACAATGTTCAATCCCGAGTTGGTCCAGTACAAATGGATCGTCATAACTCTGATCATCGGTGCGGCCATCGGCGTTCCCCTGGGCTTGGTCAAGATGACCGCCGTGCCTCAGCGGACCGCTCTCAGCCATGCTTTCGGCGCTTTATCCGCGAGCGTGATCGGCATCGCCGAATACTACATACGCGCGCCCCATGTCACGAAATTCGATATGGTGGAGATCGCGCTGGAAGTAATCATCGGATCGCTCACTCTTACTGGCAGCCTGATCGCCGCCGGCAAGCTCCAGGAAATTCTTCCGCAGCGTCCGATCGTCTACCGCGGCCAGAACATCGTCAGCCTCTCCGTGCTTGCCTCAGCCGCCATTCTTGCCATCGTCCTCACGCTGCATCCCGAGTTCATGTACCTGTTCCCGGCGATGGTTGGAGTCGCGCTGCTGTTTGGAATCCTGCTCGTCACGCCCATTGGCGGCGCCGATATGCCCACCGTCATATCGCTCTTGAATTCTTATGCCGGACTGTCCGCCGCCCTCCTCGGCTTTGTCCTCGATAGCAAGGTCTTGGTCGTTGCCGGCGCCCTTGACGGCTCGTCCGGCTTCATTCTCTCCGTCATCATGTGCAAGGCCATGAACCGCTCCTTTACGAACGTGATGTTCGGCGCGTTCGGCCAGGTCCAGACCGGCGCTAAAGCCGTCGCCGAAGAGCGCACCGTCCGCAGCGCCAATGCCGAAGAGGCCGCCTCCATCCTTTCCGCCGCCACCAAAGTTGCCATTGTTCCCGGCTATGGCATGGCCGTCGCCCAGGCCCAGCATAAGGTCCGCGAACTCTTCGATATCTTGACCAAGAAGGGAGTCGACGTCCGGTTTGGCATCCACCCCGTCGCAGGCCGTATGCCCGGCCATATGAATGTCCTCCTCGCCGAAGCCGACATCCCCTACGACCGCCTCATCGAAATGGACGACATGAATTCGGAGATGGCGCAAACGGATGTGGCTTTGATTATCGGGGCAAACGACGTCACGAATCCTGCGGCGCGGACGGACCAGTCCAGCCCGATCTACGGCATGCCCATTATTGACGTGGACAAAGCGCAGACTGTGATGGTGATCAAGCGCAGCATGAGCCCTGGCTTCGCGGGGATTGATAACCCCTTATATTACATGGACAAGACGCTGATGCTCTTCGGCGATGCGAAAGCTTTTGTCGGCGACATTGTCCGGGAGCTTGCCGGGGCGCACCATTCATAGCCCAGAGCGACTCGCTTCCCGGCGAATATCAGGCGAATAAACATCTGCCCGCAAAGACAGGTAGTGGGTCAGTTTGAAATTTAGAGGGGTTGCTAAAGGATGTTTGGACGTGGACCGCGATTGACGCTGATTCAAAGTTGATTCTTTCTTGGCGCGTAGGTGGTCGAAACGCATGGCACGCGCAGCACTTCATGTATGACGTGGCCGCTCGCCTTGCGAATCGCGTACAACTGACTACGGACGGCCATCGGGTTTACTTGGACGCCGTAGATTTGGCTTTTGGTGATGATTGTTGATTACGCGATGTTGGTCAAACTGTACGGAGCCACGCGAGACAAAGAAGCGACCTACAGTCCTTCCGAATGTATCGGTTGCCGCACCGTTGAAATCACAGGCAATCCGAATCCGCGCCACATCTCGACAAGTTTTGCAGAGCGGCAAAACCTGACTATGCGGATGAGCATGAGGCGCTTTACTCGGCTCACAAACGCATTCAGCAAGAAAGTGGACAACCACATCGCCGCGCTGAGTCTTTATTTCATGTACTACAACTTTTGCCGGATTCACCAGACGTTGCGAGTGACCCCGGCGATGGAAGCGAAGGTATCAGATCATGTTTGGAGCATTGAAGAAGTTGTGCCCCTTCTCCCTGAAGAAAAACCAGGACCGCGAGGACCATACAAAAAGCGAGGAAATTAAGAGAGATCGCTCGGGAAGAATCGGGAATCGCCAGAACGAAACGCTTGTAGGAATGCAAGGAGCATATCGATTTTGGGACCGATTGGCACGTTCGATAGCCCTCGAAATTGCGCCAATTCTGCGTCAACTCTATCCAAAGCCTTACGAATGTGCGGAGCGCGACGCGCTGACTCTAAAGCGCGTTGAAAAACGTCTGCGGCAAAACCATTATCGTAAACAGAAATCGTTAGAGAGTTTTGCGCAGTTCGGTAAGCAATGACCTCAGTCTCCAAAGTTTTGAGGACTTCAAACAACTCTGTAATCATTTCTTGAAATCGCTCGTTTTCAGGGTCCGCCGACATTGCGTCTGGGATTATACTCCCGCCGAAAGTGGGAGGCTGACCGATGAAATTGCTGACGATTCTTATCGGGATTGTGATGCTTGGAACTAGTTCCTACATTGGCTATCGAGCGGGTTACGCAAAAGGGTTAAAAGCGGAAGGAACGGCCTCTTTGCCAGATATATTGCCCGCTTTTCCCCATTCAGATTCAACACTACTATCAGTTTCAAACCCGAGGGGCGTCCATTTTTCGTTTTGATACCGATACCGGCGAAGCATGTTGGCTGCAACTGAGCGAAGGGGATGCGAGAACGCCGTTGCCACAATGCACGCAAGAACGTCCAATACCGCCAGGAGCGACAGTAGGAAAACCGCAATGACAAGCGAAACTAGAACGTTAATAGAATTGACCGACGTTATAGGCATAGAGTTTGAATGTCGCAATTGCAAGGCGAAGGTCCTCTATCCCTTCCAAGAAAAGTACTACCATTTGTCCGAAAAATGCCCCAACTGTGGCGAGGCTTGGTTGCTTCCAGACCCGCATCGCCCTGAACTTGTTACCGCAGACCTAGTGAAGAAAATTCTTGCTCAGTTACACATGGTTGCCAACAGTCCAATTGTTCAGGCACAAGTGCGGTTATCTGTTTCCGGGGTCGCCAAACAGGATGAAATTTCAAACTGACCCACTACCCAAAGACATCAAGCATCTTGATCTCACGTGATTTTCCGAAAGTCGGCCCGAGGGTTCGGGGGTGAGCGTACCGTCCGCCAGTGGGGAATCGAGCTTGTTCGCACGCGCTCCCCAGGACCGGGCTTTCAGGCCGGTGGATAGGATGGCCCAGATGCGGCTGGACCAAGCTTTCAGGTATTGACACCTGCGCGCTCTGCGCCTAGATTCATTCTGCATAGTCGTAAGGAGCCTTTTTTGCGTCTTTACGCCCGCCACATCCTGATCGTACTTGTGTGCTGCGGGATGCTGAGTTTGCAGTCGCCCGTTTCCGGGGCGGCCGCATCGCCGACCACCGCTTCCAAAGCATCTGGTCTGCCTCCTTTGGCCGTTATTGCTTTAGCCGACCACGCCCATGTGGGGAACGCGAATGCATCGAGCGGTACAACGGTGTATCCCGGCGACCTGGTGGACACGGCACCCGGGGGCGAGCTTCGGCTGGTCGTAGGTACCGGCCAGGTATACCTTCTCTCGGAGAGCGCAGCGAAGCTCGAACGGCAGGGAAGCGTGCTGCACGCGTCCGTTGTGCGTGGAACCGTCGGTTTTTCGGGGTTGCCGGAACAGCAGCTGGTGATGGATACGCCCGAAGGGGCCGTTCACGCGGGAAACGGCCAGCCGGCCTACGGGCAGGTTACGATCACGGGTCCAAAGGATATAGTTGTTTCCGCTTATACCGGCAGTCTGGTGGTGGAACGCGGCGACCAGCGGCTGGTTGTCAATCCCGGTCAGGCCTATTACGTGTCGCTGGTGGCGGATCCGGAGCCTCCCCAGCGGAGAGCTGGAGTCGTACCCGCGCTGAACGAGCATCTTGTTTGGCGGCTGGTAATCATCGGGGCTGCCGCTGGAATAGGCTACTGGCTGTGGCAGCATTATTCAGAAAGCCCGTCCGATCCGAAGTGAAATTCCTTGCCGTCAAATCGGTATTGCGGCCTTTCGTGTCATTTGCCATCGAGTTAAGCCCTATTTCCCGTCACTTCGGCCTGTGGTGAAATTCATCCAAACGCCGGCTTCGGGGGTTCGGTAGTACCAGGACTAAGCCTAGAAATATCTGCACGATCTGCAATTTGACTCGCTTCGAAGACAGAATTTACTTGACTTCAAAAACTTTTTAAGACTAGACTCCGGCCATCCACACGGGGTGTGTGGTCGGTTTTCAGGGGTGAACGTTCCGTTCCTGAATCCGGATTGCGTTTGTTATTCACGGACTGCTCGTTGTTCAAAGCAAGAGCGGTTTGTGAAAAGGGTGGTTCTGGGGTGGCGATGGGGCGTTTCCTGCCTGCAGTTTTGGATTTTGGCCCGTCAAATTTTGAGCTTGGCACGTTTCAAGCTCCAAAGGGGTTGGTACGGGCTTACTCGACGCGCGATTTGCCTTTGCACTTCTTCTTTTCCCGTGTGCTCCGCGGGACTGCATCGGCAACTGAGTCCAATCTCGAGTCGGATCTTTGCCATCACCGCCAGTTGGAGACTCTCTGACCAGAAAAACCGCGACACTGCGTCGCGCGTTGTCTTTTAAGGAGGAGCGAATGCTGCGTAGCCGTTTTGTTTCAATTTCGGCAGTGTTTTTCTGTCTGGCCATAGCGGCGGCTTTGATTACGGTCAGCGCTGTGCCAGCCTGGGGTCAAGCTACTTCGACGGGCACGATCGTCGGCACGGTGACGGACAACTCCGGGGCCGTGGTTGCCGGCGCGACGGTTACCGCGACCGATAGGGCGACGGGTGACTCGCGCAGTACGACGACAAACGACGTGGGCCACTACATTTTCCCCAACGTGAATCCAAGCACGTACACGATCAAGTTCAAGAAGGCGGGATTCGCGGAGCTGGTCGTGGCGAATGCCACCGTGCAGGTCGGCACGCAGCTTACCGAAAACGTTCAGATGAAGCTGGGCTCGGTCTCCACCACTGTGACGGTCACGGAGACGGCCGGCGCTGAATTGCAGACCATGAACTCCACGATCGGGAACACGATTTCCGGCACGCAACTGGACTCGCTTCCGGCGATCGGTCGCGACGTCAGCACCTTCGCCGTTTTGCAGCCCGGCGTTAGCCCGGATGGGAGCGTCGCCGGCGCCGTCGTTGACCAGAGCACCTTCGCCCTGGATGGTGGCAATAACACCAACGATATGGACGGCAGCATGCAAGTCTACACGCCCAGCTTCGCCAATGACGTCACGGGCGGTATCGTGATGAACCAGATCGGCGCCCCGCCTACGGGCGTTCTGCCGACCCCCGTTGACAGCGTCGAGGAAGTCAAAATCAACACGGCCAACCAGACCGCGGATTTCAACAACTCCTCTGGTTCGCAAGTCGAGGTTGTCACCAAGCGCGGCACCAACAATTGGCACGGCACAGCGTACGAGTATTACCTCGACAACAATTTCTCGGGAAACACTTGGGACAATAATTTCGCGGGAACTCCGGTGCCCAGCTACCACTTCAATCGCTTTGGCTTTGCGGGCGGAGGACCGGTGATTCCCAAGTCATTTCTGGGAGGCAAGACCTACTTCTTCGGCAACTATGAAGGTTTCCGCTGGCCGCAATCGGCCACGATAAACCGCGTAGTTCCCACTGCGGCCATGCGAACCGGAACCCTCACATTTGGCGGAACCTCGTATAACCTGATCAACTACGACCCGCGCGGCGCTAGCGGAGGCCTGGTTGACAACGGAATCAACCCGCTGGTGCAGCAGCTCTGGAATACATATCTCCCCCTTCCGAATGCTACCTGCGGACCGATTGCGGGGGCCTTTTGCGATGACGTGAACGAAGCCCGGTTCACCGCCAACATGTTGATCCCGCAGCGGAGCGACTTCGGCGTTGCTCGTCTGGACCACGACTTCGGTTCGAAGTGGCACTTCATGTCCAGCTACCGTGTTTACAGATTGCTCCGCGCCACCACGAGCCAGGTTGATATCGGGGGGTTCTTCCCGGGTGACACGCTCGGCGTCCCGGCCTCGTTGTCGAACCGGCCGCAGCAGCCCTGGTACTACGTGGCCGGACTCACAACCAATATCTCGCCCAACGTGACCAACGATTTCCACTACAGCTACTTGCGCAACTTCTGGGCGTGGGAGAGCCACAACGCCCCGCCGCAACTAGCCGGAGCCAGTGGTGCACTCGAACCGTTTGGGGAGTCCGCGACCAACGTGCTCGCACCCTACAACGTGAATACTCAGTCCGTCCGCACACGTTTCTGGGACGGACAAGATAATTTCCTCCGAGACGACGTCACCGTCCTGCACGGCAATCACCTCTTCCAGTTTGGGGGCCAGTATCAGCGCAACTGGAACTACCACCAGCGCACCGACAACGGCGGCGGTATTAACTTTACGCTGACCTACCAGCTCGGTGACAGCGCGGGTGCTGGACGGATCGATATGACCCCTGTCGGAGCGATGGGCTTCCCTGTAAGCAAGAACAACAACCGCGACTACGCCGCTGTGGTGGGTTTGGTTACCGATTCGCAGATCGCTTACACGCGAAGCGGGCCCAATCTGGCTCTAAATCCTCCGCTTACACCGGCGTCTGATCAAAGCACGATCCCTTATTACAACGTCTACTTTGGCGACAGTTGGCACCTCAAGCCTTCTCTAACTCTAAGCTACGGTTTGGGGTGGACCCTTGAGATGCCGCCGACCGAGGCGCAAGGCAAGCAGGTCGAACTCGTAGACGCCAGTAATCAGCAGATCGACCTTCAGGCCTATCTCTTTCAGCGACAGAGGGCCGCCCTCCAGGGCCAGGTTTACAATCCCCCGGTCGGCTTCGCCCTCGTCGGCAACACCGGTAACCATCAGAAATATCCGTACAATCCTTTCTACGGCTCGTTCAGCCCCCGCGTTGCAGTTGCCTGGAATCCCAGCTTCGATTCGGGCAGCTTCATGGGCAGGATCCTCGGCCAGAATAGTTCGGTCATCCGCGGCGGCTACAGCCGGATTTACGGCCGCCTGAATGGCGTGGACTTGGTTCTGGTTCCGCTGCTGGGCACGGGCCTTATACAACCTGTCCAGTGCCGGCAGGCCTTCATGAACGGGGCGTGCGGTCCGACTAATCCCGATGCGTCGAACGCGTTTCGCATCGGCATTGACGGCCCGACAGCTCCTCTGGCAGCCGCGGCCCCAACGCTGCCGCAGCCCGATTTCCCCGGCATCAATGCAGCGGCAGCTGGAGCCGGCGAGGCTCTTGATCCAAATTTCCGGCCGAACGCGGTTGACTCGTTCGACCTAACCATTCAGCGCCAGTTCGGGCCCAAGCTCATGCTGGAGGTTGGCTACATAGGACGCCGGATCACTCACGAATACCAGCCGATCAACATCAACGCGGTGCCCTACATGATGACGCTGGGAGGGCAAACCTTCGCGCAGGCGTACGCCGCGGTTGAAACGGCCATGGGTTGTACAACCTCGGCAGCGGCGTGCGGCGCTAACCCCACACCAACCGTCGCCTCCCAGCCGTTCTTTGAGGCGGCGCTCGCAGGCACCGGATATTGCACGCCGGGCACCTGCACTTCAACTGTGGTAGCCAACGAATTCAGCAACTTCGCATCTCAGAGCGTCTGGAGCCTCTGGTCCGACCTGGATACTGGCGGGGTAACTCCTGGCTTTAACTTCCCCGTCAGCATGCTCAATACGGCCGGGCAGTTGTCCTCGGGAGTCGGCGTTAACGCCAGCGTCGGCTATGGCAACTACAACGGAGCGTTCGTTTCCTTGAAGACCAATGACTGGCACGGACTCACAACCCAGCAGAACTTCACGTTTAGCAAGGCGCTGGGCACGGGCGCTTTCGTCCAGGCCACCAGCGAATACACTGTGGTCGACCCGTTCGACCTGAAGGAAGCGTACGGCCTTCAGAACTTCGACCGCAAACTCGTGTACAACTTGGAAGGCGTCTACAATCCACCGTTCCACAAGGGGCAGCAGGGCCTTGTCGGACGGTTGCTCGGCGGTTGGAGCTTTGCTCCGGTGCTGGCAGTCGGCAGCGGGGCACCCGTGCTCTGCAATGTCTACGACGGCGGCGGCTTCACTGGCGGTACCGGCGCCCAGGGCTTCGGTGCGGGTGACGGCGCGAACTTCTTTGACAACGAGCAGTGCCTCTTCACCAAACAGCCGTCCGGCATTTCTGCCCACGTCGGCGTACCGGGCAGCGGTGGCGTCGGCGTTGATACTTCGGACTCCGGACTGCCGAACTATCCGATCCGAGGAGCCGAGGTCAATCTGTTCGCCAATCCAGAGGCCGTCTACAACACGGTTCGGCCTCCGATCCTTGGCGTCGACAAGCGAGCTGGCGGTGTCGGGCCGATCCGAGGGCTGCCTTATTGGAACGTGGACTTCAGCGTGACCAAGGACATCAGACTCACGGAGCGGTTCGGAATACAACTCCAGTCCGTTTTCACCAACGTGTTCAACCACAATCAGTTCTTCGACCCGCTTCTCGACCTGACGAACGTCGGGAGCTGGGGCGTATTGAACGCACAAGGCAACAACCCGCGTCAGATTCAACTTGGAGCTCGCATCAACTTCTAACCTTTGCTAGCTTCGGCTGGCTTACCGGGCCGTCCCGATGCGTCGGGACGGCCCTTTCTTTTTGCATCTGCGGGCTTGAGGTCCTGAGGCTCGCGGCCCTAACGAGGCTGGATACCGGGGAATCGGCTCGCTTTTAGACTGGACTAGTTCTGGGGCTTTTGTTTCTGGGGCCGGACGGTGCGTGCACGCCGGTCTGTGGTGAGGACAACTGCGAACCTGTTTGCTAACCGGCTCTTGAGGCCACGCGCCACTCGTCCCTGGCGAGGGCTTTCTTCACGATGGGACGGTCGCCCGCGGGACAGGGTTCGCCATCGTGTCCTGCAAGAAGATGCTTGATCAGAGCGTTGATCCGGCGGTGGCTCTCGCGGCTTAATTCGGCGTCTTCGGAGATCGTGAGATCCCGCGTTCTGCGGACCTTCTTCGCCTCCAGCAGTGCTGCCGCCGCCTCTGAACGGAAGCGGTCAAGCTCCGCGCAACGCGTCTCGCCGGGCATGGGAAGCATTCTAGGGGCGACGCACGCTATTGCAAGGGTACGGACGTACTATGGCGGGGCAGAAGGGAGAAGGGAGAAGGCAGGAACTCATGGCAAAAGCTTCGAAGAGAACGAAGTCTTGGAGGCGCGGGTGGGAATCGAACCCACGCATAAAGGTTTTGCAGACCTCTCCCTTACCTCTTGGGTACCGCGCCTCGAATTACAGAGTATACCGAAAGTTCGCGCACTTGTGTGTGGCGCCTCAAGCGGGATCGCCGAGTGAGAGAATCGGCTGACGAACTGTCCTGGTGAAAATTGTGGGCGTTTTGTACTACGATGACAACCCGCCGGTAACGCGGCGGCGAGCCCCTCAGCAAGTTGTGGGCAAGCCCACTAGATAACATGGCAGATGCGTGATGAGCGACGCAGCGGCTTCCGGCACAAACGCGAACACCGATTTTTTGTGGGGATTCTGGTATCCCGCCGCGCGCAGCGGGGAATTGCGCAGTGGGAAGCTGGTTCGCGCGACGCTGCTCGAAGTTCCGCTGGTGCTGGGACGCGACGAGGCGGGACAACCATTCGCATTGCGCGACGTTTGCCCACACCGCGCGTTTCCCCTTTCGTTTGGCCGGTTTGACGGCGCGAACGTCGAGTGCGCCTACCACGGCTGGCAGTTCGACGCGCACACCGGCCAGTGCCGCCACATTCCGTCACTGACGCCCGATTCGAAGTTGAAGTGCGAGCGGATTTACGCGGGAAGTTTTGCGTGCGCCGAGCGCGACGGGTACATCTGGGCGTTTATGTCGAACCCGCAGGGCCTGACGAATCCCGCCGCAGGGCAGGCGCAACCGCCGCCTCCGCCGGAGCTGCCTACCTTCAGCGAGCGCTACAAGATCGCGCATCTCTCCGCGGATTTGCCCTGTTCAGTGGACCACGGAATTATCGGGCTGATGGACCCCGCGCACGGTCCGTTCGTCCACCAGGCATGGTGGTGGCGCACTCGGCGAAGTATCCGCGAGAAGTCGAAACAGTTTGAGCCGATCCCGAACGGATTCCGCATGAGCCCGCACGCGCCGTCGGCAAACAGCGCGCCGTATAAAATCCTGAAATTCGTGACGGGCGAGCCCGCAACGACAACGATAGATTTCGTGCTGCCGAACCAGCGGTTCGAGCAGATTCGCGCGGGGCGCTACTGGCTGTCGAGCCGCACGACGGTGACTCCCGTGCGGCGCGATCTGTGCAGGCTGGATTTTGTAGCGGCGTGGAACATTCTGCCGTGGTTTCCCATTGTGTCGTTCATCATTCAGGTGCTCGGGCCACGGTTCATTCGGCAGGATACGGAAGTAATCAAGAAGCAGGGACTCGGGCTGCAATACGGCGACCGCATGATGCTCGTGGACGATGCGGATCGTCAGGCGCGCTGGTATTTCGAGTTGAAGGCGGCATGTTTGGAATCGCAACGGAGCGGCGCGCCGCTGCGGCATCCGATGTCGGGTCCGGTGACGCTGCGCTGGCGCTCGTGAGCGGCGCAATGTCCTTCCGCTTTTCAGCTGCTTGGGAAAAGCCTACCGCAGTTTCGCCAGGTTGAAGTTTGCTTCGATGGTCTGGCCGTCCGGGGTGAGCACGGTGATCTGTGCCGGCTCGGAATCGATCGTCTCGGGATTGTAGGTGAGTTCGATCCTCGCGCCGGTGACGAGCGGAATATGATCGAAGCCGTAAGAGTAGATTGGCCCTCCGCGAATGTACTCTGCCGGAATCTCCACGTCGTTCTGCGCGAGCGTCACCTTGAAGTCGTTCCAGAAATCGGGCACCCACTGGTAATACTCGACTGCGGAGGCCGGCGGCAGGGGCGCGTAGGTCGGCGTGAGCAAGATGTTGACGTGGACGCGTAGCGGCATCTTGTCGCGGCCGAATTTCTCGACGGCGTCGGGCGCGTAGAAGTCGGACCGGCCCTGCGTTCGCTTGACGATGTTCGAGAAGGGCGTGTCGATGCCGATCTCGTGGACGTAGGGGCCGCTCTTCGGTTCGGGGAACCAGCGGACATACTGCGAGAGGAACTGCGCGGTCTGCTCGTCGTTGCGGTTACCGATGAAGTAGGCGTCGCGGATGGCCGTCGAAGAGAGCGGATAGCTGACCGCGAAAGCTCGAATGGCCATGACGCCGGAAGCGGCGAGAATGGTTGCTGCGATGGCCAGGAGGTTCCGGCTGGGGTTCATGACAGCACCTCACTCTGAATGATTGGACGTTCACCGCACGCCCAGGTTTCCACGCTACTTCACCATGCCGCTCAGGAATGGATAATGCTCCGCCGCAGCCATAAAGAAAAGCATGGGCAAGGAAAGCCAGAAACCCACGCGCGAGGCGAAAAAGGCCCATCGCGCCATGTGTTCCGCTTCCGGAGGCATGGGCCGGCCTTCTTCGACGGCGGCTCGAGTCCATCCGATTAACCGCTTCTGCACGCGCCAAACGACGCCCCACGTGTTGAGCAGCATGAGCAGGCCAAGTCCGCCGCCAACGCTGATCGCGAGGTCCGCGTTAGACGCCTGCGGCGAAGCGTTCAATTCGAGGATCACCCACGACGCAGCGATCACAACGATGGCGATCGCAGCGGCCCGGACGTACGCATTGCCGAGCGCACTTTTGACCGGCAGTTGCAGAGGATAGATTACCGCGTACGCGAACAGCCACACGATGAGCCACCAGAAGAACCAATGCAGAGCCAGCGAAGGGCTGCCTGCGTTCCGCGCCGTCTCTGCCAGCAGAATGTAGAAATACCTCATTCCCACCAGAACCGCCAGCGCGGCCGACCAGCGGAACCACCACATCGCGCGCGTCATCATGACGGGAAACACTTTGCCGCGAACGGACGCGTCAAGCTGCTTCATCGCCGGAAAGCCCACGAGATTGAAAAAATAGAGCAGGCCGATCCAGATGATTCCGGAGACGAAATGAATCCAGCGCAGAACGATCTCCTCGTTGGCAACCGCGCCCCGTGGAAAACTGAAATGCGGGGCCAGCAGAGCGACACTCCATGCGGAGTCCGCAAAATGGCGCATGCCCCTCCTTTTCTAAAGACGCCCAAGCATTCTAAAAGCGTCCAAGCGCCCATCGCGCGTGTTCGGCGATGAGATCATCCTCCGATCGCGCCAGAGACTCAAGGATGGCGATTGCACGGGCGCGAGCGGCGCTGTCCAGCGGCCATTCGGCGTTGCCCATGGCGACGCATGCGTTCCGTACCATTCCGCGCAACTTCGCGCGCTTTACGGCGCTCCCGCGGAAGGCGGCACGGAAGTCATCCTGGGAAAGGTTCGCCAGCCATTCGAGCTGCGGCGCGAACAGAGTTCCGTATCCGCCAACCAAATCCTGTTGAGCCAGAGGTCCGTCGTCCCACGCCGGTGCGCGCGTTTTCTCGGCCCGGTTTGCGTCCGCCTTCCGCGGCGCAAATTCCGGTGCGGCGGTGACGGCAGCTTTGCGGTTCCAGGGGCACACGTCCTGGCAGATGTCGCAACCGAAGACCGCATCCCCGACGCCCTCTCGCAGATCGTCTGGAATCGCGCCGCGGAGCTCGATCGTCAGGTAGGAGATACACCGCCGCGCGTCCAGAACATAAGGCTCGGGAAACGCCTGTGTGGGGCAGGCATCGAGGCACAGCGTGCAGTTCCCGCAAAGATCGGCGGGAGGCAGATCCCCGGGCGGCAGCGTCGGCGCGAGTTCAAGCGTGGTCAAAATGACGCCAAGAAACAGCCACGAGCCGAGTTCCTCATGGATCAAACAGGTGTTTTTCGCCAGCCAGCCGAGGCCGGCGTGCTTTGCAACAACTCGCTCGACCACGGGCCCGGTGTCCACATATGCCCGAGCTTCAAACGCCTCCGCGAATTGCGCTCGCATGGCGTCCACCAGCGTTTCCAGCTTGCGGCCGATAACCTCGTGGTAGTCGTCGCCCCATGCATACCTGGAAATCCACCCACTCGGCGATTCGCGGTCATGAACCGCCCGAAGCTCCGTGGAATGCGGCGCGCCGGAATTGTAATTTAGCGCCACGATAATCAGGCTGCGCACGCCTTCGAGCACAAGCCTCGGATCGTTACGCCGCGGGTCGTGAAGGTACTTCATTTCTCCCGCATACCCTCGCTTCAGCCACTCCGGCAAATGAGTGAGCTCCGCAAGCGAGTCGGGCGCCGTTACGCCGCACAGGTCGAATCCAGCGGCTCGGGCCCGATCGCAAATCCAAGCCGTCTTTTCCGGCGGAGTCATCCCGCTTATCATGCCTTACCGCGAGCCTCGGCGCACACAGCTCCGGGAAATGTCGAGCCGCCGGCGCCCCTTCGAAAGAAGTCTTTCCGTTGCTTGGCCTCTACAACGTACCGCTGATACAATGCTCCACCATGAGCGACTGGCGCCAGATTCAAGCTCGCATTCGCAAGGCGAAGACCAGCACCGACCCGCTGACGAAGCTTTCGGAGTTGTATCAGCGCACGCGTGATGCCATGGTCGCCTGGGAGCTCGGCGTCGTCGAAGAAAAGGGCGGCCGCCCGGACCAAGCCGCGAAATGGTACGCCGCCGCCGCGCAACATTTCCGCCGCGCGGAGTGGAAGAAAAAAGCGGAAGAAGCGCTGGCTCGCCTCGGTGTTGAAGCGCCGGCCAGTTCTGAAACACCTTCCGAAAGCGTGCATGA
>DATEKA010000088.1:0-3498 GCA_035277685.1 Candidatus Acidiferrales bacterium
GCGAGGTCGCTGGCTTCCTGGGCCTCAGCTTTCAGCGTGGCGCGGGTCGCGATGCGAAGTACGTTACCGTCGAGCTGCTTATCGAGATCGTTGTTCTTGAGCACGATATCGAGAGCCTGATCCCATGGCACGTTGTCCAAAACGATCGTCAGAGTTCCCTTCACGGTAGGATCGACTACCACGTTGAGACCGCTGATTTCATGGATCAGGCGGAAGAAGTCCGCGAGGTCCACATCCTTGAGGTTGACCGAAATCGGATCGCCTGTGTATTTCGTCGAAGCGGGCGGCGTAGCACCAGCGCTTGAGTTCTCTGCGAACGTCATCGCAGGAGCAGCAGGCGCGGACGAAGCAGGCTCGGAGGAGCCGCCCGAAGACGTGCCAGCCGACGCGGCGCCTGCAGATTGTGAAGCGGCACCCATTACCGCGCCCGGCTGAATCTGACCGCCGTCCTGAGCGGCGAGAGCCGCCGAGGGCTGCGTCAACTGCTTGGGAAGAGCAATCGAGGGCGGCGGAACGTCAGCACTGACGCGAGCGAACTTCGAAGCGCTCGAGTTTTTGGGGTTCTGGGCCGTGTCCACGTTGGAAGCTGCCGGCCGTGTAGAAAGGGGTGCGGCCGCCGCACCCGATGTTGCACCGGGACCGAACGAGACTGTGACGGCGTTACCCACCGAATGAATTTCGTAGGCAGCGCCTTCGCTCATATCGACGACGACACGCGACGTATCCGGCGTATATTGCGCCATGCGGACTTCACGCACAGGCTGGAAATCACTCGCGATGCGCTTCAGCGGCGCGGCCATACGAGCCGAGGGAAAATCGAGCACGAGGCGATCCGGATTCGCGAGACGCATTGAATGAACATCGAGTGGCGCCGATCCGAATACCGTCACTTCCGTCTTGCCAGCATTTTCCGCAACGCTAACATTGCGGATCGAGCTGACCGAGTCCGAGCTCGTAGATTTCAATGCGATAGGCGCGATCGACGGCGCGACTACCGGAGATCCGGCTGCTGCCGCGTTTGCCGAGCGCGAAACGGTGAGGACCAGATTCTGCGAATCGGTCTTTTGGACGTCCGGCTTGAGCCCCTGGGCCAGAAGCACCTCGAGGCGAACCATGGACTTAGAGCCCTCGGCGTAAGGCACAAGACGATAGCTCTTCACGAGATCCGACGGCACGATACGCGCGCCGACAGGATCGCCAGACGAAACACCGCTTAGATCGAGCACGAACAGATTCTCGCTCGGCCGATAGGCGGTGTAGTCAAACGGCCCGGTGGCCTGGGCTTCCAGGCGCACGCCGCCGCCGCTCACGACAGTCTTGACGTGAACGACCGGCTGATCGGCCGCACGAAGATTCCCGCTAGATACGAACAGGCTGGCCGCAACGATCGCGCTCAACCCCAAACTCCGCCAGATCATCCTCATTGCTGCTCTCCTGCACTCGCGTAGATTCGTTTCGTCACTTCGCGCACGATCGGCTTCCCGAAAGCATCTTTCGAGTCTTCCTGGAAAGTAACGCCGTCAAGATCGATCTTTTTCACACTTCCGTCATACAGATGATCCCCTTCGCGAACGAAATAAACGTGCCGCTCGGGATTGGAGACCACTGCAAGCAAATCTTCACCAGATTTGACGGTGCCATCGACGCGCACTGTGGCAACCACTAATCCGGCTTTACCAGGAGGCAAGTTGGGGCCGCCCCCGCCCCCTTTCTGGACATCTACTAGTGCAACGAATGGATCGCGCTTCGCGACCGCTTCGTCGGCGTGCGAAACTGCGGGCGTCTCGTTGGGACTAGCAGACGCCTTGTTCTTTGCGGCTACTTCAGGAGCAATCGGTTTTGCCACGGGCTTGGGTGTCGTTTTGGCGATGGCCGGCTTGGCGGCGACGGGCTTCGCCGTCACGGGCTTTGCATTTACGGGCTTCGCGAACGCCGGTTTCTTGGGCATTGTTTTGGCCGTTACCGGCTTAGGTTCCGTCTTCGAGACAGTGCTTGGAGTTGGCTTCAATGAAGCTGCAATAGCCGGCTTCGCCGCGGGTTTCTCAGCGGTCTTAGACACAGCGGCAGGCATGGGCTTCGCCGTCGCCTTTTTTGGTTCAGACTTGTGAGGCGCGGCATTCGTCTGTGCCAGAGCGCCGCTAGCGAGGCACAGCGCGATAACCAGCACCGTAAGAACCGTTGCGATTGTCTTTGCGAGTCTCATTATCACTACCGCCTAGTGTTTTGCCGCCGCGCTGCCAGCGGGCTTTTGATCGGATGATTGTGTAAAGAACGTTGTAATGGAAAAGCTGCCAGCGACTGACGTTCCAGGAGTCATATGGAAATTCGCGCCGCTGGTTTTTGTGATTGAGGCAAGTTTTAGATCACCGATGTTGATAATTCTGGATAGGCGGCCTAGACGCCCGAAGAAATCGAGGACCGCAAAATATGGACCATCTGCCGTTACGTCGAAAGGCATTTCGAAGTAATAAGGCTTGGTGGCAATCGGCTCGGCAGTAAGCGACCGAATCGAGACGCCCGAGGAAAGGGCCTCCCTTTCAACCATCAGAATGAACTGATCGGCCTGCTTGTCCTCCGGCACGATCGTCTGCAAAGTGGCAAGCTGCTTTTGCAAAGCGTCCATTTCCGACTGAAGTTCGGCTCGCCGCTGTTTGTAAACACGCAGGCTGGCCACCTCATCGTTCAGCGGCTTTTCCTCCGCTTGAGCGGCTTCCAACTGCGAGCGGGCGCCCGCGACCGGAGAACCCGGTACATAAAGGCCGACGAGGACGAGTGCGATCGCTCCGGCAACATACAAAAGCCCCTGAAGAGGCCAGGGCCATTCACGGAAGCTAGAGGCCACGGCTAGTTCCTCCCTTCGCCGATGCGGGCGCTGGGCTAGACGCAGGCTGCGGTTGTCCCGAAGCTGCGGCCTGTCCAGCGGGATTGATACTGGCCGACATACTAAATCCGAAAGTCTCAACTCCCGGCCGAACGTCGTTTTCCTTCGCGTCCTTGATCTCGACGTTGTCGAAATAACCGGAACGCTTCATCTGGGTAATAAAATTCGCGACGGCGCTGATGCTGCCGGCTTCGCCCTGGACATCGATGGAGTTTCCCGTGCGTGTGAGCGAAGTGAGCCAAAGTTCGTCGACGCGAACAACCGTGTTGGCGACCATCTGAAGCAGATCCTGACCGCCGGAACGATTTTTCTGGAGGGTCTCGATGACGTCGATACGCTGTTGTAGCGTAGACTTCTGGCTCTCGAAGCGGGTGACATCCTGCTTCACCTGCTGGAGGCTAGCCTTCTCGGCCTTCAGCGCGGTGATCCTGGCCTCGGTCTTGTTGTACTCGCTGGTCTGGTTGTAATAGATGATGCCCAGAACGACGATGGCCGCCGCAAGCGCAAATATGGCCATGAGGGCCTGCATCGTCGCTTCGACGGGAACAGCCGTCTTCGCAGCTTTCGGCCGTGCCTGACCTAGTAAATTGATCCGAATCATGGCGTGTCAAAACTCC
>DATEKA010000089.1:0-4519 GCA_035277685.1 Candidatus Acidiferrales bacterium
AGAACTGCAACCCAGGTTTCAGTTCGGGCGTTGACCTTTTGCGTTGATTCCATTGTAGCCACGCGTCACTTCCACGTGAGTCATGCCCGCATCATCGAACCACTGCCGCACGTCCTGCATGGTTTGCGGCTGATCGTAAACGGGAGACAACATGTCGAGCGCGCTCAGAATTTTTACTTGTTTCAATTCGTCATCCGAGTAATTCAGTCCCTTGTCTGCATGCGAAATTGGCCCAATCGGAATCACGCGCGCTATCTGCGGCCCTACGCCGGGAATCTTGCGCAGGATTTTCTTCGCCTCAAATGCCGGTGGAATCGTCAAGCTCAGCACTTTGTATGTTCCCGTTGTGCCAAGCGGACGAAAGAAAGGGCGCGCAATGTATTTGAGCTTCGGAAACCCGGGCTTCCTTTCGTAAACATCGATCACGATTTCCCCGCCCGGACGAAGAAACGGCAACAAGGAACGGAAAGCTCCCTTCACGTCGGGACAATGCTGAAGCACGCCCATGCAAAAGATTTTGTCGAATGACGCTTTCTTCAAGGGGATTTCGTAGATGCTCGCTTGAAAAAGCGTCAGGCGCGACGACGCCCCGTTATTGCGCAATGCGGCTTCAACAGCGAGGCTCAAATCGAACGAGAAAACGTCCGCGCCGGTCTCAAGCGCCAGATCCGTAAAACGGCCCGCGCCGCACCCGGCCTCCAGAATTCTTTGTCCTTCCATTAGTGGGGGCCAACCCGTCGTCTTGTAGAACCGCTCGCGGCTCAGGTCATTCTTCATGTGGCGGTCCACCTGTAAACGGTCAAACCGGTTCCACTGAAACCCAAACGAGGACGCGTACGATTCGGACGCGACAAAACGGGGAATACTACGCACGATCGGAGCGCCTGGATGACCGGCCGGGCAGGCCAGGCGCCCTTCGACAATGTCGCCCGTTTGCGGATCTTCCTTCGTGACTTCCGAAAGTGAAAGGATAGTCTCGCACTTAGCGCACGTGAACATTTCGGCCCTATTGCGCTGCACTATTCAGGCCCCTTGCGGCGTGGCGAGAACATGCTGTTCGTCGACATCTGTGAAATTGTATCCGAACCGCTCGAGAATCTCGCGGCAGCCGGAATCGTTCGGCTGGCTGTGCATCTCACAAAGAATCCACGGCCGATAGGCTCGCAGCAGTTGTTGCGCCCCGCGTAAGACATCTAGCTCGGCGCCCTCCACATCGCACTTGATGGCCTGCGGAGCCGGCGCTGCTCGAACAAAATCATCGAGCGCCACGCATTCCAGAGAGGCCGAGCCGGCTCGCTCGCTGTCGGCCACGAATCTTCCCGTGCCCCGATCGGGCGAGGATGCGCCGGCTGAGACGAACGCCTGTTTGCCGCTCTCCGACCATACTCCCTTCGGGATCACTCTCACATTTCGGAGCTCATTCCGTTCGATGTTCTTCTGCAATCGTCCGGCGATTTCCGGATCCGGCTCAAAGCTGAACACGATGCCGCTCGGTCCCACGATTCGCGCCGCCAACATGGAGAAAAATCCGAGATTCGCTCCGAGATCGTAGAAAACCATGCTGGGCTGCAGCCGCTCGGCCAACACTTTTTGCACGGCCGGTTCCGCTTCGCCGCGAAGGTATCCCTGGCCCGTTCTCGGGTTGAGGCGCATCCACATTCCCTCACAGGGCCCCGCCTGGACCTTTGCCCATACGGTCTCGTCGCTCGAAACAACTCGCCGGCTAATGCGGTGCACCACGTCGCCCAGCACAGGCACATTTCGAATCGAGCGCAGCGACGCTGGACTTCTCAGCAGAAGGTTGCTAACCCAACTCCGCGAGTCGAACACTCTATTTCTCCACCACGAAACTTCCCATCACAAGCGTATCCATTCCCGAGCTGAAAAAGGTCCGGATCGCATCGGTCGGCGTACATACGATAGGCTCGCCGCGCAGATTGAACGACGTGTTCATTACGACCGGAACTCCCGTGCGCTTGCCGAATTCATCGATCAATTCCCAGTACAGCGGATTGACGTCGCGCTCGACCGTCTGCGGCCTCGCGCTGCCATCCACGTGCGTCACCGCCGGAATTACGTCACGTTTTTCGGGCCTCACCTGCGCCGTTAAAATCATGAACGGAGAATCGGTCGCCGACTCGAGGTACTCGCCCGCTCTTTCCGCCAGCATTGACGGCGCGAACGGCCGCCACCATTCCCGGAATTTGACGGCATTATTCACCTTCACCGTCATTTCCGGATCGCGGGGATCGGCGAGTATCGAACGGCTGCCCAATGCGCGCGGCCCAAATTCCATCCTCCCCTGAAACCACCCGATGATCTTGCCGTTCGCGAGGAGTTCGGCCGCTGCTCGCGCCGGATTGCCCGCACGGGTGGCACGCAGTTTGTATGTCTCGATCGCCTTTTGAATCTCCGAGTCATCGCTCCCGGGGCCCCAATACGCATGACGCATTTTGCGCACCGGCAGCTTGCCTCCGCTATCCAGGTATGGCGCCAGCGCCGCGCCCAGGCATGCTCCGTCGTCGCCCGAGGCAGGTTGAATGAAAATCTGATCAACGATCCCGGAGGCCAGGATTTTTCCGTTCGCCTTCGAATTCAGCGCGACTCCGCCGGCAAGGCATAGATTGCGACACCTGGTTTCCTCGACAGCCGTCTTCGCCAAAATCATCATGGCCTGTTCGCACGAATCTTGAACCGCAAAGGCCAGATTCTTATGCCAGCCGTTGATTTCGGATTCCGGCGCGCGCTTCGCGCCGAGTTTCGCTTCAATCGCCGCCGTCGGGGCCGAATCCTTACCGATCATCAGACGCGCCGCAACGCGATAGGGATTATCATCGGGAACAATGAACTCGCGCAGATTGATGCCCGGTTGTCCGTACGGAGCAAGCCCCATCACCTTCCACTCGTCGCTGAAGGGCTGGAATCCGAGGTGCTGCGTGAACTGCGCGTAGAAAAGTCCGAGCGAGTTGGGCCATGGGATGGTCCACACATGCTCGAGGCGTCCGCCTCGACCGTGCCAGAGCGAAGTCGCCTCCCACGCGCCCCGTCCGTCAACAACGAGTACGCAGGCTTCGTCAAAACCGGAAAACGCATATGCGCTGATCGCGTGCGCCAGGTGATGATCCACGAATCGAAAACGAGCTCGCGTCGCGCCGAAAGCGCGCACAAATGGCCTCTCGCCATTCGCTTGACGCGTTATGCCCAGGTTCCGTCGGATTGTGCTCACAAGGCTTACATAGTCGAGCGGCTGAGAACCCGCCGCCATGCATTTCAGGTCGTGTTTCAGAGCAGCGGTGGCGCGTGGCCATCCGAAGCACACGAAGTCCAATTCCTCCGGACGGACATTCGCGAAATCGAGGCATGCGCGAATCGCCAGTTCCGGGAAACGCGCATCATGTTTCACGCGGCTCAAGCGTTCTTCTGCCACCGCGAAGAGTATTTCGCCGTCTCGAGCGATGCACGCGGCCGAATCGTGCATCTGCGAGTAGTTGATTCCGACGGAGATCAATGCGAATTTCCTGTCAGTTCGCTAAGTTCAGGATTTCTGCCAGTCGTTTCCCTAAATTTTCAGTCGAATGAGCCTGCGCGATTTCGGTGCGCTGTTGCCGCTTGGGGCTGTTCGCAGGCTCGGCAAGGGCCTGCTCAATCGCGCCCGAAAACTCTTCTGCCGTAGCCCCAAGATAAATCAGCTCCGAGTACTCGGACAGCGAAAGAACGGGGGTGGCCACAACCGGAATCCCGGCAAGAAAATAGTCCATGAGTTTGAGCGGCGAGCAATGCAAATTTTTTTCGTCGAAACAGTCGTATGGCATTACGCCCACGTCAAAAGAAGACACGCAATCACGCAACTCTTCCGGACGCCGCCAGCCCGCGTTGTGAATGTTCGGGCCTTTCAGCTCATTCGAATCACCAAAATAAATGAATTGCCACTCCGGATGCGCGGAAAGGACGTCTCGCATCATCGGGAGATTAACGCGCGCATAAAGCGGTCCCAGATAGCCCAGTCGCGGCCGCGGCAGATTCGCCAGGTCATCAACCTCGGTGTGAGGCTGACCATTCTGCGCGACCGGCAAGTGAATGGATTGCGGAATCCACGCAATCTTCTCGCCGAACTTTGCCTTCAGCTTGTGGAACACGCTCGGCGGAATGACCAGCGTCCGCTCTGAGAGCTCGATCAACTCGTATTGATATGGCTCCGGATAATCCATGCAGATGTGGATCAGCGGCAACCCGCGCGTCTTCATGTTCTCGCAGAGCGGCGTCATATGGTTTACGTGCGAATATAGAAAAAGAGGGCGGGTCAATCCGATTGCGTTTGCCTGCTTGGCGATCTGGTCGCCCACCTTTTTCCACTGCATTTGCCGAAGGACCGGCGCATGCGTCAGTTTGGCACCCTCATATTCCGGGCCAAAAAGGTAAAGCCCCTTTTCAAGCTCGGCCAGCGCTCTACCGCGTTTTCGAAATCGCGAAACGGGCATCTCGCAATAGAGTACCCGTGATCCTTGGGACGCGAGCGCCA
>DATEKA010000090.1:0-54683 GCA_035277685.1 Candidatus Acidiferrales bacterium
GTCAGGGTCGTTGCACCGCGCGAAACGGGATGATTCGGATTGGGCCGGCGGGCGAAATATCGGCCTGCTCAACGAAGCGCCGGCTCAGATACTTAACGACGAGGCCGTCAGGATCTACGTCGTGGGTCATCACCAGGTCGATTTCGAAATAGCTGTGCGATTCGACGATCGACTTCAGACGCTGGATATCGCTGTCGCCGAGGATTCTCGACTTCGGCGGAGGAAACCGGCTATGAAAGTCTTCTTGCAGGCCGGCGCGAGGTACGCGTCTCTCCACGTCTGGAAAATCCCGCGAGTAGTAGTCGAAGAAAATCTCTCCCGCTGGCGGAACGAACAGAACGAGCCTGTTTGATTCATGAATCGTGAGCACCGACGCGATCACATCTCGCCAATCCTCGCTACTTTTCGCGAGCCGTTCTCCGGACTTGAAGAAGCCGGCGCTGGAAAGTGTGGCCGCGAGGGCAATGGCCACCGCCACGCCCACGAACAGCCGCTTTGTCTTGGCGCTCCTTTGAACCGCAAGTGGAAGGGCAAACACAATCGGGACGACGATCGAAGAAGTTGTGAAAACCCTGTCGATGTACAGCGGCAATTTGTGGCTCAGAACAAACCCCAACAGGATTGGAACCAACCCGTACAACACGAAGCAGAGCTCTTTGCGCCGTTCCGCCCTGGAAACGCGCCACAGGCCTCCCGCGAACAGTGCGACACACAGCAATAACAGGATCAGCCCCGAAGTGTCCCGCAGCACCGGCCAGACCGGCCAAGGTAACAGCAGCACCTTCTTTGCGAAGAGCGCCAAGTGCGCGGGTTCGAAACCTGCCGTCTCTGTGAGGGTCCCGACGACAGTGAACAACGTGGGCTTCTGCACCCAATAAAGATTCCCGGCGACGGCCCTCACCTGATGAAGAAGGTTCACGACCAGCGGAAGGTACAGAATCCCGATGCACGCGTTCGCAAGTGTTATGTCCCGCATCCGCAGCGCCAGTCGTCGTTCGGACGGATAGAGTAGCCAGACGATATCGAGCGACAGCACGTAAAAGAACATCATGTTATGCAAGTACAACGTAAGCGCGGATGCCAGAACAACGATCACGAACGCCCGGGCGGACCGCTTCTCCAGAAAGCAGACGAGGCCCAGCAACGCGAACAAAGCAAAGAACGACGCGGCTTCGTAGGCACGAGCCTCGCGCGAGTACCAGATCTGCTTCATGGAAAATGCGAAGAGCCAAAACGCCAGAGCGATGGCGGCGCCGTCCTTCAGAACTTTCCTCGCAAGCAGATAGAAAATAGGCAGAGAAAGAGTTCCGAAGACTGCGGACAGCGACCGCAACGCAAATTCGGAATTCCCGAACGGCACGTCCCAGAAATGCTGGAGCAGGTAGTAAAGCGGCGCTTGGTTGTCACTTCGCGCGAACGAGATAATGTGGGAAACGGGGAGACCGGCAGCCCATGCGGTAAATCCTTCATCCCACCAGAGGCTCCATCGCTGAAGATCTGTCCATCGCAATGCAAGCCCGCCCAGGACAGCAACTCCGACGATCGCAAGAATGATCAATTCGCGTGAACCTGACTCGAAGCGCTCCGACTCGGAGGCCAACTCAGGCGCGTCGATCGCGATAGGAATTCTCAACCCGCCTGAACTAAGTTCGGCACACATTCAAATTGCACCTCTTGACTCAGGCGCGCCGTGCTGGCCGCGATAGCCGGTCGCTTTCGCCGTCAACATCACAATGACGACGCTCTTTGATATGTCATGGCGTAATACTCAATCGCGCCGTTGTTTGTCCGCCCGCGTCTCGTAATCTGGAACCCAGAGTCGAGGTATAGCCGGACTGCAGCTGCATTCCGTGCGTAGACGTCCAAGCGATACCGGGTATGGCCTCGCGCTTGCCCTTCTTCGAGGTAGCGGCTCAGCAATTGCTTCCCGTAACCCTTGCGCCGGAAACGATGGTCCAGGCCCATTTTGCTGAGATAATACTCATCGTCGTCAACGGGAGAAAACAAGTTCGCAGCGTCTGACAGGCGTTCCAACACCCCAGACCGCTCTGTTTCGCTGATTGTCGTCGCCAAAGCGATCGCATCGGCCTTTCTCGCTCGCTTAAGCTCCAGACCGCCAAGAGATATAAACCCGCCGGCTATCGCGCCGTCAGACATCAGAATCTGACTTCTCAAAATGGACACTTCGGACGACGAACGCGTCGCCCAGGCCGATAGAACTCGCAGCGCGAGCGTTTGATCCCCGAATAGCCAGCTGAAATATGGATTACCGGCTTCAAGAATCCAAGGCAACGATACAGGAATGAAGTCGCAAGGACTTGGGGCGTCCGCCACGACCTGAAACCTCACCATGTGTCAGGACCCTATCTGATCTGCCACAAATCTGCAAAGGGGCCCGACGATGGTCATTTGTTCCGGATCGAGAGCCTCAAAATCGATTTCCCGACCGTAGTGCCGATTCACGGCCGTTACCAACTCCAGCAATCCAAGAGAATCGATAATTCCCGACAAAAGCAAGTCGCAGTCGTCGCCAAGCTGGCCTTCACAGTCCTGGCCTCGAGCGGCCAGCTTCTTTTGCACGAAGCTTGTTATGAATGTTCGGACGTCGTCTGGACCGACGGCGTTCACAATCCCTCCTCGAGCAGCCGAACCACTGCTCTCCGGTCGAACTTGTTGTTCGCGTTACGGGGGAGCATATTCATGAAATGGAATCTCCTCGGAACCATATAGTCGGGTAATTCGGCGGCGACTGCGATGCGAAGAGCTTCCCCACCCGGTTTCTCGCCTTCGATGAAAACTTCCACGCCTCCTGATCCGCTTTCCGTCGGGGGCCACCCCACCGCGACAACGCCATCCAATCCGCAATGCTTTCGAACGACTGCCTCGATTTCTCCCAGCTCAACTCGATGTCCGAGTATTTTAACCTGAAAATCGACTCTCCCCAGATGGGTCAGTGGCCCGTTTCCAAGGGGCCGTCGCACTCGGTCTCCAGTTCGATAGAACACTTCGGTCTTGCCGGGCGGCACCACAAACGCCGCCTTGGTCTTTTCGGGATCTTTCCAATAGCCAAGCGACATCTGAGGGCCGGCCATCAGCAGTTCGCCTTCCTCGCCGCGGGGAACCTCATTCAATTCGCGATCGGCAACGAGAACGTTCATTCGGGGATATGGATAGCCTATGGGAACGATCCCAAGTTCCGATTCCCGGGGCGAGCGCACCGGATCCCATTGGTAAAGGGTGCACGCAATCGTCAACTCCGTCGGTCCATAAAGGTTTTCTAACGTGCTGTTCGGGGCCGCTTGCAACCAAGCTTCGGCGGAAGAAACCGGGAGAGGCTCGCCACAGAACAGGCTGAACCGGAGCGAGGGATATCTTCCAGGCTTCAGCATGCCGAATTGCTTCATGAACGCGACCGTCGAAGGCACCGAAAACCAGACCGTCAGCTCGTTGTCTTGAATGAATTTTCCCGGCTTGATCAATGCCTTCTGGTGAGGACAGCACACGCACGCTCCCCGCTCCCACGAAACAAACATGTCAAAAGCCGAGAGATCGAAAGTCATATCGAACATCTGAGACAGCCTGTCCGTTTCAGTGATCTGATATCGGTCGACCATGTATTCCAAAAAGGCCGCTACATTTCGCTGCGCCACCGCGACACCCTTGGGAATCCCAGTGCTGCCCGACGTGAAGAGGAGATAGGCGATGCCATTCGGGTTTGCTGCTGGTTCTCGCCACTCGCCCGCGGAGGCCAGTTCCTTCGTGCCGGCAAAAGTATGGCGCGGCCATCGGGCTACGAGCTGGCTTACATCTTCAACATCGGGCAACAGAATCAGCAGGGCATCCCGCGAGCCATCCAGCAGCTTTTCCAAATGCGCCGCGGACTCTACATCCACAATCATCGACCTGCACTCGGATCGTTCAAACAGCGCCTGCGTTCGGTCGACGGGGAATGTTCGGTTCAAAGGGACGTAGCCGTTGCCGGCCAGCAGCGAGGCCATAACACCAATGAAGGCTGTCGGCGTGCGGTACGCAAACACCGCCGTTAGAGGTGGCGCCGAGGTTTCCTGAAACCGCTGAATCGTTGCTGCTATGGCGCAAGCGGATCGGCGAAACTCGGAGTAGGTAACGGTCTTTCCTTCAGCAATCACGGCGGGACGGTCCGGGAATTTCTCGCTCGAACGAAGAAACCCGGACCATAGCGCACCATCCGTGTTCACGTCCATCTCCTTTCCTGGCTCCTTACCTAATTCTCTCATTTGACCTTTGGACCGGGCAGCCCGATTCCTCAGAATTGCTCCGCACATGCAGGGACCCAGATGAATATCGCCGGGTGGTCCAACAGACGTCGCCTGGTGGTGTTGCCTAGTCTTTACTCACTGGCGCGCGCTCGAGGGATAACGGTCTGAGGTTCCTAGAAAATTCTTTCAGCGTCGTGCCGACTTTCAGCGGGATCTGGCACTTCGCTATTGCGATCGCCGGATTCCCTTGCACCACCGTCATTGGAGGGACCGACTTAGTCACCACGCTTCCGGCCGTCACCACTGCCCCGCGCCCAATAACCACATTCGGAAGTATGATAGCGCCGGGTCCGACGTATACATCCTCTTCAATTTTGACTCCTTGAGTCTCCCGGAAATGAGCAATGACGGTCACCCGTATTCCGAGCGAGACGCGATCTTCAATCGTAATCAGGTGAGGCCGTGATGTGTCTAGAATCACGTCGTATCCGATCCAAACACCTTCTCCAATGCGAACCCCTCGGGCTCGATGTAGCTTCACCCTGAGCGTTTTAGCTCCAGGCAGAATCCTTGCGAAGTGCTGGCACAGGCGGTTTCGCAGTCCACGAACTATCGATTCCATCGGTCCCTTTTCGGCTCGCGTTTTGACGTTAGCTTCGTTGGATGTTGTCCTGAACGCCTGGTGAAGTCCACGAAATTCTCCGATTTGTTTCTACTCTGGGCCAATTATCATCAGGAAAGGCGCGGACTTTCACGCGACGGTAAACACCGCGAAGGCACACCCCGGGTATTGCATTTCATAGCAGCGAGCTCTATCAGTGGAAGAATGTCGTCGACGCCCATCCTACCGATGGCCCGCCAGCCGACGGTTCGGCGCACGCGCCGCCAGAGCTGAAGTAGAAATTAGACGGCAAATAGAATTCATTGAAGTTGTTCTGGCTTGCCTGGCTTACGTATCGCTGTCCGTTCCAGATCTTCGCCTTGGGAGTACAGTTTCCAAACGTTTCATCCCAACTCTCGAGGCTCGTGGACGACGAAGGTCCGGGCTGTATTCCCAAACCCGAACTGCTAGCGCCACTGACTTGCGCGACAGTTGCCCCGGAATCTGTGGTCACCAGGGTCTGGCCGCCCGAACTCGCTTGAACCCAGCCCGCGACCGGCGCATTGTCGTTCGGCATGTAAATCTCGTACCAGGAGCCACTGCTCGCGAACGCCACAAATTCCTGTCCGGGTGAAATGGAAGCCAGCGACGCGAAGCTCGTATCAGGCCCAGTAAAGATTGTCTGGGCCGATGATGCAACCACCTTTACAGCCACCGGAGAAATTGAGGTGCTCGAAAATGGATTGATGTAGATTCGAGCATCGTGATAGCCATAACCGTCCGGAAGGTCGGGCGTGTAGCCTGAATAGCCCTTATGCGCCGGATCGCCCGTCACGGCCCGGTCCTTGATTTCAAAATGGGTGTGAGGCACGAATGTCCGGTCCCGGCTTCCAAACCCTGAATGCCCCATATTTCCGATTCGATCTCCGGCATTTACCTGCAGACCCGGTACGACTCCCGGCCAGACGCAATCCAAGTGGCCGTAGAGAGAGAACTTGCCGTTTGGATGTGCGATGATGATTACGTTGCCCAAGTTGGACGAGCTTGGATTGACCTGATAACCCGCCGTCGAGCTGCCGTCGCACAACGTCTGTGCCGGGTCGGAAACAACCAGGGCCAATTCGACCACTCCGCTACTCGTTGAATATACTGGGTTTCCTATCTGACAGCCGGGAGATTGCGGACATACGTCAATACCCGTGTGATACTGGCCAAAAATCGGACTCTGAGAGGAATAGGTGGAGTAATCACTCGGGCCGCCGTTCGCGGCGGGTGCATATGTGATCGGAGTATCCACCGGCCACGCAAAGGAACTGACAGGAACGGCCGTGTATCTCCAGGTCAGGATGTTCTGCGTTGACGAAAGTCCACCCGTCCCGGCTGTAAACCCAACATAAGCGCTGGTACCACCCACTGTGCCGGGAATATTGATGCTGAACGTCTGTGTGAAAGCCGCCCCGGTCTTCGTGTCCGTGATCTGCAGCGTCAACTTGCTTCCGTCGTATGCGAGATGCGCCTGCAGGACATCGCCGCTGTGCAGGCTCACTCCCGAAATCGTGGTGGCCGGGACGGTAGGCGATGAGCCGTTCGTGTACAGGCCGGTCGAATTGTTGCCTTCGCCAGAGTTACTGTAGAGGTCAAACTTCACTGCCACACTATTTGGGATCCCTGGACTTGAACTGCTGGGCCCATAACCCAGACTGCCTCCGCCGGCGCCAAGCGCCGCTGGATTATTGCCTTGAATTGTGAAGGTAAACCCGTCCGCGCTCGCGCTAATCAACTGGAACGTGAAGTCCGTGACGAAAGACTGCACATTCACGGTCGAATTGAAGAATGCGCTCCTTGCTTCACTTGTCCCGCCATCCGTCAACTGTAAGGCGGACCCGCTGATCGTCGCGCCGCCGTTGAGCGTCAAGCCGGAAGAGGTGAAGCCGCCGCCATAGTTTGGAGAACTTCCTCCGCCTCCGCCAGTCTGGATGGTATAGGTTGCGCTGGCTACGGCGCTGTTTGTCATTCCGCTCGCGGCCGCGATCGCATTGATTGTTTCCGTACTGCTGACGGTAATCGGCGTCGTGTATTGCGTCGACGAAGTTGAGGGCGTCGTGCCGTTCGTCGTGTAATAAATCGACGCGCCGCTCGTTGTATCGGAAATTGACACGGACTGTGCTGAACTGTAGGTTCCGGCCGCCGGATTGAACGTTGGCGTGGCCACTTGAGTCGTAATCGTATACGTTGCCGTTGCCACGGCGCTATTCGTCATCCCGCTGGCCGTCGCCATAGCTTCGATCGTTGTCGTCGCGCTGACGGTAATCGGCGCCGTGTATTGCGTCGACGAGGTTGTGGGCGTCGTGCCGTCCGTTGTGTAGAAAATGGTAGAGCCGCTGGTTGTGTCGGAAATTGAAACAGACTGGGTTGAACCGTAAGTTCCAGCGGATGGGCTGAACGTCGGAGTTGCCACCTGTTGCGTATTGACCGAAGACGTGAACGACCACGTCAGGATTTTCTGCACCGCCGTCAAACCGCCGCTCCCGCCCGTGAAGCCCACGTATGCGGTGCTTCCCGTTAGCGAAGCAATGTCGATCGCAATTGATTGCGTGAAGGTCTTCTGCGTGACGGTATCTGTGATCGTCCATGTCAGAGTCGTGCCGTCGTACGTCATATGGACGCTCATAACGTCCCCGCTGTGAAGATTCACTCCCGATCCTGTTGTGTTCGCGCCTGGCGCGGCGGCCGGCGAGGCCCCGTTTGTCCACGAGCCTGTCAGGCTGACTTCCTTGTTGCCGAGAACGGTGCTATAAAGCTGGAAACCAACGGCTACGCTGCTTCCGATTCCGCCCGTCCCTGTTTTGCTGGATGTAGGACCGTATCCCAGGCTGCCTCCGCCACCGCCGAGAGCGGTTGACCCAACGCCTTGAATTGTAAACGTAAAGCCGTCCGCGTTCGCGCTCGTCAGTTGGAATGTGAAATCGTTAGTGAACGACTGCACGTTCACTGGATTGTTAAAGAAGGCGCTTCGGGCTTCACCCGATCCCCCATCCGTCAGTACTAACGCAGTTCCATTGATCGCAGCTCCGCCATTCAACGTAAGATTGGGCGAAGTGAACCCACTGCTGTAGTCAATTGTAGGGTCGGATGTTTGCACAGTAAGCGTTACGGTGTTGCTGTTCGCCGACCCGCCCGAATTGCTCACGATCACTTGAAACGTCGAACCGTTGTCATTGCTGGTCGTGGGCGGCGTTGTGTAACTGGACGATGTCGCACCGGGAATGTTGGACCCGTTCTCATACCATTGGTAACTGAGCGGCGTCGAGCCGCTCGCGACAACCGAGAAGTTGGCGCTCTGGCCTGCTACAACGGTTTGACTTGTGGGCTGCGTCGTAATCGAAGGCGGGACGGGCGCCCCTGAAACCGTGTACGTCCAGGTGAGTATGTCCTGGATCGCGCCAAGCCCCCCACTGCCGCCGGTGAAACCGACATATGCCGTATTGCCCGCAAGAGCCGGGATGTTCAAGGCCACGGACTTCGTAAAAACTTTGGCCGTCTTTGTGTCCGTGATCGTCCACGCTAGAGTCGTGCCATCATATGTCACGTGCGCGCTCATCACATCGCCACTGTGGAGATTCACGCCTGAGCTGGTCGTGTCCGTGCCGGGCGTGGCGTAAGGGGCAGCTCCGTTTGTCCAATCGCCGGTTAAACTGACTTCCTTATTGCCAAGCACCGTGCTGTACAACTGGAACCCAATCGCCACGCTGTTCGATATTCCTTGGATCGATCCGTTCGAACTCGGGCCATATCCGAGGCTTCCGCCGCCCGCCCCCAGTGCCGTCTGCCCTATTCCCTGAATCGTGAACGTGAATCCGTCAGCTTTGGCATTCGTTAGTAGAAAGGTAAAATCGGAGGTGAAAGATTGTACGTTGACCGGCGTATTGAAAAACGCACTCCGTGATTCGCCCGTCCCGCCATCCGTCAACCGCAGGCGGCCGCTAGTTATTACCGCCCCGCCGTTCAGCGTCAACCCGGAAGTCGTAAATCCGCTCCCGTAGTTCGGGCTTTGCCCAAAAGCACACAGTGCGGGCGCCGCAACCAGTAGCAATAAGAGCAATAGTCGTTTCATGGCGCTCCCCGAAAAGCCCTTTCCTGCCTATAAATGTCTTCGTTCGTGTGCAAAATACCTGCCCGTTAAATGCAAAATAGTTCCAAATAACTGCACACCCCTAATGAGTTGTTCCACACCTCACAAGATGGAGGCAATTGCATTGCCAAGGTATGCGCCGAAACAGGGCTTAGTGACAAAAATTGTCGGCGGCGAGACCGTGGCGAATCGCCGTAGGCCCTCGCCAGGCGCTTCTAGCTAGGCGAGGAGCTATAAGCAGATTGCGCGGGGAACTTTCCAGACTCGCCGGAGCAGGGCTCTTCCGAAATGCGCCGCCAAGGCAAATTCACCGAGTGCTAGCTGCACTGTATGGCACACCGCGAGCAGGCTCTCGACGTAGCGCTTCTCCTGCCAGTTAAGGCGCGCCACCTTCAGATGGAGGCGGGCAATATCTCGCGTCTGTATGTGCTCCCACTCTGTGCGCAGCACTTCACCCGCTATTTCAAGGGCCGTGGAGCGCTCTTTCGCTGACGCCATGTTGTGGATCCAATCGCGGTAATTCGAGAAGAGCTCCGCTTCCACTTCAGCATCGGACACATTCAGGCTGGCCAGCAGTTCCGGCGTGATCGCCTTCTCTGAGTCGAATAGATCGGGACTTCCGGCCTTTCGCAAACGTGCCGACGTACGCGCAGCCACAATGCACAAAGTTTGTATTTTTCGCTTGCTTATCGATACTTGTTGGGGATGGATGCGATACTTCACGACTACTGGTTCGAGGTTGGCGCAGCGGAACCACTCCGACATTCTAAGCCAGAGGTCGTAGTCTTCGGCGGGCGCGAACGCTGATCTATATTTGCCGACCGACTCGAATGCCTCGCGCCGCATTAGAACCGCCGTCTGCATAAATGGACACCGGGTGACAAGAGCCGATCTGATTTCGCGGTCTTCCGTCGGCATGTTCATCACCCACAAATGCTGGCCCTGCGCGTTAATCCATTCGGCCGCTCCTCCTACGACTCCGACCTCCGGGTGCTCATTCATAAATCCCACTTGCCAGCGCAATCGATCGGGCAGCGAAACATCATCGGCATCCTGAATCGCGATGTATTGGCCTTTCGCCAGCGACGCGACTGCATTCCGCGCCTCAGCCAGTCCGCAAGTCGGGACCTCGCGCAACCGGATTCGCCCGTCTCGGGCCGCGTAGCTGGAGACGATCGCTTTAGTTTGGTCGGTCGAACCGAAGTCCAAAATGACGAATTCAAAATCCTTGAATGTTTGATTCAATATGCTTTCAATCGCCTCGGGCAGAAACGTTTCAACGTTGCGCACGACCATGACTACGGATACCTTAGCAGGCTGGCTCGTTTTCTCCGTCGCCTCAACGGGACTCAACATATTCACCTTTCGATTGAGTTTCCGCCGGCCCCCGCTTTCGATCGCCAACGGAAGCGCGGGCTTCCATTATGTGTCCCCAGGCATAATTGCGGTTCCAAGAGGCCAGAAGTCGCTCACGCTCGTCCAGCGTCAGCCATCCCCAGAGTACGCGGAATTCCTCTTGAACCACATCGAGAAGAAATCTACGTGGCACACCAAACCACTGTGGCCAGACACTCCACGGAGCCCCGATGCCTTCGAGGTCGCGCAACCGGAACTTGCCTCGGCCGTAGCGAATCGCACGATCCAATACCCACGATTTACGGATCTGATCCGCACGGATAAAGTGCTCTACGACCGCGGTAGGGACGTGCCACGACTTATAGCCCAGGCGCGAAAGTCGCAGGGTCAATTCTGTTTCGCTACCCATCGCGTAGCTTGCTCCTCGCGGGCCGATGGACTCGTCAAAACGGATACCCGATTCGAACGCTGCGTTCCGAATCGCCATGTTCGGCCCGTAGGCGTTATACGCCCGCATCGGACCGGCCTTAAGGTCAGGATCGGTCACTGTAAACACTGCGTCCTGCTTGATCCATTCCACCCAGCGCGGCGGCGGCACTTCCCAGCGCGGCCGAACCGCACCGCCAAAGATCGCGTACTCCGTCAGGGTATTCGCAGCTTTTCGAATTTCGATAAGCCAGTCTCTGTGCGGAAATACGTCATCGTCGGTCAGAACCGTCAGATCCCCTGCAATCAAACTAAACGTCGCATTTAATGCGGCATTCTTCCCCCCTTTGGGCTCGAAAACGCTTCGCAGCGGCAAACGGCCGGCGAATGAATCCAGCACCGCGGACGTCTGATCCGTGCTGCCGTTATCCGCAACGACCATTCGCCAACCGCCCGAGGGTTCCTGCAGCGCGCAGAAGGATTCCAGCGTTTGCCGGAGAATGGCGCCTCGATTCCTGGTTGCGATAAGAACGGTCAGCATCGGAACCTTAACCTGCCGTAACCGCATTCGAACGCGCGGCGGTAATACGCCCCCGCTCGGACTTCTCTAGGGCGACAAACACGGGCCAAAGCATCAGAAGAGCCAAAAAGAAAAAGACGAACCCGCCGTCCCGATGGAGAGAGCCTCGTAGAAAATCCGGGTTTACGTAGACGCTTAGAAGCGTAAGAGTGGCGATGCGAATCCCGTTCTTGACCACCGACAACGGCAGGCTCAACAAGACCAATAGCAGCCCCTTCCACCACGTTCGCAGGTACAAATGGGCCGCTAAAAGACACGTAATCACCAGTGCCAGACTGGACCGGATGCTGCTGCATTCCTTCGCCACTTCAATCGTGACGCCAGGCACTGCAAGCACAAATCCCTTACGAAGGACGGGAACGCCGACGGAGCGGAAGATCAGATATGTGATCTCCGTCGAACCCTGCTGCAGCCAGTAAATGACGCGGTCGAGAACCGGATCGGGTATAGGAATCGTCAGGAGCAAAAACAACAGTGGGAATGCGGCGGAGTGCATCGCCTTGCGCCCGTAGATTAGCAGAAAACCTCCGGTCCAGATCGCGACCAGGGCCAGCGCCGACAAGCACAGCGCCTCGTTCCCCGCGAAGCCCGAGGAATCTCGTTGCCCAACCCAGAAAAGAACGGCGCCTGCCAGGATCGTCGCTATTCCCGGCGCAATGCTGTAAGAGGTCGCCTCGAAAATCCGCTTCCGCCCCATCCAGATGAGAAATAGCGTGACGAACGGAATCGCGAGAATCTGCGAACTAGATTCGTGGTGTAGGGCATACACGGTCAACGCCATCACACTCCTGGCGCAAACCGCGACTGACACCGCTATCAGAACTGCATATGCGATGTGCCTTCGCATGAGCAGACTCGACATTTCGGCCTTGACCGCGACGCGTTCAGCCTTCATATCCATCCTGCAAATCCCTGGTCGAGCTGATAAACCGAGCTCGCTTACTTGAAAGCACCGGCGTGGCGTGCTGCAGCTCGAGCGCTGACCTTACCGCCCGCAGCCGCCGCGGAACCTGCGCGGCTGATACACTCCTCAACAGCCTCCGCGACAGCGCTCTCCAGAGAATCCCAGGTCCACTGTCGAAGAAACTGTTGGTGCGCTCTCTCCGAAAGGCTCTTGCCCAATTCCGGGTTCTGGCACAAATCGACGCACGCTGACGCAAATTCTTCAGGAGTGTCTGCCAGAAGAATCTCCTCCCTGTTTCGCACGTCATACCCGAATGCGCCTATCGTTGTCGACACCACAGGACATTTCCTGGCGAACCCTTCTGCAATTTTTACCCGCGTGCCTCCGCCAAACTGAATAGGAACGACCATGGCCGACCACGTCGCGATTTCATCGCTCGGATCATCCATCCAGCCGAGCTTGGCGATTCCCGGCATCCCGTCTGAAACTACTTCGTCGCTTCCTCCGCCGACAAGACGTAGTTCCGCGTCCGCATGCTCCCGCCGGATTCGCGGCCAAACATAGCGGATAAACCACCTCATTCCTTCCTGATTAGGCCGGTAGGTAAACATTCCGACAAATCCGATCCTCGGACGTTCCGAGAGAATTCGCGATTTCGCGGCGGGGGTCTTGAAGCCGTTGGGGATCACGTGCGCTTCGGCAATCTCGCTCAAGTACTGTCTGTCTTGTTCGCTGCAAACTGCCAAAACGTCGAAACGTTCCCGCAGATGACGCTCCCGTCGTTTCCAAATCGACGACATCCTCAAATCAAGCAGTCGTCGCACCGGATTGTGCCTCGACTGAGACAGCGACTTGAAATAACGGCTCGGAATGTCGTCTAGATCCAGAATAGAGCGCGGCCACCTGTAGATCTCGGTTAGATTTGCGGCCTTGACGTTGTGGACCCAGATGACGTTGTATCCTTCGATCAGCCGCAGGAGAGTACTCCGGTCCACCTTGCTAAGAGCCCACGGCTCCGTTGCTATGCAGCCCGAATAGAACTCATGGCGCAGCCTTCTCCTCAACCGCTCAAAAGGTTTCTTCCGCGGGACCAACGATGGCTGCAGGATTCCACAAATCTTGAATTCAGACCTGAGGTTCTGAACCGCTTTCACGTTCTCGGGTTCGGGGGAGACAATCAGAAACGAAACATCACCAACACGTGCCAGCAATCTACCGACATTGATTGCACGCTGTTGTGCGCCATTACCGGCGTCTGCCGGCCACTGTTGAGATACGAATAAAATCTTGGGTCTCACGGTGCTGAGAACCTCTGCGCTCACGGCCGCCGTTCTGTCGTTCTCACGACACCGGAGCAGCCGCGCGCCTGTGGCGTTTGTCTGCATGAAGGGTGCGGTACAGGTCGCCAAGCTGCGCGAAGTAGTTGAACACGACTTTCGCCGTCAATTTCGACTCTCCTGAGCGGCGCGTCCGGAATTTGTAAGGTATCTCTGCGATTTTCGGCTCGTCCAAACGGCTCGCGATCTCCAGAAGGATTTTGAATCCGCGCAGGTTGAGACTTGGCCGGACCCTCATGAACTCGCTTCGGCGCAGCATGAAGAAGCCGGACATCGGATCCTTCAAGTCGAGCCCTGTGACAAAGCTGGCTGCAAATGTCGCGGTCTTGGAAGCCAATCTGCGCGGAAGATTCCATTTGCCTACGCCGCCGCCGCTGACGTAGCGGCTCCCTACAGCGATGTCTTTGCCTGCCTGTAACTCCCCAAGCATTGCCGGCAGAATGCTGGAATCGTGTTGTAGGTCAGCGTCCATGCAGGCGACGTACTCGGAATTCGCGATTGCCATTCCATCCGACACGGCCGGCGCCAGTCCGCGGTTTTCTATTCGCCTCAGCACGCGCACGTGGTCGTTCTGGCTCGAAATAGCCTCGGCTTTTTGCCAGGTGCGATCCGGCGAGTCGTCATCCGCGATCACAATTTCATAGTCGATTCCTTTGAGACCGGCGGAAATCTCCGCAATAAGCGTTTCGAGATTCTCGGCTTCGTTGTACGTCGGTACAACTACGGCCAATGTCCGCATCGCTGGAACTGCCCTCATTTTCGTTTCCATCGGATGTCCGGGGCCGCCTCTTTTTCAGCGGTACCGTTCACCTTGGACCTCGATCTGTTTCTCGCTGTCGTTATCGGTTGGAAGCGTCCAGATTCCGCGATTCCAGAACAAGTTGTCCGCGCCGCCGGACCCGTTGTCGAACGCGGGAGCCGGTCCGCGTTCCCGCACAAAAATCTGCAGGCACTCTTCGGCAAGGAAGTGATTAACCTTGTCCGCTCGTAGCATTCCTCCGAAAATGCGATAGTGTCCCGGGAGCAGCATCAACTCGGGAATCTGAAGTTCGCAGGTCACTCGACCGGACGCCGGCACCTGAACCGGATCACTGTAAAACGCGTAATAACAGAAACTGCCCATGCTGCTCACCGCTACACGGAAGCCTACGGACGTGTTCGGCTCCGCATCCGCCACAAAGGTCAGTTTGATCCCCGAATCCGGATACGGCTCCGTTGTACTCGCCCACTCTCCCAACGGCTCGAGTTGCAACACCTGAATGCGGCCTTGTCCCTTCAAATCAACCCGCGATGCCGCTGGAACCGCCTGTGCCGCTTCGTCCAGCGACTTGCGGTAAGAATCAATCGCCCGTAAAGGATCGCCATCGAACAAGACGCTCCCGCGACTCATGCAAATCGCGCGTGTGCACAGAGTCTGGATCAGGAACATGTGGTGAGACACAAGCGTGATCGTCATTCCGCTCGCGTGCAGCGAGCGCATTTTGTTGATGCATTTCGCAAAGAACCGCGCGTCGCCGACCGCCAGCACCTCGTCCACAAAAAGTACCTCGGGCTCCAGGTGCGCCGCCACGGAAAACGCCAACCGCAAATACATCCCTGTGGAGTAATGCTTTACCGGAGTTTCGATAAATTTCTCGATCTCCGAAAACGCCACAATCTCGTCGAACTTACGCCGAATCTCCACCTTCGACATGCCCAGAATCGCGCCACTCAAGAAAATGTTCTCACGCCCGGTCAGCTCGGGGTGAAACCCGGTGCCCACCTCGAGCATCGAACCGACCCGGCCACGGATAATGGCGCGGCCGCTCGTCGGCACCGTTACACGCGATAGCATCTTCAGCAATGTGCTCTTGCCGGCCCCGTTGGCGCCGATCAAACCGACCAATTCTCCGGGCCGAATCTCGAGCGAGACATCCTTCACTGCCCAGAACGTGTTCCTTGCCTCTGCTGGACGCCTCGCGAGCAAGCGCGACGCATAGCCCTTTGCGGACGACAGTGCGGATGTGAGGGCCTCGCGCAGGTTCGGCATCCGCCCCATACCGATGTGATACTGCTTACTGATCTCTTCTGTTCGGACCGCAAAGCTCATAATCCGCCTATACGATGTCGGCGAACGTCGTCTCCATCCGCCGGAAGAAATACGCCCCGCTGATCAGAACCGCGAAGGCGATCAGGCTTGAAACGATCAACATCACGCCGGGTGCGTGGCCGCTCCCCAGCATCGCCCAACGAAACCCTTCGATAACTCCTGCCATCGGATTCAGGGCGTAAACCGCCCGGAATCTTGCCGGAACGATGCTCGTGGGATAAGCAATGGGCGTCGCAAACATCCATAGCTGCACAATGAACGGCAGGACGTGGCGAATGTCACGATATTTGACATTCAACGCGGAGAACCAGAAAGAAAACCCGGTGGAAGTAATCAACGCAAGAAAGACGAGCGCGGGAACCCACACCGCGTGGACCGTCGCTCCGTGATGATAATAGGCCATCATCAGGAGCAAAAGGCTTCCGGCGATAATCAAATCGAGAAGGCCGGCAAAAACAGCGGCCATCGGGACGACCAGACGCGGGAAATATACCTTCGTGATTAGGTTTGAGCTGCTGACCAGGCTGTTTGATGCCTGGTTCAGTCCTGTCGCGAAAAACGTCCACGGTACCAGCGCCGCATACGAAAACAGAGGATACGGCAGGCCGTCCGACGGCACCTTCGCAAGCCGGCCAAAGAAGATCGCGAATATCAGCATCGTAAGAAATGGCTGGATCACCGCCCAAGTGGCCCCCAAGGCGGTCTGCTTGTACCGGACCTTGATATCCCGCCAAACCAGGAAATAAAGTACCTCACGATGGCTCCATATTTCGCGGAGTTGCAGTGGGACCAATCCCTTTATCGGCTCGATCAAGAGGAGTCTTTCCGACTCCCCATGTGTCGCGCTCGCGGTTACGCCCTTGAGGGAAACATCAAGCTCTGATTCTCTAGCCTCTGTATGCATAGTTTCGTCGTGATTCGGTTTAGTGCGGTTGCCTTTCGCTTCCGTCGGCGCTGCGTAACCAACTCATTCTGCGCTGGTTATGACGTTCGCCTGATTCGCAGACTCCCCTTCCTCTCGCGTCTTCATCAATTGGGCGCAAAAGTAGTCTCGAAAGGGAAACCCACTTCGTTCTCTTGCAATTGGTGCTCCACAGTGCCCAAACATAACCCTTGTAGATTCAAAAGATTGCACGGCAAAATCCACTCCTAGTTACACGCGCTAGGGGCAAATCGTTTCCTCTTAGGAAGGGACTGGGTCTGACACCCCATAAGCCCCAACAGGCCTGAGTCGTCACTGCGTTCTGGAACGGAACTCGAAACCCACTGCACCGTTAGAGCAAAGTGAGGACATCCGCGATTCGCTCTCCCGCTCGCCCGTCCCACAGAGGGGGGATGCTGCCTTGCTTGCCCCGGCCCGCGAGGATTCGTGACATCTCCCCCTTGAGCATCTCCATATCATCACCTACGAGAATGTTCGTCCCCACTTCGGCGGTTATTGGACGCTCCGTATTGCTTCGCAGAGTCAGGCACGGCACCTTGAGATACGTTGTCTCTTCCTGAATGCCGCCCGAATCAGTGATGACCACCGCGGCCCTTGCTTGTAGAGCAAGAAAATCGAGGTATGGCATCGGTTCAAGCAGATGGACTTTGCCGGTGTCGATGCCAAATCGCTGAATCCGCTGGCGCGTCCTGGGGTGTACAGGGAATATCACGGCCATGTTGGCTGTCATGGTCACTAAGCATTCAAGAATTCGCTTCAACGTCTCGGAATCATCCACATTCGAGGGCCTGTGGAGTGTCACCAGAGCGTAACGACTTGGAAACCCATTGGCGCCGCGTTGCATGGCCAGAGGCAACAGACGCAGGAGAGAGTCGATCATCACGTTGCCGACCCTGTGGATTTTGTCCGGCCGAACGCCCTCGCGGCACAGATTCCGGTCCCCGTCTTCTGACGGCGTGAACAACCAGTCCGCCAGTTGATCCGTAATAATTCGATTAATTTCTTCCGGCATAGTCCGATCGAAGGACCGCAATCCGGCCTCCACGTGGCCAACCGGCACCAACAATTTGGAACACACCACTGCCGCCGCCATCGTCGAGTTCACGTCTCCATAGACCAACACCAAGTCGGGCTTTTTCTCGAGTAACACCGGCTCAAACCGGCTCATGACCTCAGCCGTTTGTTGGGCGTGACTCCCCGACCCCACTTCCAAATTCACATCCGGATCGGGAATCCCGAGTTCCTCGAAAAAGACATCCGACATATTCCGGTCGTAGTGCTGGCCTGTATGCACTAGCGTTTGCCTTATGTTCGAGCGCCGGTTCAGAGCGCTCAGCACCGGCGCAGCCTTCATGAAATTTGGTCTTGCGCCAACCACGTGAAGAATGTGCATTCGTTTCCGATCCTTTTACGAGCTGTCCTTCGGGCGATCTTTTGGATTGTCCTGCTCGGCAAATGCGAAGCACTACTCCGGTTCGCGCCGCTCGCCCGCACTTCTGGTACCTCTATTTCTGAGAATGCTTTTCGACAAGTCTCTCGAGATACTGGCGATGGCCAAGAGCGGCACTCTCCGCCTGTTTCCTTGGCCGCAAGATCCGTCTCAAAGAACCGGCGGTCGCGTTCCAGAGTCGCACGCCCCTCTTCCCGGTCAACGCAACACACATAAACGCAACTCCCTTGAACGAAACGCCGCCGTACCGGAATTGCTCCAATGCCAGTTTTCTTGGCGACGGGTCTCGTTCGTCCAAAAGACGGCACAACCGGCACACGTGGTCGGCATAGAGCAAATTCCAGGGCCGCCGTCTCCCGGATTGGACCGCGGTAGCGAACGCGATCAGTCTCGCTCGGAAGTAGTCACGGTTGAATGTCGCGTTGACGAAGAGTGAGCTCGGTATTAGGTCCGATGTGCGGTAGTATTTCCCCACCACTCGCGGGATCGCGGCAAATCTGTAGCGGCATCCAATCTGGAATCCTACGAGCACATCTTCGTCGCTCCGGAATCCCTCCGTAAAACAATTTAGCTCCACCAATACCTTTCGGCGTATGAAGCTGCTCTGCAGGTAGGAGAATAGAATCGGATGTTGGACGCTCAGGGAATCGGCGAATATTTCCGGGTCATCTTTGACTCTGAACCCGTACTCTTCGAACAGGGACGGCGCTTCTCCCTCGTCCGTCACAAAACGCAAATCCCCGAATATCCAGGCTACGTCCGCCGGCACTCGCTCGGCAGCCCTCACTAGCTCCTGATTCCGCTCTGGCAACCATTCATCGTCGCTGTCCAGGAAAGCGATCCACTCGCCGCGTGCCTCCATGATTCCGCGACGCCGTGCCGACGAGACGCCGCCGTTCTTCTGACGGATGACCCGCACGGCATCGCCGTAGCGGCTCTCGACGACTTCAGCCGTACCGTCCGTCGAGCCGTCATCCACAACCAGAATCTCGTCCACCGGAACAGTTTGGCGCAGAATACTGTCAATTGCGCGGCCGACGTAATTACGCCGATTGAAAGTTGGCACGACGGCGGATACCTTCATCACATTGCGCTCCGTTCGGCCGTGTAGGTCACGTCTGATTCGGCTTCTGATAGACCTGCCCCGGTGCGAGGCGAAAATTCCGTCGCTCTTGTTCCCGTTCGTCTGCCCACGAGAACGTATTCCGAAGCCAGCAATGCCCCCGCCATCCTCGGCGCTTTTCCAGCAATACCCGTCCATCGCTTAGGAATGTTGCTCAATGTCTTCTGCTTTGAAAGCCCCGCCCTGCGGAACCAGGACCTCAGGAGACGGCGGCTGACAGAGTGGATTCCCGATCGCTGAAAATTGCCCCAATCTCGATAACGGGATGGATGGTTAAGCCGCTCCCAAAGAATCGGTAATCGGTGGAACGCCGGAATAGTCGCCACCAAGGTTCCTTCGTGGCGAAGCAGGGCAGCAGCCTGTTGCAACGCCTTCTCCGGTTCCCTTAACAGGTGAAGAATCCCAGACATAAGCACGCCGTCGAACCGCCTGCCTCCCAGCAGCCTGATCGCGTTGTCCCATTCTCCGCAAACAACCTCCACACCGCGAGTCTCCGCACAAGCTGCTATGACAGAATCGATCGGTATCGCCGTCACCTTGATTCCCCTACCCTCGATCGCCGCCTCACTTTCACCCCATCCGCAACCGATTGATAACACGCTCGTTACACTCGGCCCATATATGCCGGTCAGATCGTCCCGTCGAGGTTCATAGCAATTCTTCGACCATCGGCAGTGAAACACCTTGGTCCGTGGTTCGAGCAGTGAAGCTGTCGCCGCGGGACTCTCCCACCGGTCGCAAAGCCGTTGCATTTGCACCTCAAATTCGGCAGCGTCCACACCCAACGGCGACCCAATGTATTTGTTTGGCAAATGGTGAACGAGAAAGTCGTCAAAACGCGATAGACAGATCAGCTTTTCGAAGCCGCATTGCGTGTATGGATCGGTTGCGGCCGTCTCAAGCTGGCTGTACATCCCCTCGTGCGGTCCAACTAAGAAGCCGCCTGATTCGATCGCCTTTGCAAGTTGCCCGCGCGTCAGTGCGAAGCATCCAGAATGATCGTTCGTGAATCGCGCAAAAAGAGTCTTCCCGGCTGCCGTGACCGAGCCCGGCAACCACCGATAGAAGAAATGCGCGTCCGGAAAGAATCTCCTACCGTCGGGATATTCTTCCCACCGAAAAAATCCCGCCAGCTCTTGCGGGTCCAGAACGTTCGAAGCTTCTAGAAACGCTTCGATGTTCCGCTGCGTGATGAGTATGTCGTCTTCCGTGTAGACAAATAAATCGTAATCGTCCCTTCGGGCGGCAAAAACTTGCTTGTGGCCAAACGGAAGCGAATGCGGGTCTCTGGTCGGCGTGCCAGTGAGGACTTTGACGTCATTCCCGAGCTCCTTCCGTACGTTGCTCAACACTACGATGTCTGTATCGAAAGACATCTTACGGTACTCGGAAAGGACGCGCGCCAAGAACGCATCGTTCTTGTACCCATAATTGGCGATCGCGACGAGGAGTTTCATGTCCCGCTTAAGAGGCAGACACACCGAACCACAATGATTCTGGGGATCGATTCCGGCAAGGGCAGGGGAGAACAAGTCACGCCCTTTGTCCTCTCGACCCGGACTATTTTAGCAACAGAACGAGGTGAATAGCGCGGATCAGGAACGCTTCGGTCCACAAGGTGACAACACTGCTCAGGCGCCCAAGTTCGGAAGAAAATATGGCTTCGGTCCGATCCTACAGTCCCTAAAAGACTTAGGGGCGATCCCGGGGCAGGCTCGACCCACCCGTTTCTCGCCCCTCAGTCAAGCCTAATCCTATTGAACGGTGGCGACTAAGCCAGTCGGCGCATTCGGGTGCGCAGCCGATTGGCCTCCGACCACGTAAGCGCCGAGGGTCCAAGCGCTCGTCCCCGTCGGCCTCGGCTGATAGCTGCCGCCATACCAGAACGCTCCCTGCGCGTCCGAGCACAGCATCTTCATTGACCCGCTGCAAGAGCCGCTGAGGTTCGACCCCTTGTTCACAATGTTCGAGTCGGCCGAAATCGGCGCATACAGGTTGAGTGACGCGAGCCCGTATGTGATCGCTTCGGCGGCCGGCATTGCGTAATTGTTCGAGTAGTGTTCGCTCGCAGCGGAGATTCCGAACGACGATGAGCCGTTCACGATGATGTTGTTGGCGATATACAACGTTCCTACTGCAGAGCTTCCGGTTACGCCAACCGCCGTACCGCCTTCGTTACTCCCGCTCACGTCAATCGTGTTGTTCAGAACATAGCCGGCGTGCGAACTGCTGTCCGTCGTCGGCACGCACAGACGAATCGCATAGTTGTTCGTGTTGTTCCACATCACATTGTTATAGACGGGGGAAAAATAGCGGATGAAGATGTTCACGCCGGACCCGTTGTCGTGGATAACGTTGTTGTACGTCGGCATCGAGTTCCCGGTGGTGGACGGGCAGGGCTCATTGTCCTCGATCACCTGTGAATGGACGCCGGTGTAGTTCGCAATGTTGCTCTGCTCGATGTGATAAAACTCCGTATCGTGGCAGCTCCCGCTCGTTGTGCACCCATTCCAGCCGTCGTGAATCTTGCTATTTTTCAGCTCTCCGACGAACGCCACGCCGCCGCCCATCAAGCCGTTCGTCTTCGTCCCGTTGATGTACGCATAGCCGTTCGCGTCCGAAGTCTCGATTCCGCTTACCTCTGCCGCACCGACGATGCCTCCCACGCACACGTTGTCGAAGTTGTTTGCGGGGTAAGCATTCAGATTCGACGTAACCGCCCAATCATGGAGGTACACATTCTCCACCGTCGTACCCGCTTTCCATCCGCCCCACGTAGTTTGCCCGAAGAAAATGCCGCAGCTCGCGGTTGAAAACGTCGCCGAAGGCGTGATCCCCTGATGAGCCAGCTCCAAATTATCGAGCGTAATGTAGGTAATGCCGCTCGCATTCACCATATTGTTGACGGTCTTGTAGTTCGCATCGAACAGCGGCCGCTTCCAGGAGATCCCGGAATACCAGGATTGGTCCACGCCATAGTAGTCGATCGCGCCGGAGGTGCCGCTGGCCTTGATCGTCAGTGGCAGGCAAGCCGAGGGCCATGTTTCTCCGCCCCTAAAAATGAAGTGATCGCCAGCCTGATGCGTGTACGACGGTGCGCTCCCCGTTCCTGTGCACGCCGATCCGCTCGACATATAAGGATGCGTCTTCCAGGGCGCCGATTGCGTGCCAGGATTTGAGTTCGAACCAGATGAGTATGAGATGTAGAACGTTCTACCCTGCGCGTCTGCCCGCGCTACCGCCAGAAGAGCCAGGCCCGCCAACAGGACTACCAAAAACCGGATCTGCCGCACCATCCATCACCTCCCTTAGAATCCCCTAACTATTAGGAAGGTAACGCCAAGCCGCCCATCAAGCCAACTGTCCCGAAGGTCAGCAGGAGGTCACCAAGAACGCCCCGGTCTCTCGGTCAGGCTGGCAGCTCTATCGCAAAATCGGTCGATAGCCCATAAGAAAAACCGCCCGAATAGGGGTTGATCGATCGTGTCCAGCGGTCGGCCGCCCTGCGCGACGGCGGTCAGCTGTCTTGTGCGCCCGGCAAGCGCCGGCGGCCGGTACCGTTGAACAAACCAAGTATCTTTGTTCTCTGTTCTTTACGTAAGAACTGAACGAACTCTCGAGAGACGGGCCTCGGCTCCCCGCAAATGGTGGACCATAAGAATCCCAGAAACCTCGTCATCGCTCCCAGAACCCATGGTGTCTCCCGAACACGGACCCCGCATTTCAAAAGTTCAAACACGGGATCGCTGCCCATCGAATGGTCCACTCTACCGGCGCGGAACTGCCGTCTGAACGCTCGGTTGGACGTGCCGGTGTTCCTGTGATGAAACACCTTGAGCGAAGGAATCGTGTAAGCCGTCCACCCGTTCATCTTCGCGCACTGCTGGGCATACCAGTCCTCTCCTCCATATTTTAGGATTGAATACCCCCCGATCGCGCGGTAGCACTCGTGCCGAAGCAGTTGCGCGGCATGTGAGACCGAATCGATGCGGTTCGAGGCGCGCCCCTCGAACGTTCCACCCCGCCGCTCGCAAATCAAGCCGGAGACCAGGCCCAGTTGCGGGTCGAGATCGAAGCGGGCCATCAGCATCTCGTAATAATTCGGTTCAAGTGTAATGTCAGCGTCCAGGTTGCCGATAAACTGGAACAAAGCTCCTTCGAGAAGCTTGGTGGCGTTGTTCAGAGCATGCCCCTTCGATCCGTAGCTTCGCCCAGCTGGCCTAGCCAATTTCAAAAAACGGATGAATTCGTTCCCTCGAGCGTAGGCCTCGACAATTTCGTCGGTCTTGTCCGTCGAACCGTCGCTGACGATGGCCCAGCGAGCCGGCCGCACACTCTGTGCCAAAACGCTTTTTATAGTTTCTTCAATAAAAGCGCCCTCATTGTGCGCCGCCGTCATCAGGACGTAGTTCTCAGTGTGCGTTCGCTCGTTCATCGCCCGTTAAGAGGAATTGCCTGTGTCGATGCCTACGGCCGTCGTGTCTCGCGAGTCTCTCGCATACCAGAACGCACAAATCAATGTGCGCTGCGAATGGCCAGGGGCTCGGCCAAGGACTCGTCCGGCTTCAGGAGAGTCTTCAGGATGACGCTCCATCTCGCCCAAGTCGGCTCCAAAACATTCTTTTCTCTGAATAGCCTCGCAAGAAATCGCATCGCAGCGAGAACCGCCACGCGGAACGAAGCGTTCAAAACCATCGCCGCGCGAAACAGCTGGGAGTATACCCGCCCGTAGTTCTTCCGCGAAAACAGAAGCAGAGCTCTGGTCTTTGTAGCCGTCTGCCACGGACGCGGGCTGCTGGTGCCACCATAATGCACGATCGTCACACTTCCGACGCAGTAGTTCTTGAACCCGGCGCGAACGGCCTGGTAACAGAGGTCCAAATCCTCGGAGTACATGAAATATTCTTCGCTGAACCCGCCAATCTGCCAGAACACCTCGCGCCTCATTATCATACAGGCGCCCGAGATTGCTTCCGCTTCGGCAGTCCTCTGCGAAAACAGGACGCCGATACCCCAGAATTTCGGCCAACGCAGGCGAAGGTATTCGATCTTGAACAGGCTATTCCAGATTCTTGGGAAGCTCATTACGCTGCTGGTCTGCACGGATAAGTCGGGGTTTAGCAATTTGCAGCCGACAATGCCCGCGTCGGAAAGCTGCCTGATTTCTCGCATCATTACATCAATCGCGGGGCTATTTAACTCTGTATCGGGGTTCAAAAACATGACGTATTCGCCGGTGGCACGCTCGACCCCCAGATTATTCGCCCCGGCGAAACCGAGGTTTTCATTGCTCTTGATTAGCTTGACGTCGGGAAATAGCAGGCGGACTCGGTCGACTTCTCCGTGTGGCGATGCGTTGTCGACCACAATAACCTCGAATGACACCTGTTGGGTCCAGGCTCGTATGCTGGGAATGCATTTAAGCAGATACTCATCCGAATTCCAGTTAACGATGATAACGGAAAGATCCATGCGAGTTCGGAACTCCTTGACGCACCGGCTCTCGAGATGTCTCTCTATCTCGCGAGAATTGCCGCGTTGCTGGACCCCGCGCGCGCCAAGCCGCGTAAACCGGCTCGGGGTCAACGGGCAGCATCCCCGGCTCGAGTTCAGCGCCCGATTCCTGCCGGCCGGCTCTTACGCAGGGTGCCACGACGGCTCCAATGAACGCCAACAGCAAATACCACTCCACCATGCTCTGGTCCCACAAGGAAATTCCCAGGAACGCCACCATCTCCGCGAAGAACGCCGCACCCAGCGCCCAGAAGAATACAGCCTGCTGCTGATCACTTGCTGCTCGTCTCGCTTTCCCGATGTACTTAAAGCCAAGCACCATGATTGCAATAAGAAGAATGAGAGGCAGTAGACCGGAATTATCCGCGGTCTGCACATATTGGTTGGCCGTGTCCCACATGTCCCATCCCCACGACGCGTTCGACGCCGTGCCGACAAGCCACCAGCTCGAAAAGTGCTTCACGCATTGGTCGATCAATTGAAATCGGTGGTACGAATCACCCGTGTGCAGGTGCGTAATGATGTGATACACCGGTGCGGTCATCACCATTTGCAAACAGACGAGGGCCAGGACAACGCCCCAGCGCACGATTCGCATCGAGTTCCGCACCGGCCAAAAACAGAGCGCCACAACGCCGCACATATAAGCGATTAACGGGGTGCTCGAACTGCTTGCCAACACCATAACCGTGGCCCCGAATACTCCTGCAACCGCGACTCGGCGCTGCCTCTTGTCACTTACCCACAAGGTGATGAAGAAAAAAACAGCTACGGCCCCGAACGTCCCCGCCAAAATCGGCTGTGAAAAGCTGCCCGTAGCGCGAACGTGCCCGTTGCGGATCATTTCCGCCGCGAACGTGCTGGCATTTGCCCCTCCCAGCAACGCGTAGGGATTCCATCCGCGCGTGATGTGCTCGAAAACCATAACCGCGCCCAATACCAGCACGATAAAAGCCAGCGTCCGGACAGATCGAACGAAGTCTTCTCGATCTCGAATCAGACACCGCAGCAGAAGGTAGGTGCCCAGCGTTGTGTACAACGCCCCGGATTGAAAAATAAATGCCTGGCCGTTATGGAACAACAATACTCCAGCCACAGCCACGTTCACGGCAAGAAGAATCACGGCGGCGTCTATCTTGTTGAACCCTCCGCTGAACGTCCTCCATTCTCCCGCTCCTTTGATGATGAATATCCGGATCATCCCGGCAAGGATCAGGACTCGCAACAGGGGGAAGTGCAGACCGCCAACAACCAGAATCTGGTCGAACGGAATCAGGAAGACCGCTAGCAGAAACGGAACGATGATCTTCCTCCGGGGCAGGAAGAGAATCAGCGCGCAGGTGATCGCCAGGATCACCATTACCACGGGATTCAAAATGGTGCTCTCGACGCCGCCGCCGAATCTTAAGTGTTCTGGAACCACATTTTCTCCATCAAGCTAGTCGGACCAAACGCCAATGCGGACGACGATCAACCTACATGTTTGTAAAAAGCGCGCCCTAGCGCCGAGAGAATCGGGTTCGGAATGTACGCGACAACTTGCCGTGCCGCTTTGAATCTCGGCGCGGCTGTGGATAAATCGAACACATGACTCGATTTCTCCAAAACCGAAAATCTCGAATAAACCAGCATGGATTGGCGGCTTCCCCACCGTTTTTTGAACGTAATCAGGCCCGGCTGATCCGCATCCGTGCGTCCAAAGTCGAAGAATCTCAGCCCGGCAGACTTGGCCTCTTGAATTGCAGTCCAGTATAGCAAGTGCATGCTCCCAAGGTTATGGTAGCGCCGGTCCGACCCGCCGTACTTGTAAACCATCGTGTCCTTGTGCCGGATCGTGATCATTCCCGCCAGCGGGCGGCCGTCCCGGCGCGCGACCCTGATCTTCAACGAGTCTCCGAAATACTTCACCAGGTTCCGAAACCACGACTTCGGCTGCGGCGGCAGGCGATGACGCCGCCGGGCAAACGTAAGCAAACGGTAGAAATCGTCTAGAAGAACATCGCTTCTGCCCTCCTCGTATCGCAGCCCTTCCCGCTCCGCCCGCGCGATCTTCCGTTGGATTGAATCCTTGTGGAGATTTCTGAAAAGAGTCTCGATGCCGGGCCCGAGCTCGATCTCATGAAACGCATAACGTGTCGTCGTCACGTGTAAATTCGTCGCGATGTTCATGTTGTTGACTGGCCGCAGTTCGACATACCGCCATTTCTCTCGCTGTATCTCTCTTTCCAGGAAGCCCATCACGGCTTCAAGATCTTCGTGCCGGTCCATCAACGGCTCGCAGTGATCGGAGAACGGAAGTGATACCAATCGCCGGCCCGTTAACCAGCTCTCGACTCGGCAGAACAATATCGCGTTGTCCAGCTCCGCGGCAGGCTTGGATGTGGTGTACGCAACCGCCTTGTAACCGTACGTTCTGTTGAGGGCCCTCAGCCATGGTGAGGAGTGAAAGGCCGACGATCGCGGATGTCGCGTGACGAATCCGTCCCAACGCGCGTCCGCCAGCGGATCCAAGGCGTGTACTTCGTGAGGAGGGGCTTCGTCGACCGGGGGGGCGAACTCACGCTGCGTTTGAGACGTATCCCGCCTTTCGCTCACCAGTTGACGGTAGATGTGGGATGCGATATGCGGCTCCCGTAACTCTCGGATGCGGGCTGTCCGTTCTCGAGGATTGAGAGGATCGTTTGAACAATACCCTGCAAGGCGCCCCGATTGCTCCCGCCCGGTTCCGCTGGTCTCTTCCAAGCTACCAGCCGGATTCTAGCTCTAACCTCCTCCGCCGTCTCAATCAGCACCAACCGGCCGGTTTCTGACAGATACTTATCGACCGCCCCAATTTTGCCTCGAAAGATACTGTACACCGGCACGCCGAGGGCTGCCGCTTCGCGGTTCATCGTCCCGCCGCCGCTGATTACCAAATCCGAGAACCAGATCAGGTTCAGCCCGTTTACGGCCTGGTCCGGGATAATCATCCGTCCTGTCGAGAACACTTCATGCCAATCTCTCCGAATCTGCTCCTGTTGACGGCCGCTCCGCGGAAGCACAACCGCGCGGACTCTCGGTTCCGCGGACAGGTAACGGACGGTCTCCGCAAACAGCACATCGCTCTGCGGGTTGTGATAGTGCGCCTCCGTTGCCGGAGGACGAAGCGTGACGACCAGTTCCGCTCCTTGCAATCCCAACCGCTCCAGAATGGACGGGTCAGGACGAAATTGCGGAATATATACGTCTTCCTTCAGTCCGGGGTATCTCAACACTCGATCCGTCCTTTTCGTCATCGCCCCGTTTGGTATCACGTCTGGTATCAGCGTCCAGTCCGGCTCAATAAATCCCGTCTTGGTGCTGTGTTCGTAGTCATGCATCACGATCGAAGGAATCCCAAGCGCCTTGCTCACAAGCACCTGTGCCCGCGAACCGTGAGAAACGGACAGATCCGGCTGACGCGCGAAAGCCAACGGAAGCAGTTCCGCGGCGCGAAAGCAATTGCCCGCTATCTTAAGCAGCTTCGCTTTTCCGTAGTGCCGTCCCACCACTTTGCACTTAAGCGAGAAATATTCGACAAGTTCTTTCACCTGGTATGTGTCGCGGGCTGTCAACACCAGGCCAACACCACGCCTCTTCAGTTCCTCGATTATCGGCAGGAAAAACGGCACATGGGGGGAGTTATCGAGATCGATCCACACCACTTTTTCGCTTGCTTCTCTTTTCATTCTAGCTCGCGGAGACAGCCTGAAGGTGCTTTCGGGTCTTCACTCGAAGGATTATTTCACGCTCGTTGCCAGCCTCGCGCCGCCACGAACTCGCCGTGTTCCAATTTGCTACCGGCTCCTCGGCTCAGTACGCTCCCTCGCCGAAAAATACCGCCGCGGGTGTCTTTAGAAGAATCTTGATGTCGAGCCAGATTGACCATGTGCGCGCGTACCGCAAGTCCAGCCGGACCATTTCGTCAAACGACACTCGGCTCCTTCCATGGACCTGCCATAATCCCGTAATTCCCGGCTTGGCCTGCAACACTCGTCCTCGATGCCAGGCCTGATAGACATCCACTTCGTATGGAATCGGCGGCCGCGGCCCCACGAGCGACATCTCGCCCCTGAGAACGTTCAGGAATTGGGGCACTTCATCTAGGCTGCTCCTTCTGAGCAACCGCCCCAGCGGCGTTACCCGCGGATCATGCGGCAGTTTGTACGATCCGTCCCGGCTACCCTCTGCCCGATGCCGTTTGGCTTTACCGTTGTAAAACGAGTGAAACCACTGCTGGTGTACCGCCGCATCGCTGCCCGTGTACATCGACCGGAACTTCAACATAACAAATGGTTTCCCGTGTTGACCGACCCGCCGTTGACGGAAAAACACCGGGCCCCGGGATGTTAGCTTGATCGCAATAGCGGCCGCGCCGATCACAGGGCTCAGCAATATCAACGCGATTAGGCTCCCGGCGATATCCATCAATCGCTTCGCCACGATTGAAACCTTTCTCGATCGATCGCGCCATTTCAAGTCCGGGTACAACTCCGGATTACTTGGACGTCCCAGCCTGTCCAGACGCCAGTCTTCTGGATAACAGTTCACTGCGATGGAAATTCGCGCGAACTCCTCCACTGAGAGCTCCTTGCGAAGTGCTTCCACTACGCGCGCGACAATGTTCGGGATGACGCTGTTCTTTTCTCTCCCAGAAATGTCCGTGAAAATCACTCCCACCGACGACCCGGGTTTATGCCACCCGGCCAAATCTGTGTCCCGCGTAAATGTCGGCAGGATATTCGCGATTTTCTCGAGCAGATTCTTGGATCCGTGGGACTTGCCAAAAAGTGTCACAAGGACCAGGGCGTACGCTCTATGGGATCGCTCGCTCCGCTTCCGTTCCAAAGCGATCATCGCTTGAAACGATTCTTGGTCCAGGACAGGGCGTCCCTCGACCGCTAGGACCGGCCGATTGGAGACTGGCCGGGGTACCATCCTTCTGTTGGTCCAAGTTGCCAACTCAGGCTCCTCGTCCTGTTGGTTGTGTTTGCGGTCGTCCAAAGCTTCCCAGGCCCACCCGCCTGGCTCCGCACGAACTGTGCCATCATCCCGGAGGCTTTCAGGGAAATTCCGGCCGCCTCCCGCGACACCTGCCTCAGTCGCCGGTCAGCAGATGCGGCTCGAGAGAGCCGTCGTAGTGCCTCCGGCCTCGCTCAAACACTGTGCAGCGTATTTTCCCCTGCCGTTCCTGCAAGGTGTGAGGTGAAATGATCTCCTTCACACGATCAAGCACGGCCGAGGCCGACCTTTCATTCGTCTCGCTGGCCTCACCGATCTCGGTAAACAAAATCCCGAGTGTCCACTCGTTCTCGTCGTACCATCCGACTAGATCAGTATCCCGGATTTGGGAGAAAATCCGCCGCTCAAACACAGCGAAAGCCTCGCCTTGGCAGTGCAGTCGCTCCGCCACTGGCAACACAACTAGCACAAACGAGTTTCCAGACCGTTCTGACCTCTTTTTTTCCTGGGCTAAGAGCTGACGGAAGATCGGGCCGCCAATGATTGAACGGCCACCCCGGTGGCGAGTTCGCACGAAGGTAAACGACATAGGCGCTGCGGTCTTATGCAGAAGCGACATGGCGTCCCGTCTTCTTCGAGCATGAGTAATGCCAAGTGTTGATGACTCGAACCTGACTTCCTGGAGAACCACTAATTTCTTTGTTCTCAACACATGGCGAGCAGATGTGACAAAAAGTGTTGGTTCGCTAACGGGCCGAAATACTGAAAGAACTTACTCCAATGTGCTAACCCTTTTCGCCTGAACCAACCTCGCAACTCACGCACGGCGCAGGCCGTTAGACCGCAAGGCGCGCCGCCTTGCACCGGCTGCACTCGCAACCGCGCGCAGGTGCCATCCCTAAACCAAGCCTGTGTCCGGCCGCGTAGAGGACTTCCTGAGCGCGACCTGGGAATGTCCCGCGCTGAGGCGGGGCAACCTGATTCGTCGGACCTGTTTCAGCCAGAGATGCGGCGGCGGCAGGAACCAGTCCCTCATCTGCGCTATTCCCCCAGCATTCCACAAAGGAAATAGAGACACAGTTCAGCACCTCGGCGCTCAGCGATTCCCGAAGAGACGCCATCAGTTTGCATTCAATCACGTTTGCCGCGACCGTTGGGTTGGCAGCACCCAGCTCGGCGAAGATGACTCCCATCGCTGATCCCACTTCCAACCACCCCGAAACGTCTGTCTCCCGAATCGCTAATGCAACTGCCGCCCCGACCGTGCTCACGTCTCCATTCCGAAAAATGCTGTTACTTTCGAGGCGCATCAGCAGGAACGGCCTGCGAAATCGTTCAGCCCTTTTCTGTTCACGAGAAAGCATTCTGAGGAACACTTCTTTGGGAAGTAGTTGCGCACGTTGCAGCACAAGCCCGTCGAACATTATCTGGGGTCCCTTTCCGTCTCTACCGGCTCTTTTTAATCCGCCGACGATGTCCTGGAATCTAAATCCACTGCCCACCCTGGAGCTTGTTTCTCAGCCCACCCCGCGCGAACAGCCACCGACGCCATGGCCGGTCAGCCGGTCGCTCGCCGCTCGATGCTGCATGCGAAGGTCCATCGAGCGACATTTTCTCTAAGTCTACTTTATTGTTTAGCTTGCGTGGTTTTGCGGCTTCCTTCTGGCAGGTAATCAAGTTGTCCGAGACGGTCTGCTGCGCACCTTGCTTAGACTAGAGTTGCAATTTTTTTCCACTGCTGGGCCTCGGAAGCCCATGATTTACATAGGGATATCCAGTATGGGCGCTCGGCAATCCACTGTATGCTTTGAGGCGGGATCAACCACGGCGCAAGGGATAGACGTACTTCGTTGAGCGGATTGGAGCCACCCTAGCCGCAGTGCGGTCTCCCTTCGGGCATCGGCCGCTAGCCTACACCCCGCTCCGCGCGGTCGCTATAGCCGTAGCCCTGATAATAGTAGTACCCATCGTACAGGTCGGATTTGTTGATGGCGTTTAGCACCACACCAACAATGTTCTTGCCTTGAAGCTCCTGAACCGCCTTCTTCGCCAATTCCAGCGGCGTTGCGCCAGACCGCACGACGAGCAGAAGGCCGTCGCACATATCTGCAAGCACACTCGCATCGGAAACAGGCACGCACGGCGGCGAATCCAGAATTACCCAATCAAACAGGGGGCTTACGCGGTCCAACAGCCCTTTCAATCGGCCGTTCAAGAGAAGCTCACTCGGGTTGGCGGCCTCGCCTCCTCCCGGAATAAGGTAGAGGTTCGAACCCTCTCCATGCTGGATCACGGCTGTTTCGTCCGCATCGCCCCTAAGGTATTCCGTGAGCCCTGGGGCAATGGGCGCACCGAGCGCCACATGCACGCGTGGTCTGCGCAGGTCGGCATCGATTATCAAGGCGCGCCGCTCCGGCTGCCGCACAATCGAGTTCGCCAGGTTGGCAACGGTGAAGGTTTTGCCTTCACCCGGAACGGAACTCGTCACCAGAACCGTTTTCAGCGGCTGGTTTCCGCGGAGCTGGTACAACCTCGAACGCAGCGTCCGGAACTCCTCGGCGCCCGGCGTCGCAGGATCGGAGTTCATAAAAACATTGTGGCGGGGATCAAGGTGCCACTTTACCTGAGCGCAACGCGTACGTAGATCGTCGGACCGGAGAAGATCGGTGGAACGCGAGGGAGCTGCATCCGGCTCTGTCCACACCGGATCTCCCAGGATTTCAACGGCCGCCGGAACCTCTCCGCCTGCCGCCATCGCTTCTGCGCCGCCGAGTGCGCCTTCCTCTGCTTTCTGTGCCCGTTCCCGCTCGGCTTTCTTGAGAGCTTCGTGAATGCGACTCATGGCTTCCTTTCCTCCGCCGGACGATCCTATTCCGCCGCAATTCGACGGAGTTCGCCAATCAGTTGGTGCACCTTCTGAACGACAACCCGTACGTCACTGTCGCTTCGAACCCCTGGCCGCTCCGCGGTTCCCACACCACCTGGTGCGCCTTCCTCATCGAATTGGAGATCGCGCGCCACTTCTCCCACCGTATGCGCCGGAACCGGCCGCACGTGATCCACATACGCGTTGATCAAGGAATGCTCGCACAGCAGGTTGACGATCCGCGGGATCCCCCGTGAATACCGGTGCACCGCTTCCACCGCTTCCTTTGAAAAAATCGGCTCTTCGTTTGCTCCGGCTCTTCGCAGCCGTTCCGCGATGTACCCGTGACTCTCCTCCAGGGTCAACGGCGCCGTCCGGCAGCGCACTGTGATTCTCTGCCGCAGTTGGCGCAACTCCGGCGACTTCAGCTTTTCCTCCAGTTCCGGCTGCCCGCACAAAACGATCTGCAGCAGCTTCTCGGTTGACGTTTCTAGATTCGTCAGCAGCCGTATTTCCTCGAGAACGTCAACCGAAAGGTTCTGGGCCTCGTCCACCACCAGAACTGCCGTTTGCCCCATCCGGTGCCGTTCCAGAAGCCACTGGTTCAGCCTCATCAGCATTTGGCTTTTCTCGTTCGACGGGCACGGAATGCCGAAATCCGCCAGGATGTAATCGAACAGGTGCTTCTCGTTCAACTTCGAATTGAAAATGAACGCCGTGGCCGCCCGTTCTTCGTGCAGCCAGTCGAGCAGCCGGTTCAACAGTGTGGTCTTACCTGTTCCGACTTCTCCCGTCAGGAGGATGAATCCTTTGCGATTCCTTATGCCGTAGCTCAGGACCGCAAGAGCCTCTTGTGTTCCGCCGGTCAGGTACAGATACCGTGGGTCGGGGTTGACTTTGAAAGGGCTCTCGCGGAGCCCAAAGAATCGTTCGTACAAGGTTCCTCACGCATCTGTGCCGGTCTTGGAGTCGGGAACGAACATTCTCGCCCTTGCTTGAGAGCTGCTCTCAGCGAGCCCACCCACAACCGGCACTATCGCAATCACGGGCAGTTTCAACGCGAATTCAACGTCTTTCTCCGTCCGTACGGCTGTGTCTCTCAGCTCCATCACGAGCGTAAGGCCCAATCCCAGCGCCAGGCCTCCGGCAAATCCTCCGGCGGCGAAGAGCGGACGATTGGGAAACGACGGTGTATCCGGCAGGTTCGCTGGATCGAGCACCCGGAACTGCTCCCCCTCTTGCCGGTGCTCCAATTCCGTGGCCATCATTGAATCCGTAACTTTTTTCTGCAAATCGTTGTACGTTTGCAGAGCCATCGCGTGCCCGCGCGTCAGCTCCTTGTACTGTAGCTCCACTTCCGGGCTCAGTTGCATTCGCTGCTCGTACATCTTAATCTTGTTTCGCAGCCGGTCCTGTTCCTTGCTCCGCTCCTGTATGATCTGATTGTCGGAACGGATCTGCGCTCGCAACCGTTTGATCGCCACCGGCTCGAAAGGTTCGTCCTGGGTTTCGTCCGTCGCTGCCGGTTGCACCTGCGTGTCGTTTTTCGCCATCTTGCTCTGTAGTTGCGCGATGGTCTGCTTCACCTTGATCACATCCGGATAATCGTCTGTGTATCGCGTCCGCAGATCCGCAAGCTGGTTCTGCAGTTGCACCAGTTGCTCCTGCATGGTCAGTGGAGTCTGTCCGGCTTGCGACGCCTGCCAGGCTGTCAGTTGCTGGCTCAGCGCCGACTCCGTAACACTCTTGTCTTGCTGCGCGTTTGCGAGCGCCTGCATCGTTGCATCCAATTGCGACGTCAGGCCGTTCAGGATATTGAGATTCGTAAGTTCCTGGTCCGGCAGCACTCCCATGTACTTGCTTTCGAAGGAGGCCAGTTTCGCGTCCTGCTCATCGAGCTTCGCCTTGGCATTGTTCAGCTGCTCGCTCATGAACTGGGTCGTATCTCCCGAGCGCCGCTCACGCAACCGCAGATTCTCCTCGATAAACATCGAAGTAATCGCCGTGCATACCGCCTGTGCAATTCGCGGATTGTCCAGAGTCACGTTGACGAAAAAGCCCGGCAACGAAGTCGTCTTTGTCTCGGCCATCGGCTGCACGGGAGTCACCTCGATCGCTTTTTGCAACCGTCCCACCAAATCGTCCATCGGCACCTTGTCAACATCCGCGCTGAATAACCCATATTGTCGGATGATCGGCTCCAACCGTGTGCGGCTCAGAATCTCCTGTTGCATGCTCGCCAGCCGCTCGTTAATTCCCGTCGTATCCACAGGTTGTACGAACTGGCTCGGCACGGAGGGTCCTTGCACCAGGACGAGCGTCGTTGACTCGTACCGGTTGGGCAGGAACTTCGACACCCCATAGCCTATCGGCGCCCCGATGACAGCGAGCGTTATGATGATTAGCCAGTGGCGTCGAACTATGCCCCAGTAATCTCCCAATCCCAACTCACCATGCATCAACATTTAATTCCTCCGAATCTCTCTCGCCGCTCGCTCAGAAGCCTCTCGGACGACCCTGCCAATTTAGGCTCAGAAACACGCGATGGATCAACACAGTGTCTCCGCATGACGGACCGGCGCAGAAACTGAAGTTTGACGTTTGATACTGCGCTTCGTACGACAAGCGCGCCCGCACCGTCCTTCCAAACCGGCGTTGCACGCCCAGCACTCCATAATAGTTGTCGAACGTTTCTCCGGGGTTCGTCGATCCCGCCGGAGCCAGATCCCGGTTCCGTCCGTACCCAACCGAGAAAATGCCGTTTACTCTCTGCGTGATATTGCGCGAAACCGACCCTCTAACCGTGTCTCCTACGGAACCCGCGAAAACGCCTCCCCCGCCGGCTATCCCGTGGTTGTAGCTGAGACCAAGTTGCATTCGCTCGAGCTGGTAGCTCAGTGTCGAACCGAGAGACCAGCTCAACCGTGAACTACCCGTCGCGCCCGGCGCTCCCGAGCCTGTCAGCACGGGCGTAGCGAATGTTGCGTACTCCGGACCCGCTTGCACCTGGAAAGTCATTCTTCCGGTTACGTGCCGCGAAAACGAGAGGTGTGCCAGACTGTCGTTAATGGACTGAGCGTTGTTGCTGAAACGGAACGCCTTAAACCGGTAGATCACTGAGACGCTGTTTCTGGTCGTGATCGCCCGGTTGTAACTCGCTTGTACGATCGTCGCATTCGAATCGATCAGATTGCTTCCGAAAAAGTGCAGGAGTGAATAGCCGCCCATCACCGTGATGGACGACCGTGGATTCAGCTTTGTGTCAATCGCAGCTAGCGATGTGTTGTCAATCTGCCGCACCTGCGTCGTCAGGACAGTTCCGTTTGGACTCAATCCCGGCTGCAGAAACAGTCCGGTCCCAACATTCAAATTCAATCCCGCGTACCCGAACGCAGACTCCGGAAGATAGGATGTCTGATCAACAAATGAGAGCGTCGATCTCCGCAGATAGAATCGCTCAACGAGATTGAGATCCTGAATCACCGCGTTGGGCACTCTCCCGTCGTTCGACACCACGCCGCCGCCTTCGTAGCTCAGCGTAAGGTCAGACCTGCCATTTAGATACCGGAGATCCAGGCCTCCAATCAGCGTCGAAAATGACGTCCATCCCTGGTTGCCCCCGAGGCCGTTTGAAGTGGCCGTCGAGACGATATTCGCCATCGGTTGCCAGTAGCTGTGGTCCTCAGACAGTCCCAGCGGGAAGGCTTGCCCACCGGCCAGGGGCCGTTCCGGCTCTCCCTCTTCCGAACCGCCCACCGTGGTTATCGGCGGGCGAACCGCAGGAATCGGCGCCTGTGACTGCCCCTGCGATTGAGCCTGGGAATCGGATTGCCCCTGATCTTGGCTCTGCGACTGTGCCCACACGCCAGGCACGCACATCAGCCCTATTCCCATCATCAAGCAGATTTTGTGTCGAATCATGCGCATCGAACTGCTCCTATGGGACAACAATCGTGTCCCCAGCCTTGAGCACAATGTCTTGGTCGGGCCGCTTCCCATCAACTACATCCTTGTAATTGACGGGGTACTTTTCCTGCTTACCGTTCACCGCCCGCAACACGTAGATCTTCTTCATGTTCGCAAACATCGTGAACCCGCCCGAGCTGGACAGTGCCTGGAGCACCGTCTCCCCGGGGAGCAGCGGGTAAGCTCCCGCGCGCTTCACCTCCCCGATCAGGTACACTCGCTGGCTCAGGATCTCCTTCACCACCACTGTCACCTGCGGATCGGTTACGAATTTCTTCAAGCCCTTTGTGATCTGGTCAGCCAACTGGCTTGGCGTCAATCCAGCCGCCTGAACGTCGTTCAACAGCGGCAGTGAAATCTTCCCATCCGGCCGGACGGGGACGGTTTCCGTCAGTTCCTTTTCCTTCCAGACGTTGATATCCAGCACATCCTGCGCGCCGATGACGTATCCCGGATCGGTTGTGGCCGCGTTGGACGCCGCTTGGGTGTTCTCTCCCGTCTCTGATTGCGTGCTCTTTGTCGCCTGCGGCTGGGCGCTCTCCGCCGTCCCCGACTGGCTGCTTTTTCCCTCGTCCTTCTGCCCCCATGCACTCCCTGCCTGTGTCATCACCCCCGCCAGCGCCACCAGCGCCGCCAGGATCACCAATAATTGAATTCTCCTCATCTTATTCCTCTCCTGCGATTTCATTTGTGTTGCGGTTCCCCCGTTACCCGATCTGCTTCAGCTTGTACAACAGGGATTTATAGCTGACCTGTAGCTCCTGGGCGGCGCGCTTGCGGTTCCACCGGGTGCGTGCAAGCGCCTTCAGAATGAGATCCCGTTCGGCCTCGCGCGAAGCGGCACGCGCAACCGCTTTGAGCGAGCACTTCTCCGCTCCGGCTTCAGATCCGGCGCGCGATGAAGAACTCCCTGGTTCGCCGAGTTCCGATGATACGAACAATTGATCGTTCAAGGCGACGATCTTCTTCATCACATTTTCCAGTTCACGCACGTTTCCCGGCCAGGAATAATTCATCAGGGTTCGGAGAGAGGCTGCACTCAGCTCCGGGCGCGCTTTACCCATCTCGGCCGCGTGCTTGGTCAGGAAATGCTCGGCCAAAGACGCAATATCGCCCTTTCGCTCCCGCAAAGGCGGGAGTCGAAGGCACACAGGATTCAGGCGGTAGTACAACTCACTTCGGAAGGTCCCCGCGCGGACTCCCTCGTCCAGATTTCGGCTCGAAGTCGAAATTACCCGGGCCGACAGTCGCCCCCCTTCGTTTTCCGCTCCGTCTGGCAGCGCATAGAGAAGCTTGCGCTGGCACGCTGCATCCAGTTCGCTGACTTCGTCCAGCAGCAGCGTCCCGCCGAACTCCCCGTAACCGTTCCGTTTGCCGTTCCCGGAAAGCTCCTCCAGGAACTGCTCCGTCGTAACCGAAGCGCATGCGACCCGCAGAAACCCTTCGCTCCGGCGGGAAAGTTCGTGAATCCGGCGCCCGAAGGTTTCTTTGCCCGTTCCCACTTCTCCCAGCAACAGGATCGGTATGCTGGTGGCCGCTATCTCTTTCGCCACAGTCTCGACCATGGTCATGGCGGGGCTAATACTCGCCACAAACGTCGATTCGATGATTGACGCTGAAGGGGTCATTAGCAGCCTAATATCAATTTCGGGCCCGAATAAGCTCCTACTGGCAAGCCTAGGGCCGAACTCGACCGCTGCGTACGTTGCAATACGGATGCCACCAAGCGAACGCCCTGCCGAGGCTACACGATTTAGCGTAACAGTATCCGAATCAATTAGATAGACGATGGTCGAGGCCTTACGGCCGATAGCCGGGGCGATCTGGCTGATGCAGATGGCAGATTTGCGCTTTCCATGCCGCCTGTTTCCGCATGTCTCTTGTAAAACAGCCATTTACTAGGATCTTGACCCTCCGACGTTGGTCCGCGTGGCATATCCTTGAGGGGTGATGGTAACTCTACTCTACAATGGGGAAGTCCTTTTCCACTTTGAGGGTGGTGTTTTTCCGCACAACCAGCCTTCATACCACACAAAAGATCTCTTTTTTCACGGCTAAGCCGACTAGAATGACGACTTGCCCGGCGTTTAGCACCCCCGTGCCCCGGCATGCACGAGCTTCCAAACCGGGCACCCAATTGCTAAGTTCTTTTCGTCTAACAGAGGGGAGTTCCGCAGCTTTGTCAAAAGTCAATTTCAGGGAATCTGTCCTCTTCCTCGTTTTGGCTGGCGCTCTGCTTTCGGGTTGCGCGCGCAATCCCGAACTCGCCAAGAAGCGGTACCTCGATAAGGGAACGTCGTACATGCAGAAGGGGGATTTTCGCGCGGCGGCGATTGAATTCGAAAACGCCATCCAGATTGATCCCAATTTTGCGGAAGCGCATTACCAGTTGGCTGAATGTCTTCTCAAACAGAACGACTGGATGCATGCCTACCAGCAACTCAGCCGCACCGTCGAGCTTCAGCCGGCCAATTGGAAAGCCCAAATTCAGATGGGCGATATGCTTCTTGCCTCAGGCAATTCTGCTGACGCCCGCAAGCGAGCCGAAACGATCCTTAAGGGCGACCCGAACAACGCCGAGGCCGAAGTTCTGCTTTCCAAGATTGATATAGGGCAAGGTGAAATTGCCAAGTCGCTCGCGGAAGCGAAGCGGGCGGTCGAGATGGACCCCGGCCGAGCCACCTCTTACTTGAACCTCGCCACCATTCAGGAGCGAGGCAACGAATTCGCAAACGCGGAGGGCAATTTCAAGAAGGCCATTCAACTCGAACCGAAGACCGCAATCTTCACCCTCGCCCTCGCCGAATTCTACCAACATCAGAAACGCTGGAAGGATTCCGAGAACGAGTACCTGAGCGCAATATCGCTCGACTCCAGGGACCCGGCTCCACGCGCAGCGCTGGCTCAACTTTACCTGAGCGAAGGACAGAAGGACGCCGCGATTCAAGTCCTGGCGGACGCGAAGACTGCCCTTCCCGACAATCCGCGTGCCTACCGCATGCTTGGCGACTTCTATCTCGGCCAGGGCCAGACGGACAAAGCCATTTCCGAGTTCGCGTCGCTTTACTCCCGGCATCCGAAGGATTGGGCCGTCGCGAACACCTACTGCGAACTGTTGCTCAACGAGGGCAAGGTCGAGCAAGCGGCTCAAATTGATGATGTTGTTTTGAAAGCGGCGCCGTCCGATCCCGCAGCCGTCACTCATCGCGCGCAGATTCTCGAGATCCAGGGCAAGTCGCAAGACGCAATCAACCTGCTCGCGCCAGTGGTGAAGGATAATCCGTCTTATGCACTGGGCCGTTACGTTCTTGGAACGGCTTACGCCAATACCTCGGACTACGCCCAGGCCCAAACGCAATGGCGCGAGGCGGTCCGCTTGCGGCCGCAAATGATCGAGGCGCAGCGCAACCTGGCCGCACTGGCCATTCGCAATCGCGATTACTCGAGCCTCGGAAATATCGGCGCGCAGGTGGTGAAGTACAACCCCGCCTCGCCCGAAGGCTACATCTTTCAGGCGCGCGCTCTCGCCGGTGGCGGAAATGTCGCAGGAGCGGAGGCGAACCTGAAGAAAGCGATCGAGGTCGCGCCGCGCAGCCCCGACGCGTACGCGCGCTTAGGCGATTTGTATATCGCGGAAAAGCGCATGGACTTGGCGGAGAAATCCTATTCGCAGGCGCTCGAGCGCGATGCCACTTCCGCCGATGCGCTCGCGGGCCTGATCAACGTCAATCTCTTGCAGAAGCAGCCGGCCAAAGCCCTCGCCGCAGTAAAAAATCAGATTGCCCGGGTGCCAAACAACAGCCTCTTCTACCTGTTTCTCGGCCAGGTTGAGATGAAGAATCAGGACTCCGGCGCTGCCGAGGCGGCCTTTCAGAAAGCGGTGCAGTTGGACGAAAAGAACGCATCGGCTTCTCTCGCCCTCGCAAGTCTTGAGATTGCTCGCGGCAGCGTTGATCAAGCTAAGGCTGAGTATGAGCGCGCGCTCCAGGCGAATCCGCGCGATATCCGTCTCTTCATCGCTCTTGGTGAACTGTATGACCGCATGGGCCAGTGGCAGCCGGCCGAAACCGAGTACCAGAGGGCGCTTCAAATCGCGCCCGACAACGCCATCGCGTCCAACAACCTCGCTTACCTGATGCTCGAACACGGCGGCAACATCAACGTCGCCCTCACTCTCGCGCAGACGGCGCGCCGCGGTCTGCCTGACCTTCCCTACTCCGCCGACACGCTCGGCTGGGCCTATTACCGCCAGGGTGTATACGCCTCTGCCGCCGATCTCTTCCAACAGGCCATCAAGGGTGATCCTCAAAACCCGACGTATCACTACCATCTGGGTATGGCGTATGAGGGCCAGAGGAAGTTCGCGATGGCTCGCAAAGAACTCGAATACGCGCTTCAGATCAAGCCCGACTACGCCCACAGCGACGACGTCCGCAAAGCGCTAGCCGCGCTGCCCGCAAATTAGACGCCTCCCTCGTTTAGGCAGGTGAAGCCTGCTTTCCTCCACTTCCTGCCAGGCTGTTGTGTTCCGCGAGAGCATGGCACGTCGGACTTTCTGCCGCGCGGACGAATGCCGTGTCTGCCCAGTTGCGGACTGCGCCGGGTTTGCCGTGATTTGAAAGAAGGAGCTTAAGAACCGGAGAACCGCCGGAGAATTTGGGCGTCGCTCGCGCCGCGCCGCCGCAGCGAAATGATTTCATTCGCTTGGGAATCGGGTATGTCCCGTCGCGCAAGTTCCAACAGCGTGGGGGCGCGCACTCCCATGTTCTTCAAACGGGCCAGCGTAGCGCCCGCCAAGACAGGTTTGCCGCTGGCGCGATGTCGCGCTACCTCCAGCACGACAGCATCAGAAAGCCCGGCAAGGTGCATCGCTTCAAGTTCCCCCGCTGCCGCTCCGAGTTGGTTCAGCGCAGCCAGGGCCAGAACGGTTTTGTCGTTCATGCCTGCGCGGATCAAATCGGCGACTGCACTGCCCGCGTTAAAGGCCTGTCCCCGGGCGCGAAACGCTTGTACGGCTTGAACGCAATCTTCGTCCGGGAATCCCACCTCGTGCATCTTCAAAATTTCCGTCACCTCTGTGTTGCTGAGCTTAAGTTCATCGAGTTGACGGACGCTGTCGTACGCCATCCCGGAGTTATTGAGGGGCTGCGTATCGACTCCACGGGCGCGGCTGCAACCGGTGACACAAAGCGCGAGATATAGCGCCGCAGCGGCGACATTTGGACGAACCCAGATGTGTCTTGTGCACGAATCGCGCATAGCAAGATTTCTTGCGACAACGTTTATTTTACAGGCGGGACGGCAGGACCGAAGTTCGATGTCGCTGAAACGTCAAGAGCAGCGGGCGCGGCACACACATTCAGGAGCCGTTACGAAGAAGCGGAGATCACTGAGCTCGAGCGACCTTCACACATTGTAAACGCGTTCGATATCGAATACGCCCGGAATTCTTTTCACGCCGCTGACTATGCGCTCGAGCTGCTTCCGATCGGCCACATCAATGGCCACTTCGATCCGGGCGCGAAGGTTGTCAGCTCCGCCGCTCTCGAATGTGCGGATGTTCGCCTTCTCGTCGCTGATCACGGCCGTAATCGCCGCGATCATGCCCGGGCGGTCTTCCGTAAAGATGCGCAGTCGAACGGAGAACGTGGACTGGCTCGCTTCCGCCCATTCCACGGGTATGCGCCGCTCCGCCTCGTACAGCAGATTTTCGACGTTAGGGCAGGTTTTGCTGTGAACCGCGATCCCGCGGCCGCGCGTAACGTACCCGATGATGTCGTCCCCGGGAATGGGATTGCAGCACTTCGACCGGTACACCATCAGATCATCGTGCCCGCGCACCAGGATGGAAGCGTCATGCATCCCGAGCATCCGCTTGACGGTGGAAACGATCTTCGGTTGCGCATCTTCGCCCGGACCTGAAATCGGCTGCCCCGTCGCTTTCGAAAGCACCTGGCGCGCCGACCATTTTCCGTATCCGAGCTCCGCGAAAAGATCTTCCGATCGCGCGCACCCGTATTCCGACGCGACACGCTGCCAATCCTCGTTGGAAATTTTCTTCAGGCTAATGCCGGCGTGCCGCGCTTCCTTTTCCAGCAATCTGCGGCCGACCTCTTTGGCCTCTTCGCGTTCGTGCAGATTGATCCACTGCCGGACTTTGCTTCGAGCCCGCGATGTGTGCACGAACGACAACCAGTCCCGCGAAGGCCCGTGCCCCTTCTGCGTGACGATCTCGATTACGTCTCCGTTGCTGAGCGCGTGGCGCAGCGGAACCATCGCGCCGTTTACCTTGGCGCCCACGCATTGATGTCCCACTTCCGTGTGAACTGCGTAGGCAAAGTCCACCGGAGTGGCGCCGCGCGGCAGCACCACCACGCGCCCTTTGGGCGTGAACGTATAAACTTCTTCCGGATACAAATCCACGCGCAGGGTCGAGAGAAATTCGCTCGGCTCCTGCATTTCCTGGACCCACTCGATCAGTTGCCGCATCCAAACGATCCGCTGGTCGTCGGCCGAGCTTGTCCCCAGCCCATCCTTGTATTTCCAGTGCGCCGCGACGCCTTGCTCCGCGATGCGATGCATCTCCTGCGTGCGGATTTGAACTTCAAACGGCTGCCCGGCATGAATCAGCGTGGTGTGCAGGGACTGATAAAGGTTGGGCCGCGGCATCGCGATGTAATCCTTGAACCGTCCCGGCACGGGCCGCCAGATCTGATGGATCACTCCGAGCGCCGCGTAGCAATTCTTGATCGTGTCGGTAATCACCCGAACCGCCAGCAGGTCGTAAACTTGATCGAGCGTGCGCTGCTGCTTCTGGATCTTCAGATGGAGCGAATAAAGGCGCTTCACTCGTCCCTGCACTTCCGCTGGAACTCCGCTCTCGATCATATTGTCGCGGATCGTGTCCTGCACCTCGTCCAGGAACCGGTCGAAGGTACTCTGCTTCGACGCCACTTTCTTCTGCAGTTCGAAAAACGCGTCCGTTTCGAGGAAGCGGAACGCCAGGTCCTCAAGTTCGCCGCGAATCAAGCCCATGCCCAGCCGGTTCGCCACCGGCGCGTAGATATCCAGCGTTTCGCGGGCGATACGCTGCTGCCTTTCGGAGTCGAGATACTCGAGGGTGCGCATGTTGTGCAGGCGGTCGGCAAGTTTCACCATCACAACCCGCACGTCGTTCACCATGGCCAAAAGCATCTTTCGGACGTTCTCCGCTTGCCTCGCCTCCGGCGCCAGCAAATCCAGCCGGCTGATCTTGGTTGCTCCTTCGACCAATCGCGCCACGTCCGCACCAAACTGGCGCGAAATTTCTTCCAAAGGGATTTTCGTGTCTTCCACCACGTCGTGGAGAAGAGCCGCGCAGAGTGAAGTCACGTCGAGCTTCATATCAGCCAGCAGATGAGCGACTTCGACCGGGTGCGAGAGGAATGGTTCGCCGGAAAGGCGCGTTTGCGTCTTGTGCTGTTCAGCCGCGAAATCGTAGGCGTGCCGCAGCAGATCGAGGTCGTCGCCAGGGCGATTCCGGCGCACTTTGTCGAGCAGCTCGACAAAACGCAGATCAACCGTTCTGCGCCCCTGGGGCCAGACCGACGGGTTTGTCCCTGAACTCATTCGGGTTCAGTTACTGATTCTACGCTGGCTTTCGCAGGAACCGAAAGGAGAGAACGAGAGAGTCACTTCCCCTTTGCGACGGGATAACCCTTTTCCACCCAATCGTGAGCGAAATCCCGCGGCAGTAACAGCAAGCGCACGTACGTAAAGCCCATTTCTCGAAGGGCGTTGAACGCAGGCCGTACGTTGGGGCACTGCGCGAGCGGGCAACAGCCGCAATAAATTACGAGATTCGCAGTGCGCGGCAACGGTCCCGCCCATTTTTCCAGACCAGCCAGCCGCTCGGGCTTCGTCGCCGGGCCCTCGAACACCCCGCCTGCGATGTGGGCTCCTTCATACAGCGTGTGGAATCCGACGCAAACCACCCTGGGCCGCGAATCCGCGGGACCGGCCAGCTCTTTCACCAAAGCTGCAGGCTGAACTGTTTGACTGGGCTTCCACGGCTCCGATGTCCCGGCTCCGGCCGATTCCGCGGCCCTGGGGCCCGGAAGCGATTGCCCCGTTCCCGCCGCCAGAATCGCCGCAAAGCACAGACTGCCGGCGCTCAGGACTCGAATCGAACCTCTCAATTGGAACCCCCAAAATACGAGCGCAGCCTCGGCGTTGCGGCCTCGGCTGCGCATAATTTCCAGGCGAAAGCGTCGAAGCGCCGGCTACGACGTCCCGCTCGGTTGCGGGTTGGCCATGCGTTGCTGCTTGATGATCTGGACCTTGTGCACCAGATCGTCGGCAAGCTTTATGTCGTTGTCGCGGGCTTCGGTAGACGTTTCCGTATCCGCCTTGGACCGATAGAGCAGGTTGAGATAGGCCATCGCGTCGTCATACTGCGGCTTGCGATCCATGGCCTTCTTCGCGTAATCGATCCCTTCCTCGATGAGCGGTCCCGCCTGCTTGGCGTATTCCGCCGCCAGTTTGTCGGGCATGGAGTCGGTGTCTCTTATTGGCTTCTTGCTTTTCTTGTTATAGTCCTCGCGCATCACGCGGTTCGTGTGAAAAGCCTCCGTCCAATCGATTACGGCAACCCAGTAATAGGGCTCGGGATCCTCCGGCTTAATCTGAATGTGCTTAAGGTGAAACTGTTTCGACTCCTCGAGATACTTCTCGCTGTACGGGTTGCTCATGTTGTAGAGGAGCGAGCCGATTCCGTCGATCGCGGACAGATTTTGAGGGTCCACGTTGAGAACATCTTGAAACTCGTCTATCGCCTGCTTTCCCATGTTGATGTTATCTTGCGACGGAGCGCCTGGAATGAACTGGCTTGCGTAGGCCGTCGCGAGATAGAGGCGCGCGTTCATTAACGACGGATCGAGAGCCTTCGCTTCCTTGAAGTCCTCCACCGCCTGGTCGAACTGAGCGGCCTTGTAGGCCTGCACGCCTTTGTTCAGCTTGTCGCGCGCCTTGAGCTTGTCGCATCCGGCGGAGCCGGCGATGGCGACCGCCAAAGCGGCTATAAAGAGCCCACTCTGCACATTGCGCTGCATGCAAACGCTCCCTTGACTCTTTTGTGGCGATCCTACAGTCCCAACCCTCTGCCCGCCCGCGAAGCCGCTTGGGGCCCGAAGGGCAGACTACGGCGAATCGCTTACTGGCCCGCCTCGACCTTATTCGTGATCAGACCAACGTGATCGATCCCCGAGGCGCGCATGATCGAGATGGCGCGGGCGACATCCGAGAATTCCGTCGCGTCGTCTCCCTTGACGAAGGCCACCTTCTCCGCTCGCTGCGCGAATATTTTCGTCAGCGTCGGACCAAGCTGATCCCAGGAGCTCTTATCCTGGTTGATCATCACGTCTCCGCCTGCGCCGACCACGACGACGATCGTCTTGTTCAGCATTTCCTGGTTTTCTTTTTGGTTCGGCGGAGGAGGCTGCGGAACGATCGTGTCGAGGCCCTGCGATACGGTCGGCGTGATCACCATGAAGATGATGATCAGCACCAGCAACACATCAATCAGGGGCACGATGTTCGGATCGGCCATTACCCCTTTACTTTTACCAACTGCCATTCCCATCGTGAAACTCCTTCACTTAATTCTGCTTGCCACTTGCAACTCACCGCGTTCCGGGCAGGGGCCGCACGCTCGTAACACGGCGGCCTAAGGAGTCGCGGGCGCCGCCGGGGGTGCCGGAGTCTCTCGCACCACTCTTTGGGTCAGAAGACCGATATTGTCCACGCCGGCCGAACGGACTTCATCGACCGCGGCTTTCACCTGGCCGAACTTCGCGCGGGCATCCGAGCGGACGAACACCGTCTTATCGAGCCGGTTGGACACCTGGTCCTTGACCTTGTCCTGCAATTCGGAAAGACCGATTTTGTTGTTGCCGAGGTAGACGCTGCCGTCCCGCGTGATCGCCACGATGATGGCATCATCCTTATCGGCGTTGGGCATGTCCTGTGGATTCGGAACCCGCACCATATCCACGGACACGCCCTTCGACAATAGAGGAGTCACAACCATGAAGATAATCAGCAGCACCAGCATGATGTCCGCCATCGGAATCACGTTCGGGTCGGCCATCACGGGAGGCGCTTTGGGCTTGAACGGCATGGCTTACTTCTTTCCGCCCCGGCGAGTGATGAAGTAGTTGATCAGCTCCATTGAGGAGTTATCCATCTCCACGTCGAATGCTTCCACCTTGTTCGTGAAGTAGTTGAACGTCCACACCGCGGGCACAGCCACCAGCAAGCCGAGAGCTGTGGTTACCAGGGCTTCCGCGATACCGCCGGCCACTGCCGAAAGGCCGGTCGCCTTCTGCGCCGAAATGCCCTTGAACGCGTTGATGATGCCCATCACCGTCCCGAACAAGCCGACGAATGGAGCCGTCGAGCCGATGGTTGCCAGGCCCGAAAGTCCCCGCTTCATCTCGGCGTGAACGATAGCCACCGAGCGCTCGAGTCCGCGCTTGGCGGCCTCGATCACCTCTTCGTCGCTCACTTGCGCTGAAGCCGCCTGAAACTCCGAAAGCCCCGTGGCAACTACCTTCGCAATGTGGCTCTTTTTGTTGCGCTCGGCGATCGAGATCGCTTCATCGAGCTTGTTGTCTTTCAGCGCGCCCGCAACCTGCTGAACGAAAACTCGGGACTGCTTGCGCGCCGCGCTATACATCAATGCCCGGTCGATCATGATTCCGACGGACCATGCCGACATGACGAACAAAACGCCGACGACAATCTTCGCCGGGATGCCCATGTTGTGCCACATGGTCACAAGGTCCCAGCCAACCTCGGCACCCTGCTGCTGTAACGCCAGTACTCCTGCCCAAAGTAAAGTGGCAAGCATTGAATTTGTTCCTCCTCCATTCCTTCAAACAGAACGATCTCGGCAGCGAGACTGCCGGTTCAAGAAAACCCGGTCCGGCGCGCCCAAGAGCGTCCGTACCGTTCCTGCTTAACCGCCTAATGTAAATACGACGGAAATCGTGGTATCCACTTGCACCGGATCGCCATTCAGCAAGGTCGGCCGGTAGCGCCATTGGCGAACCGCGTCCATGGCCGATCGCATCAGCAGCGGTGGCCCGGAAATATACTGTAGTTCCTGAACCGACCCCTCTTTCGAGATGATCGCGTGCAAAATCACCGTCCCCTGGATGTGCGCAGTCTTCGCAATCTCCGGGTACACCGGCAAAACCTGGTGAATCAGGTTCGCCTGCTGTACGTTCCCGCCCACGCGAATTCTCTCCGGAGTCTGTTTCGGAGGCGGTGGCGGTCCGCCGCCCGTGCCACCGAGAATTCCGCCGAGCACTCCACCGGCAGAACCTCCCGGCATTCCGCCCGGGACTCCGCCAACCACGCCCACCGCGCCAACGTCCGGCGGTTGCGCTTCTTCCTTGATGATGTTCACTTTTTTGGGAATCACGGTCGGCGCCGTGAGTTTGCCCGCCTGAATCAGGCGCACGGTGGGTTTTACCACCTGAACTTTCGGGGCAGGCGGAGGAGGCGGCGGTGGCGGGGCAGGGGCCGTAATCCACGTAGCCACCATTTCCTTGGGCAGCGCCTCCGTTACGAGCAGCGGAATCAGGATAAACACAAGGATGATCAAGACCTGAATCACGCCGGAGAGCAACACTGTCCATCTCTTGTGCGTGTGCGTCGGATGCGCGCTCGACACTACAAGGTCATCAAACATCGTTACCTCCTCGCCGCAGCAACCGCACGCTTCTCTGTTCCCGAACCCGCGCCCGTGCGAACTGCGGCTCCTCGACCTGTTTGATATTTGTTCCAGACCACAACTAAAGGTGCGGCGATCCCAAAGCTGGAGTACGTTCCTACCACAACTCCCACCACCATAGCAAAAGAGAACGCGCGGAGGACCTCGCCACCCGTGATGTAGAGTACCAGTACCGTGAGCAGCGTCAGCCCGCTCGTTAGAATCGTCCGCGACAGTGTTTGGTTGATTGACTTGTTCACGATGTCCGGAAACGGTTCCCGCCGCATCAATCGCAGGTTTTCGCGGACGCGATCGAAAATCACGATGGTGTCGTTCATCGAATAGCCCACCAGAGTCAGCAGGGCGGCGATAACCGTCAACGAAATTTCGTAATGACGTAAGGAAAAGAATCCCAGTGTGATCAGCACGTCGTGGAAGCAGGCGATCACCGCCGCCGCGCCGAAAATGACCGTATCAATCCAGCGCCGTATGAACGCTCCCAAACCCGTGCCGCGCGCTCCGCGAAGGAAAAGCTCGCCTCCCGAGAAACGGATGGCCACATAGATCAGCATCCCGCCTAAGGCATACATCGTCGCCCAAAAAGCCTGGCGCCTCAGCTGCGATCCCACCTTTGGACCCACGCTATCCACGCCGCGAATCGCAAAACTCCCGAGCTCGAATCCGCTCTTCAGCGAAGTGATCACCGCCGGTGTCGCCCCCTGGACGCCCGCAAGCTCATTGAAATCGCGAACGATTCCAAGCTTGTCGCGCCCTCCCGTAAGCCGCGCTGCGAGTTGGTTGTATTGGTCCCCCGCAGCCGTGCCGAGGTGCAGCGGATCATTCGTCGTCAGATAAGTGGCCAAGGCGGCAGGCGTTACCGAGTTGAAATCCGGCTTTCCCGCTGTGGTGCCAAGCGTCTTGTGCAACGCATCCAGCACCTCCTGGCGCTGCGTGTCCAACGCTTCGTCGCTCTGAGTCTTCTCCAGGCTGATTTGAACGTCGTTCTTGGAGTTTGGATCGGAGATGTCGCTGATTGACGTGATTGTGCTGTTGTGCAACCCTGCGGTGTCAAGTCCCTTACGGATTTGATCAATGGGGGGTGGGGTGGCAAAACGCACGATCACCAACGTCCCTCCGCGGAAATCAATCCCGTAACGCAACCCCTGCTTCCATACGGAGATCCAGCCTACTGCCAGCAGGATGAGCGATAGCGTGACGAAATACTTCGCCTTCCCCATCCAATCAATGTTCACCCCGTGGAAAAATTCCATAGACTCCTATCCGCTCCTATTGGACACCGGCTTTCCGGATTTGTTCCCGCACCACCCGTATTGTCCCGAAAAGACTTACAGCCAACTGTCCGCGCGATGCCGCCTCTCTAGATGCTCAATTCCGCCTGGCGCGGCATGTGCGACAGGTGCAAATCGAAAATCGCCCGCGATACGTAGATCGAGGTAAACAGGTTCGCCAGCAAGCCGATGATAAGGGTAACAGCGAATCCCTTCACAGGTCCCGTACCGAACAAGAACAGGAATGCCGCCGAGACCAGCGTCGTAATGTGGGTATCAATGATCGTCAGGAAGGCGCGCTCGAACCCCACGTCCACCGCCGTCGCTGGCGCTTTGCCGGCGCGCAACTCCTCCCGTATGCGCTCAAATACCAGAACGTTCGAGTCCACGCCCATACCAATCGTCAGCACCACGCCCGCGATGCCCGGCAGCGTCAGTACGGCGCCCGAATAAGCCATGAACGCCATCAAGATCACCAGGTTCAGAAAGAGGGCTACAACTGCATTGACACCGCTCAGGCGGTAATAGACCACCAAAAAAATCATTACGGCCAGCAGGCTGCCCACCGAGGCGCGCACGCCCTCGCGAATCGAATCGATGCCCAACGAGGGGCCGATCGTCCGCTCTTCCAGATAACGGATCGGCGCCGGCAATGCTCCCGCCCTTAACACCAATGCCAAATCCTGCGCAGTCTGCTGCGAAAAGCTCCCCTCGATCATTCCCGTGTCGTCGATTCGTCCGTTGATTACAGGCGCGCTGTAAACCTTATGATCGAGAACAATCGCCATTTTGTGACCGATATTTGATTCGGTAAATGGGCCAAATCGCGATGCCGCAACGGTGGAAAGCGTAAAGTTCACTTGGTACTGGCCTGGATAGTTCGTGCTGGGCGCCGCATCCGCGCTGCGCAGATCCGCGCCGGTAACGATCGGCGCGCGGTCCAGAATGTAATAGACCTGCCCCTGCTGCGAAGCCGAACCCTCCCCCTGCCCTGGAACAACTTCCGCCCCGGCGGGCAAAACGCCGCCATGGGCCGCAAGCGCCGACGCCTCGGAAGGATACGTCTGGTCGTCAACTACTTTTTGTAGCGCCAGTTGGCCGCCAGCCTGAATTACCTCCTTCGCGCGCGTCGGATCGCCTTCCCCCGGCAGTTCCACGAGAATTTCGTTGTCCCCACGGCCCGTGAACGCAATCGTTGGTTCCGTCAAACCCAGCGCATTGATTCGCCGTGTGATCGTTTCCAGAGCCTGCTGCATGGTGTTCTGCTGAAGGTCCGAAAGCGCCGAAGGCTTCATCGTGAGCAGGTACCCGTTCGGCTGTCCCGCTGCGGGAGCAATGCCCCAGTCCTGAAATTGCGTGGTCACCACGTCGCGGAACGTTCCCGAGGTCGCCGGGTCCACGTTCTTCACCAGAATCTGCGTATCGCCCGCGGTCTGCACGTCCCCCACATTCACGCCCTTCGTGCGAAGTTGCTTTTTCAGGTCGTCAATCGCTTGGAACGTGCGCTGCTGGATAGCGTCCTGCACCTGTACCTGCAAAACCAGATGGCTGCCGCCCCGCAGGTCGAGGCCAAGATTGATCCGGTCTTTGAAGTTCTGGCCAATCTGCGCGAACGAGCTTGGAAAACCAATGAGGCCGAAAAGACAAAGGAGAATGACCACGGTTATAAATACGAATTTCCACTTCAACTGGGAACTCATGCTGTCTTGCTGCTCTCTTTCTGCTGCTGCTCGGGCTGGAGTCCGGCGATCGCGCTGCGCGTAACCTTCACCTTCACCTGCTCGGCAATGCGCAGTTGGACCGCTTCATCCTCCAGGCCGACAATCGTGCCGAAAATTCCGCCGTTCGTTATCACCTTGTCGCCCGTCTTCAGGCTCTTGAGCATCTGCTGGACTTTCTTCTGACGGCGCTGGGCGGGTAAAATCATGAGAAAATAGAAGATTACCATGATCAGAATCAGCGGGAGAAACAGACCGATCGAGCTCGGCTGGGCCGCCGCCTGCGCGAAAATAAACGCGCCCATTGCAGTTAGAGATTCGAGTGGTACGAACATTCCGCCTTTTCCGCCACCGGGAATACGCCTGCCCGAACTCTTGAGGGTCGGCAGGCAACCTGCCGGCTGGCAGGCCCCTGAAGTGCATTTCCGAAGATACTGCTCGGCCTCTTACGCTGCTGAGCCTGCCCCGCTGCGGCGGGCCTGCCTGCTCTGCAGGCGAGTCCTGCTCAAGTTTGCCGGTCAAGTTTGCCGGTCAAGGCGTGCGTGCAGCTCAGAGCGGAATCTTTCGAGCCTGCCAAAACCGATAGCCTCGCGAATTTTACGCATCGTGTCAAGGTAAAAGTACAGATTATGGTGGGTGTTCAGGATGGCCGCGAGCGGCTCCCCCGAAACGTACAGGTGCCTCAAATACGCCCGCGAATACCTGCTACACACTGCGCATCCGCACGCCTCATCCACTGGACGCTCATCCTTTGCAAACCGCGCATTGCGAATCAGCAGTTGTCCCTGGGAAGTGAACAGGCAACCGTGCCTCGCGCCTCGCGTCGGCAAGACGCAATCCATCATGTCGGTTCCCAGCGCTACGTAATCGGCGATCTGTTCGGGCCTGCCTACCCCCATTAGATACCGGGGCCGTTCAGACGGAAGCCGTTCGGCCGTCGCGCGCGCCACCTCGCACGTCAGCTCGTGAGGCTCGCCGACCGCCAGCCCTCCAATCGCGTAACCCGGAAAATTCATCTCCACCAGCGCATCCGCATTTTCCCTGCGCAACTCCGTCAACGTTCCGCCCTGCACGATCGCGAACAGCATCTGCCGCTCGCGAGCGCCATGCGCCTCGAAATACTCGTGCGACCGCCGCGCCCACTCGAGCGTTCGTCGCGCGGCATCCCGAGCGCGCCTTGGGTCCGACGGCGATTCGATGCACTCGTCCAGCACCATCACAATGTCCGCGCCGAGTGCGATCTCGATCTCCAGCGCTTTCTCGGGCGAAAGAAAATGCTCGGAGCCGTCAATGTGCGACCGGAACGTCACGCCATCCTCCGACACTTTGCGCAGGCCGCTCAGGCTGAAAACCTGGTAGCCCCCCGAATCGGTGAGGATCGCGCGTGGCCACGACATGAACCGGTGCAGCCCGCCCATCTCGCGAATGAGCTGATGCCCCGGCCGCAAATATAAGTGGTAGGTGTTTCCGAGGATGATCTGCGCGCCGACGGCTTCGAGGTCCTGTTGCGTCTGCGTCTTGACCGTCGCCGCCGTGCCTACCGGCATGAACGCCGGCGTGTCAATTACGCCGTGCGGCGTCGTCAGGCGTCCGAGCCGCGCGCCCGTCGGATCGGTGGCCAGTACCTCGAACCGGAATCCCATCCGCCCGAGTCTATCAGGCGAACGCCGCCGCCAGGCCCACCTTCACCAGCACGAAGAAGAGCCACACGACCACGATGTAGCTCAACGCCTTCCCGAACGAAATCTTCTTCGGATTCGTCGCGCTGTAGCCGATTCCCAGCAGCGCCAGTACCCAGAACGTGAAGAGGTCGAGCGACGTCAGCAACGACACCAGCCATCTCGCCGAACCGTCCGGCAGCAGCGCGCCGGGGTTCGACGCCACCAGATTTTGCGTGTCAATCGTACTCGGGTCTTTGATGAACAAGATAAGAATCGCCAACAGGCCTGTGATCACGTACGGCATCCACGAGTGCGCCACGATTCCGAGCGACTGCGAGAATCCGATCTTCGATCCGGACACGATATTGAACACCGCCAGCAGGATCGCAGCCGCGATCACTTCCGCGAGCGCAGTACCGACGACCACTCCCACATAGCCGATCACACCGGCGAACTTCGCCTGCCTGGCCAGAATTTGCTCCCGCTGATCCGCTGGAACCTGTTCCATCCGTTGCTGCGCCTTCGGACTCTGCGCAATCTGCCGCTCGATCACCTGGCGCCATCCCACGCGCGACCCGATCAGCGCGACGATCACAACGGAAATCGCGATCAAAGCCAGCATCGGCAGCACCCATGTCGGCTTTTGGACGATGGATTCGAACGTGGTCTTTGGCTCGAAGAAAACTCCGAACAGTCGTCCAAATGAACTAACAGGCTGCGCCTGCTGCGTCGGCATTGTGGGACTGGCCATGACGGTTCCTCCTTAGAGCGGAAACCTGCACCCATCTGCCATTCACGAACCCAAAGCCTGGAATATAACGGGACCGGCAGAGTCTACCCCAAAGGAGCCTGCGGAACGAGAACTACCTCAACTCGGAATCTGTGGGACGGCCGCGATCAACGCCTTCGTGTATTCCTCTCGCGGCGAACACAACACCCGCTCCGCCGCGCCCATCTCCACGATTTTCCCCGACCGCATCACCGCGATTCGGTCCGCCAGTTGCGCCACGACCGGCAGGCTGTGCGAGATCAGAATCAGCGTCAAAGAGAACTCCCGCCGCAGCTTCTCGAGCAATTCCAGGATTTGCGCGCCGATTGAGACATCCAGCGCCGACACCGGTTCGTCCGCAATCACCAGTTGCGGCCGCAGGATCAGCGCGCGCGCAATCCCAATGCGCTGCCGCTGTCCGCCGGAAAACTCGTGCGGATACCGGTCCAGCGCTTCCGACCCCAGCCCGACCGACTGCAGAATTTCTGCCGCTTTCTCGCGCCGCTCCGCGCGCGAAAGCCCCGGCTCATGAATCGCCAGCGGCTCGGACACAATCGTGCCCACGCGCATCCGTGGATTCAGCGAGGCGACCGGGTCTTGAAACACCATCTGCATGCGCCGCCGCAGCGAACGCAACTTCTCCCCCTTCGCCCCCCGCCAATCCTCACCGCGAAGCTTTATCTCACCTGAGTCCGGCTCGATCAGTCGCAGCACCATTCGCGCCAGCGTCGTCTTCCCGCATCCCGATTCGCCGACCACTCCCAGTGTCTCCCCGGGCAGCACCGCAAACGTAACGCCGTCCACGGCCATCGTTCGCCGGCCGGTTGCTCCCACAGGTCCGCTCGACGCCGCAAACGACTTCCGCAAATCGAACGCTTCGAGCAGCGGCGCGCGTTCGCTCATACCAAGCCCTCGCCCGCGCCCCCGCTGATCGCCGGGATAATCGAAATCTCGCTTCTATCCGGAATGCGCGTCGCCAGCCCGGC
>DATEKA010000091.1:0-25428 GCA_035277685.1 Candidatus Acidiferrales bacterium
CCGAACGGATTTTCCAGCGGCTCCAGCACTCGCGTCTCCAGATCGAAGTATCCCAAATCATAATCCATAAAGCTGACCAGCCAGATGTCGTCGTGCACTTCTTTGATGCCGACGGGTTGTCCGGCAAAGACCTGGCTGAAATTGATTTCCTTCCGTCCGATGCAGACGCCCGCAACGCCTGACCACGATGGTTTTGTCGTGGAAGGGATAGTCGATATCCGGCAGTCCCTTATAGGGGTGGGGTGAGGGCGCAATCAGGCCAGCACTGCGTACGAGATGAAGCGGGTCGGCGAAAACCTTGTCGCGGAGTGTTCGAGTCTTAGACCTGTACTTGAACGCTGGCGCGCTCGGCGTTGGACGCTGTGAACATCGTCGCAGGAGAAAAACCGCACGGACGCGCCATCAAATTGCGCGGAAACGTGGACTGCGCCGTGTTGTACTTCATTACCTCATCGTTATAGAACTGGCGCGCACACGCGATCCGATTTTCGGTCGAGGTCAGCTGTTCCTGGAGCAGCATCACGCTTTCCACGGCGCGCAACTGGGGATAATTTTCGGATACGGCAAACAGGTTCCTGAGAGCCACACTGACACCGGATTCTGCCTCCGCACGCTGCTGGACAGTTCCGCCGGCCGCCGCCACTGCCTGCGTCCTGGCCCGCGTGACGGCTTCCAGCGTCTCGCGCTCGTGCTGCATGTACCCGCGAACAGCTTCGACGAGGTTTGGAATCAGATCGTGCCGTCGTTTGAGCTGCACGTCGATTTCAGCCCAGGCATTTTGTACGCGCGTGCGCAAGGCAACGAGCCCGTTGAATGCCGCGATAATCCAGATGAACAACGCGGCCGCGATCGCAATCCCGGCCAGTTCCGGCGAAATTCGCACAGATGCTCTCCTCTCCAGAAACGGTCTTCTAGCGGTGCGCGAAAAACCCGAATATTGCGTGGATGAACGCCATCCAAATCATAAGGAAGGCGAGACTCGACAGAGCCATGATCGCGATCAAGAGCAGGAAAAGCGCAGCGATGGCTACGAAAAACGGCGCGAATATCATGGAAAAAACCGCGGTCAGGATCCACATTTTGTGGTCCGCGCTCTCCAAATCGGCGTGCGCTCCCAGCTTGTCGAGCCGCTTCAGCCTCCGCTTCAGGGGCGGATGAAAGGCGAGGAAGGTGATCGATGACATCCCCTCCGATTCTTCCGCATCGCGCGCAGGGTCCTTTTTCCCTGGCTCGTTTTTACGCAACGTTTGGAGACGGCCGATTGCCGCCCTGTCACCCCGGCGCGCTGCGACTAGATCGGCAATATCCGGAATCTGCGAGGCCAGTTCAGGATCCAATGCCGATAGCGATTGCCTTGCTGCACTCAGGCGCTCGATTGCTTTGGCGTCGCCCGAAAATGCAGCGCGCTGCACGGCGGTGAATTCACGAACTGTAGTTGCGAAATCAGCCGGCGCCGGGTTTCCTGTAGAATCCACCGCATCACGTTTGGAAGCGGCCCATGCTCGTGCGAGTATTTCCTGTTGCCGAGAGTCCGGGCGAGCCGATCCCCCACCTGCCGTGCCCGGGTTGATGATGAAGAGGTGAGATGCCCAGTTTCCACCGGGAATGAAGCTGGCATCGCTGCTAAGTTTCTGCAAGGCCGACGCCAACCCATCCGGATTGCGCGTGAGCTGTACGGCGGAAGCATCAGCAAGATATTTTCGTGTCCGCCACAGCAACGCAATTGACGGCCCCAGGATGACGCCTGAAAAAAACCACAAGGATAGCTTGATCGCCGTATTGGTGAAGAAAATAGGGAACAAAATGAAGTCCCGAATCGAACGCAGGATCGATTTCTTTCGCGTCGCATCGAACATCCGGTCGATATCGTCCGTGTCCATAGCGACGCCGCGGGCCAGAATCTCCGCAACAGCGGCCGCTTCCTGGGGGTCGTCCTTCCGGGAGCCGCCTATCCCGTAGCGAATGATGCGCCAAAGCGTCCGGCGTGACTGCGGGCCGAACGGCGCGTTGATAACCGCCGCGAGAAGCCCGCAAGTCTCGAAAATCGAGGTAATTCGGAAGGCGATACGGAGATCGCCATTCCCAATTGATCCGATCAGGTGCGCCAGCGCGCCTTCCAGTTCATCTCGGGTGAGGTCGTCAACGAGGCGTCGCGATACAACGATGCGTGCATCCTCAGGCGAGGTGCCAATCGCAGCGGCATTCGCGCCGGGCGCGTCTACCAGCATAACCCGCGGAGCGGGCAGCCCCGCCGCAATCGCCATTTCCTGCGCAACGTCGCTCAGTTGAAGCTCCTTCAAGTCTGCCGGGTTCGGGTCGCGGGCCTTCAAAGCCAACAGCGCCCCGCCCACTCCGGCGTTCCTGAACAGTCCATTCATTCCAACCCACAGCAGAACAGATAGCCCCGCGCCAGGCAGCAGCATTACCGCCGCGCCAAGAGCGAGCGCCTCAGGGTCAGCCGCCTGGTGATTCAGGAGCCAGTGAATCGCAATAAGTCCAAAGCGAGACACCTCGTTCGCCTGTTGCCAAAAGGCCGCAGGCAGCGGGGACAATAGATTAAGGATGTCCGCCGCAAGTAGTGTAACGGCGTATAGAAACGGCGTGACGATCAGGGCGAGGGGAATGCCCATGACCAGCACTGCAAGCACGCACAGAAAAGCCAGCCTCCACGTTGCGCGCCGGTTTCGCCGCTGCGCGTCGAAAAAACTCTCGCGGTCGCGGGGGACGAATTGCTGATCTTTCTGTAGCGCTGCCGGATGTGCCGATTCGCTCATAAGAGCCGACCAAAAGACTGGTCCTAGGCTAACATTCCCGAGATTGATAACGGGTCTGGCGGCCGAAAGCAAAGGAACAGCACGTGATTCCTTTGTGACCCGATAACTCTTTTGCATTCAGTGAATTGCGGAAACTACTGAACGCATGTAGACGCGCATGCTATGATGCCGGGCACGCACCAATCGGCGAGCATGGAGCCCGTGGTTCCTTCAGGCGCAGTTTTTCGGTTTGGACTTTTCGAAGCGGATGCCGCCCGGGGCAGCCTAACGCGTGAAGGCGTGCGCGTCAAAATGCAGGACCAGCCCTTCCGGGTTCTGATCCTCCTCCTCGAGCACCCCGGAGAAATCGTCAGCCGCGAGCACCTGCGCCAGAAACTCTGGCCGGAGGGGACCTATGTGGACTTCGATGGCAGCCTCAACGTAATCCTAAAGAAACTGCGGGCTGCCATTGATGATGATTCCGAGAATCCGCGCTTCGTCGAGACAATTCCGCGCCGGGGCTATCGCTTCATCGCGCCGGTAACGACGCTGAACGGCTTGCCTCCCACCGCCGCCGCTGCGGGTACGGTTCCTACGGCTGTCGCAGTTCCAAGTCCAGAGGTCAGTCCTCAGCCGGCTAGTGGAGCCCAATCGAGGCCGCGAAAACATCTGCCATCTTTGGCTTACGCCTTTTTCGCTGCCTTAGTCCTTGGTCTTGTCGCCTTTGGCACCCTGGCTCTCTACCACGCAGCCCGGAAACCATCTCGTGCGACGTCAACGGCAACCGCTCCGGCTCCGATGTCCGTGCGGAGGTCAATCGCGGTTCTGGGGTTTCACAACGTTTCGGGGCGTCCCGAAGATGCGTGGCTTGGCACCGCAGTTTCGGAGATGCTGCGTACGGAACTCGCGGGGGGAGAAAAGCTGCGGCTCATCTCGGGAGAGGATGTCGCCAACCTCCGGCTCAAGAATCCGTGGCCCCGAACCGACACGTTCGATCCCGACACCACCGCGAGGATTGGGATGGCACTGGGCAGTGATCTGCTCGTTGTGGGGTCTTATACGGTCATCGGCGGTCTCAACGGGAGCCGGTTGCGGGTTGACGCTCGCTTGCAGGAAGCAAGAACAGGCGAAATATTGTCCGAAGTTGCGGAAAACGGCAGCAGTCAGGATTTGTTCCGTATTGTTTCTCGTGTCGGGGCGGCGCTCCGGGACCGGCTAGGGATTCCTGCGCTGGACGAGACGGATGAAACCGGCGTTCTCGCGTCGGTGCCGCTTGATCCGGATGCAGCACGCTTCTACGCCTTGGGGCTGAGAAAACTGCGCGATTTCGATGCGTCGGCTGCTGCTGATCTGCTGGAGCAAGCAACGAAAGCGGATCCGAAGTTCGCGCCGGCGCACGCGATGCTGGCTCGGGCTTACTATCAATTGGGTTACGAACAAAAGCGCAAGGAAGAAGCTAAGAAAGCCTGGGAGCTTTCGGGCGATCTTCCACGCGCGGAGCGCATGCTCGTCGAGGGCGATTATTACGAAAGCCTCGCCGATCACGAGAAGGCGATTTCCACGTACCGCGCTCTCTTCGAACTCTTCCCTGACAACGTGGATTATGGCCTCCAACTCGCTTCGGTTCAGACGCTCTCGGGCCACAGCGACGAAGCTCTGGAGGTGGTAAAGCGCCTCCGAAAGCTGGCGTCGCCTGCCTGTGATGATCCGCGGATTGATTTGGCTGAGTCGAGGGCAACACCAAACAACAAGCCGGCTGAAGTCAGGCTGGTCCGAGAGGCCATGCGCAAAGCGGAGGCACAGCACAAGAACATGGTCTTTGCGCAGGCGCGCAAAGAAGAATGCATGATCCTCGGTTATACCGATCGTCTGAAAGAGGCGGACGCGTCCTGCCGGGATGCTTACAACATTTTTCTTTCCGCCGGAAACCGCTTGGGCGCCGCCGACGCGCTTCGACTCATGGGCGATCTTCACGGCACCGACGGCCGCCTTCGGGAGGCCATCTCCATTTACGAGGGGGCGCTCCGGATTCTTCAGGAACTCGGCGAGCACGAAAAAACTGGCGCCGTTCTAAACAACATGGCGATCGTGTTCTTGAATCAGGGGCAGTTGCAGCGAGCCGACCAAATGTTCCGCCAGGCGAAATTGCACTTCGATGAAGCGGGCGACCGCGAGAACTCCGCCACCGCCCTTTCCAACATGGCTGATGTGCGCTACCTCCGCGGTGACCTGTCTGGAGCTGAGAAGCTTTATCAGCAGACGATGAACGCCCGAATGTCCATAGAATCAGCCGATCCTTCCTATGCTCTCTACCGGCTGGCGGACCTCCACCTCGCCGAGGGCCGCGTGGAGGAAGCGCGCAGCGGGGCGGAACAGGCGGTCAAACTGCTTCGCCATTCCCAAGGGGGATACCAGTATTTGACCGGCGCAATGATCGTTTTAGGAGAGGCGCTGCAGGCCGCCGGCGACTTGAACGGCGCCCGGCAGCAGTATCAACAAACGCTCGAAATCCGCCAGAAAGCCGGTGAGATGGAGCTCGTTTCGGAAAGCCAGGTTGCTCTGGCCGATCTGACTCTCGATCAGGGAGAAGCGAAACAAGCCGAATCGCTCGTGCGTGCAGCGATGCCGGAATTTGAGAAGGAGAAACTCGATCCCGATCTCGCCGACGCTTACCGAGTACTGAGTCGCGCACTGCTGGCGGAAGGCAAAATCAGCGACGCTCAAGCAACGATCGGTCGCGCAATCGAACTAAGCACGCCGGCCTCAGACCCCGCTGTGAGGCTGCCTGTCGCAATTGAGAAAGCTCGAATCGAAGCGGCGGGAGCCGGCAGGGACCCTGGCGGGAAGCTCGCTCTTGCGAGAGCAGAGAAGGAGCTCCGTGGGGTTATAGAAACCGCCGGGAAGCTCGGATATTACCAACTCGAATGCCAGGGGCGGCTTGCGCTTGGCCAGTTGGAGATGCAGCAAAAACCTTCGTCGGGCCAAAGCGAATTGACGAGCCTTGCGACTGAGGCTCGCAGCCACGGTCTCGAACTCCTCGCTCGCCAGGCCGAGCAAGTGAGGTCCGTCCCGGTCGCCTCTGCCAACCGCAAATCGGCGCAATAGATTCTTTTGGACATCGCGTTCGCTCATTTCTTGCCTTATGGTCCAAACATACCCTGGTTCTCGGCTCTCGATCCGTTCCCTCCAATTGGAGTCATAAACCGCCCTAAATTATTGCGTACGCGATGTTTAGGCGGTCATGCGGATGTCAGCTTCAGTTCCTTTGACTGTGTGCTTGCTCCTGCGTTATCCGTGGACAACTTCGGCCGGAACTGACTGGAGGTCGTCACTCAACGCCTCGAGGAGCCGGCCCAGACGGTGAGTTCAGCAGGGGGAACCAGAGATGAAACGCATGGACCTTGCAACCGGCGTCGCTTTTCTTGGGCTGATAGTCTGGCTCGCGGCGATCGAGCCGAATCCGCACGCCCAAGTCTTGAAAGGGTCAACTCAACCAATTCGTATTGAACAGCAGTTGCTTTCCGGGTCCGCAACACCGGGCTCCGTCATAACGCCGAACTTTCCGCCACACGCCCAGGACGACTCCATCATCGCGGTTCTGAAGCAGCAATCCGGTATCGCTCAATCGTTGACCGCAGGAGGCTCCGTCCCCGGGATTCAGCCGGAAAGAACGATGGCTTTGACCCCGGCCCAGATAGGCCAAGCCCCGCCTCCATCGGCGACGCTTCACTGTCCCGCACCAAGCATTGCAGGCGTCGATCGCAAGCCGGCCGGCATCGATTTCACGCCAACCGAGCCTTACAACCGCTATGTGATCGAGGGATGCTTTTCGGGCGACATCCCGAAATCCGTTTACCTCCTCGCGTCCCAATCCTTTTTTCCGAAAGCAACGGGCAAAATCTCGCTGACGATGCAACAACCGCTGAGACTCGGAACCCCAACTTGCGGACTTGCGGCACAGAACCGAATGGATCTGGCCATTGATTTTCCCGGTCCTGATCCGACCCACCGTCCAACGCGAGCGGATCCCCACCAGCAGATTGATGTTCATGTGCCTCCGTGCATCAGCGGCGTGCTCGATCAGTGGGCCAACAGCGTCACGCTCGTCGTGGAATACGCCAACGGCCAGAAGGCCCAGCGCGGCGGATTCAATTTCTTTGCCGCACGGGAGACCGAGTATCTGCAAGACGTCCCGCGATCAAAAGTGACTACGGTCCCCGCGGAACTCACTTTGGCCGGCGACAGTGGAACGATATTCAATTTTGCGTCGCCAGTTCCAAAGTATTCCGCTGCTGTCGTCCGCCATTCCCAAAACTTTCATTTCGCCGTGGGTAGCGATCAATTCAACCTCAACGGCTTACAACTCGGATTCGCCGTAATGAAACCGGAAGTCTTTCCCTTCCCGCTCACGCCCGAGCGGTGCAGGGCCGAACTCAAAACTGCAAGCGCAATCGTGAAAACCGAAGGGTCCTGGAGCATTCAGTGGGGAAACGATCCGTCGGTCTTTCTCATAACGCGCCAGGAGAGTTCGTGTCAGCCGACCAACACTCTCATGATGCCGGCAGGATCCCCGTCGTTCTTCGACGAGACGTATGCCATCAAGATTCCGGTCAAGGGACCGCGAGGAGTAGCTCCGTGGGCGGATGGAACGCATTAGGCTTCCTTCATCGAAATAGGTCGTTGTCCGCGGAACGCCGCCCCGCAGCAGGACACGAGGACGAAGCCAATCGAGTAGAAGGAGCGAAGTATGTTCCTGAAAAGGATGGCTGAAATAGTTGGGGTAAGTACATTGGCCGGTCTCACGGCATGCGCGCTGTGGGCCCGCGCCCAGAATCCGTCGACCAAATCCAGCGCCATCACAAACGGCCGAAGCCGCCAGACAACGCGAAGCCCGGTCACTTTCAGCACGACGCTGCAATGGCTGTTAAGGAGGGAGTTAGTTGAGACGCTGTCTGCCAACGTCAAACCGGGCCCGAAAGTCGCCGCACCTCATGTGGCGACCGCCTCGAAACAGCCCGCGACATTCCCAATATCCAGCCGAACGCCGATGACCTCTTCAGAGCAGACCCTTTTGGCGCACGGGACGACCAGCCAAACAACCGCCATTGCGCAGAATGCCGGGCGTTCCGGGATACCGATGTCGCCTGCAGCTGTCTCCCGCCTTTGTGCGCCCGGAATTGTGAGCGTTTCCGGAAAGAAGACTGCCGTCGTCTTCACTCCCATCGGCGGACCATACGGAATTTACGTAGTTCAAGGATGCGGCTTCGGTTCTCAACCCGGCGAGGTTTACCTCAGTAACCTCAAGTATCCGCAAAAGATCAACCTCGGATCTATCTCTGGCCCGGCGATTCCAGTCCGGTTGAATCCCGATCAGTTGCAATTGCAGATCGCACCCAACGGCTGGAGCGACCGGCAGATCATCACCCATATCGATCCCAACGCTTCGGGCTACTACGACACCGATCCCGTGACGCTGGTCGTGAAGACGGCGGGAGGACAAGAGTACAAAAGCGGCGCAGGAACAGGACCAAGCGCCGCAAAGTACAGCTTTTCGGCCGCCCGTGCCCCTCAATTGCTGATGCTCACACAACTTTCTGCGTACGACGTTGACGTTGGCTCCGAACTCGATTCGAACGGCAAGTATCCCAGCATCTACGTCGGTTCCTCAGCGCCCTCGTTGTTTCCGGGAACGCACAGCGTTGTCGTGGTGAAGCAGGACGTGGGGGCATCTTTCTCCGAAGGTTACAGGTATCCCGACCACTTCAACGTCCTGCCGGCAATGCCAGGCGTTTACGGCAACACAGAGGCGACGCTGATGGACGGCTTTGAAATCACGGTAGTGCAGATGTACACCGCGGGCCTGCCTCTGGGTTCTTGCGTCTACGCCCCACCTGGCAGCGCTCAACTAACTACGGCGGGAAATTGGACTCTCACGACGCCGGGTGATGGATATGACGTTTCCTGGCAGACGCAGACTTGCACGACCATATCGAAACTGATGGGCACAAAGATTGAGAGCGTTTCCGCATACGCGCTCGACATCACAGTGTGGGGACCACGTGGTGTTTCGCCATGGAAATTTTTGAGCGGCTACCAATAGCTCCCGGCCCAGCCGAACAATTGGGGACAGAAGCTGGAGAGCTTGTCTCAACCGGGCGCCAGAAGGAGAACGAGGATGTGTCGAATGTTTGCCTGTCTAACTTTTTTGCTGACAATCGGTTGGTCAGGGGCCTCGGCCCAGGAATACGTGGCACGTAGGAAACCTCCGTTGGAGCCTCCAGCACCGCAGCAGATTGATCCGTCGATCGCGAGTCGACTGCCGAAGGGGGCGAAGGTGCATTTCCTCACAGAAGACGAATTTCGAAAGGCGCTCCTCAAAACTCCCCCTCCCACAGCGAAGCTAACCGAGTCGCGAATCATCACTAACCCTAACGCTCTGGCAAGCGAGTCTTCCGTGTTTTCCGAACTTGCCGTCCAGAAGCAGGGCGCAGACGCCGACGCTCTGAAGGTGAAGATGCGTCCGGCTAAAACGCTTCCTTCTCCGGGCCCGAGCCCTGTGACGCCGGCACCGCGACCGAGTCCCACTTTGCAGACCCATCCCCTGGGCGTGTCGAAATATGCCGAGGCACCTCCTCCAAACACGGCCTTGAACGGCTGTTACGCCCTTTCTCACGGACAGATGACCATCGGGGCCGTCACAGGCCAGACGACGAAATTCGTATTCACTCCGATCAGCAAGTACAACCTTTACTCGATCCATGGCTGCAACTTTGGCGACGATCAGCCCGGACGAAAAGCATGGATCTATACGGCCGGGTTCCACGCAGACTTCCAGATCGAGGCGTGGACGGATGATTTGATCGTGATGAAGCTGGGCGAAAACATCAGCGGAGTCCTCGATCTGGACAATCTACAGCTGGTGATCCACCGGGCGGACGGCAAAGAAGTTCAAGCCGGCGGCTTCAGGTTCTTCGCGGCGCGAGATGAAGGCGTTTTGCTGCGGTATATCCCGCCTGGATGGCGAAAACTCGACTGGAACATAACGGGCCAGCACGAGTGGTCTCAGCACCCCAGTCTGCAAAGCAATTCGCCAGTTAGCGGTCCCTACGTTCCCGCTTCCGCTTCGGGCGTAACCTCGATCTACGTCACCCGCGGTATGAACGACAAGTTCACGCCTGCAACTGATTCCTTCGATCTGAGCCAGCTTCCTAAGGGATGGGTTGTAGAGAGCGTCTCGTGGACGACGTTCCCGGCGAACTGTCCATATGTAGTTACGTACCGGCAGGACTTTGGACAGTGGGACGTCCAGTGGAGCGTAAGGGGAGGCCAGGCCATTCAGGTCTCCTGGGGTGATACGTCTTGTTCGGGATTTGAGCCGAACCCTTTTCTCGGAATTCCAACCAACATTTACCAGAACCGAACGCAATCCAGTTACGCCCTGAAGGTATTCGTCAGAGGGCCTCGCGGAACCGAGTCTCTGCTGCCGCGCCTCTGACTGGCCTCCAGGAATTTGCGATCGATGCGAATCGGGACGAGGTTTGAAAGAGGAGGTACGGCATGAATTCTGCAAAGCTCATCACCGCAAGACTCATCACTGTCGCGACGTTGCTGTTGCTCGCCGTCGTTTGCCCCGTTACTGCCCAAGAAGCGCAAAAGCCGCTCGTGAACGAAGACATCATAAAAATGGTCAGAGGCAAAGTTCCTGAATCTGTGATTGTCTCTGCGATCCAGGCTGGCCCGGCGAAGTTCGATACGTCCGCGGACGCGCTGATCAAGTTGCATAATGCCGGCGTCACAGAGAAGGAAATGGACGCGATCATGGCTGCGTCCAACTCCACTTCCAATGCACCAGCCTCGCAGCCCGCCGCGAATCCTTCGGCGGCTGCTGCTCAGACTCCTGCTGCTTCTTCCGCGCAAGCCGCTCCCGTGCCGCCGGCGGCGCCACTTGCAGCGCCGGCGCCTGCAACGGCGTTACCGGCACAAACGCCCCCTTCCGGCCAGAGTCAGGACGCTCCTGCTCCCAGATGGCAGATGCCGGCAGTGGCCCTTATGCAGAACGGTGCTGCTCAGCAAATCCCGCTCGAGAAGACACAATTGGCGCAAACGAAGACAAAGCCCGAATCCATGTCTAGTCTTGCGGGCGATTCTGTTCTGACGCAGTCAATGCAGGCTGGCGTCAACACTGCGGCCACAGACGCCGCGATACATACAAGTTCGGTGGCCGGAGCCATGACCATGGAACAGGCGGGCGGCATTTTCGGTGGCGCCCTCGGACGACGTAAGCCGGCGGTAACTTACGTTTGGGCTGTCCTCAATCCAGCTTCCACAAATGTCCTACAGACGACTACACCTACGTTTTCGGTGAACTTCCCAAATCCGCCGGGCGTCGATCCTGACCAGTTCGCGCCGGCCATCGTGAAGTTGACGCCCGCGCAGAACACTTGCCGCATCGTCGGCGCCAGCCGCGGCAAAGAGGATGCCAGCGCCAGTGCGGCAGCCGATTGGGAGGTCTATTCGTCATTCCTGGAAGAGCGCGTCCAAATCAACGCCCAAAAAATCGGCAAAGGCGACTACCAGATCACGCCAGCGGCGCCTCTCCTTCCCGGCGAATATGCGGTTGTCTTGCGTCCTATATCGAAGTCGATGAAATTCTCCGGTGGCGATGTGGCTCGCGGCCAGGGGAACGGCCTTATGTTCGACTCCGCTTGGTCCTTCCAGGTCTCCACGGATGCCCGGTAGGACGCAGCCTCGCGGCCATCGGGATCGGATTTCTTCGATGCTGGCTCGCGCGACGATCTACGCATGCAAATGGAGGAAGCGGTGGGAAACTCGCAACTGCAATTTGTGCCTTTGTTCTCGCTCGCGTGCTTCGCACTGAGCGGCTGCTCCAAGAAGCTTGCTCCGCGCGCCATCGCGAAATGCAAGGCGGTAAGAACCTGAAAGAGCAGGATGAATGAGCAGCGTTTTCAGACTCCGATTGACCGTGTTAGCGGTCGCGTTCGCCGCGGCGTCAACGGGATGCAATTCTGTGCCGTCCGCCAAGCTGCTAGAACCCCCTTCGCAGCCTCAATCAGCAAGACAGGCCGGGCAAAACTTCGACCCGGGCTCCGCCGATTTCTGCCAGGAAACCATGGCAAAGGACCCGGCTCAGCCGTTTCACTTCTCTTCCGCGCGGACGCAGCCAGGCGCCAATGATTCGCTCTCCATCGAAGCGGATGTCTCACCCCAGAAGATTGATCTGACGAGCCGCACCGGCGCCGGCGCCACCACGAATCATTACTCACGAACCGACAAGCGTGGCTGGGACACGGCTCTCACCACAATGGCTATGTCCTCACCCTGGATGGATCGGAATATGGCCAGGTTCAACATGACGAAAATCGGACCGGAAAACGTCGCCGGGTTCGACGCCATCAAATACGCCGTAGATACGCGTCATGATCCAGGCAACAAAGAGACGTATTTGCGAGCTACCGGCCTGAAGGACTATGACGTCGTTGGCTCTCTTTGGTTAACGAAAGATACGGGCTGCATCTTGAAGTATGCGATTGATGACGTTACGTACAACAAGAATGGCACCGTTACCAAAACGCACTACGAAGGCGGCGTGAAGAAGCCATAAAGAGAGCAGGAGAGCACGAACGGAGGAGCCCGCGCGCTATTTTTGCGAGTTCGATAGCTCGGTGACCGTCACTTGATGGACGGGCCTGAGGGGAACGCCCAGGCGATAGCGGGCGTAGCGGCGTTCGCCTTCGCGCACCAATGCGCCTTTCTCGACTAAATCCGCCAAGTCACGCGTCGTGGTTGCTGGCGAGGCTCCGGTTATCGTGCTGTATTTCCCCGCCGAAAGGCCCCCTTTGAAACCTTCCGGCCCCTCCCGGAACATACGCAGCAGCGCCTTTTCCTGTCGAGCGTTGAGTTGGCCCTTCAGCCGGTCGAGCAATTTCGTCTTGTCGATCAGGAATTCCACGAGCGCGATGGTTCGGCGCTGCGCTTCGATGGCGACGCCGGCAAACCACAGCAGCCAGCGCGTGATTTCGTTTTCCTTGTTCGCCGCTTCGAGCGCTTCGTAATAGCTTTTGCGGCGAGCAAGAATCGTCGCCGCCAATGCCGCAAGCGTCGGCTGGCCGAGGTTCTGCGCCAGTGCCCTTTCCGCGATGGCGCGCCCGATGCGCCCGTTGCCATCCTCAAACGGATGGATGCTTTCAAAATGCAGGTGAGCGATTCCGGCCCTCGTTAGCGCGGGCAGCGACTCGTCGCGGTCAGGCGCGGTTCGACCGAACCATGAAATGAATCTCCTCATTTCGGAAGGCACGCGCGATGACGGCGGCGCTTCGAAGTGGACTCTGGGCTCGTCAATCGCACCGGAAACGACTCGCATCGCTTCCGCACCCGTCCGGTAGCGACCGACATCTTTCAGGTTGCGGCTGCCGCTCATGACCATGCGGTGCCAGCGAAAGAGGATTTCATCGGATAGCGGTTCGGCAAAAGACCGGTACAGGTCAACCATCATCTCCGCGATGCCTCGCTCCGCGGGCCGGACGCGCCGTTCATCCGTGGCAAGGCCCAGTTGCTTGCGGAGCGAGGACTGCACGCTTGCGCGATCCAGAATCTCGCCTTCGATTTCAGAAGTCGTCACGGCTTCTGTGCTCATGGCCTCAACCGTGAGTTGGTCGCGCTCTTCTTTCCCCAGGTGTCGGACCGTGCCTACGAACACACCTCCGCTGACAAGAAACTGCTTCTCCGCAGCTTCCAGCCGTGCGCGATCCCATCGGAAATTGGGCCAATCCGGTCTTTGCCAGTTCCACGTCATGAGCGATAGGCGGCATTCCTATCGCTCACATTATGCCATATTCTGAGCGATAGTCGCCAGGCCCATTCATCGCCCGTTTTGGGACAAGCACAGCTCCTGGTTTGTGATCCCCTTCGTCCGCGCAGTTTCGTTTGTGGGCGCGTCGCCGGATCGGCTTTCTTTCCGTTCGATCTAGTTCATTATTTCCTTAGCAGGTTCGACGTTCTTCTCAGTCTGCCAGTCATCGATTGCTCTTCGGACTTTCTGCAAGTCGAGGCCTGCTTTCCAAGTGGCCGTGCCATTTTTCACGAGTTTCGCCATGCTGTCGAGCTTTGGGGAGGCAAACCATCTGCTCTCCCTCTGAGCTCTGCCGAGCAGCACGAAGGAGCACCTCCGCCGGACCTGAGTCTAAAGCCGAAGTGGCACCGAAGTAGCGCTCTCGGCAACCCCCAAAACCTCTCGGACCTTTCGAGCTAAAGCTTTGGGGCGATATGGCTTTTGTATGAAAGCGCTGGCGGGATTGAGCACGCCCTGTCGCGCGATTACATCGTCCGTGTATCCGGAAGTGAAGAGCACCTTGATTTCCGGGCGAGCAACCGCTAGCTGGTTCGCGAGTTCCGGACCGCTCATTTCCGGCATTACAACGTCGGTAATGAGCAGATGAATGGGCCCGTGAAATTCGTTTGCCCGTCGCAGAGCATCTTTCCCTGAGACCGCATCCATGACGCGATAACCAAGACTCTGCAGATATTCGGTGGCAATTTCGCGCAGAGACTCGGAATCTTCTGCGACAAGGATGGTTTCCACGCCCCGTAGCTGGTCCCGCTCGACCTCGGCATGCTCTGCAGAAAAGGCGGTTTGATTGACGCACGGAAAATACAGCTTGAAAACGGTTCCCTGTCCGACCTCGCTATAAACCCAGATGTATCCGGCGCTCTGCTTGACGATGCCGTAAACAGTGGCGAGACCCAGGCCTGTTCCTTTACCGAGTTCCTTGGTGGTGAAGAAGGGATCGAAAATGCGCGCCTGTGTTTTTGCGTCCATGCCGCAGCCCGTGTCCTCGACCGAAAGCATGACGTAAGGGCCGGGAATTACAGGTTGGTGTTCTTGGTGGTAGGAATCGTCGAGATCGGCGTTTCGAACTTGAATTGCAAGGCTGCCGCCTTTTGGCATTGCGTCGCGTGCATTCACGGCCAAGTTCATCAGAACTTGCTCGACTTGCCCGGGATCGGCCACTATATTTCCGACGTCAGGCTCGATCGACACCTTTAGACTTACGTCTTCTCCGATTAGCCGATTGAGCAACGAATGCACCCGCGCCAAAACCTCTTTCAGGTTGAGCACGCGTGGCTGAAGCATCTGTTGGCGGCTGAATGCCAGGAGCTGGCGCGTAAGGTCGGCAGCTGATGTCCCGGCCTTTCTTATGATCTCGATCTTTTTCGTCGCAGAATGATCGGCAGGCAACGAATCAGCGACCGTGTCGCAGCATGCGAGAATCACACCCAACAGGTTATTGAAATCATGCGCGACCCCACCCGCCAGTTTGCCGATTGCTTCCAGGCGCTGGGATAAGCGCATCCGGTCTTCGATTTTTTTTCGGGTGGTAATATCCACAATGGCCGCGGACACGAGAGTGCCCTCTTTCGTAGCCAAGGGCCCCAAACTGATTTCAACTGGAAATTCAGTTCCGTTCTTGCGGCGTGCAAACAACTCCATCCCCAAGCCCATCGGCCGTGCGTGCGGGCTGCTCATGTACCCGGCGCGGTGTTCTTTGTGGTTTCTTCTCAGCTTTTCTGGGAGAAGCATGTCCACGCTTTGCCCGAGGAGCTCGTCACGCTGGTATCCGAATATTGCAAGCGTTTGAGCGTTTAAATCGACGATTCGCCCTTTGCCGTCAACAATCACGATGGCAGCCGGCGCAGTCTCGACCAGCATGCGAAAACGATCTTCAGCCCGCCTTCGCTCTTCGACCTCTGCTTCGAGTCTGGTGGTTCGTTCCTGAATGGTTTGAAATCGTTGCGCGTTTTCGCACGCGAGAGCCACGTGAGCAGCTAAAGCGGTCAGGATTTCGGCATCCTGGTCGGTGAATTCGGCCAGTCCGATCTTGCCGGCGACATAAATCCACCCGTAAACCTGATCGCTGGCCTTCAAGGGAGCGCCTAGGAAGCTGCGAACCGGCGGATGGCGGGCCGGCAAATTCAGGCCGGCAGGTTCGCCATAAGGGTTGAACTCCCTGCGAATCTTCTTGTCGCGGATCAGGGACGAGAAAACAGGCCCGTCAAACGCTCCGTCGGCGAGGCTTTGTGCGATCTCCAAATTGGTTCCGAAAAATACGAAGGAGCGCAACTGATTTCCGGCTTTCGCAAGGATACCTGCACCGGAGTAATTCGCGCCAATCGTCTTCCGCGCGCCGTTGCAAGCCTTGTCCAACAGCTCCTCCATGCCGGAATGTTGCGCGAGTTCCAATCCAAGCTCGACAAGAGACGCCAACCGGACGCTGACCGCGTCTAGCCGCTTTCCTTTTTCGAAAAACGCATCAATCAAAAGTGGCACCGCGTCTCCGGCGGGCGGAGCGGGCGTGGTTGCCAGCGGCGCCTGGCCCTCGAGGCCGAGCGCTGCCTGGACGGTGCTGAGAATTTTTTCCGGGTCGGACGGTTTCAAAATGTAGAGGGAGACACCGCAGGCCTCGCCCAAGGAACGCGTCTCGCGATCCAAGAAGCTAGCGCTGTTGAAGATGACTGGTATTTTTTCCATCGACGGGAATTTCCGAAGCGTGGACACAAACTCGTACCCGTTCATCGTGGGCATCAGGATGTCGGAGATGACGAGGTCTGGCATGTGGGCGCGCGCCATGTCCAACCCCTGCTTCCCATCGTGCGCTTCCACCAGGTCATAGCCAAACGGTGTAAGCAAGGAACGATACAATTCCCGCGTTCCCGCGTCGTCGTCCACAATCAAAATCCTCGGTTTGGAGTCGTTGCGCATTTCTTCACTTGGACGCAATCCGCGAAGCGTCTCCTTCTTGCGAGACCGCCTTTTCCACAGCGGCGAGAAAGTCATCGTTGTCCACCGGCTTTTGGAAGAACATCTCCGCTCCGGCTTCCAGTGCACGATGTTCATTCATGAGAGGATCGCGGCCGCTTACAACGATGATCGGGACGAGCATCAGGTCCACGTTGGATTTGAGCCGCTGCATCACCACAAATCCGTCTCCCCCCGGCAAACCGAGATCGAGAACGATCAGATCTGGCTTTTCCTTGCGAGCTGTCGCCACAGCTGACACGGCGTCGTGGGCAACCGCCAGGTCGTAACCCTGGCCCTTCAGCCGCACCGCCATCGCGAGCACCGAGTCTTTGTCATCTTCAATGAGAAGAATTCTTTTGTTGGCCACTGGATTCTCCTTCCATTTTAATTTTGTGCAGCCGGTCTCGCAGATATTCGCTTGCACAAACCGTGCGACGGTCAAGTGACATCTCCTTCGTTAGACTGCCCAAGTCGATCACCTCGCCCTCCACTTGCCACTGGATGCCCGCTTTTTCTAAGTCGTGGCACCGCGCCAACTGCTCGCGGACCCGAGAGAGAATCGCCTGGCAACCGCGCTCATCGGTCCGCGCCACAATGCTGAATAGATCTGTGCGATCCCAGCTTTCCGGGGGGAGCAGAGCGTCCAGGTCCGGAAGCATGCAGCGCTCCAATACTCCGCGAACCCTGTTCAGTGCCCTTTCCCGCTCACGCTCGCTGCGCCACAACCTGTCCGGCGTCACGCGGATAGTCACAAACGCGATAGACGGTGCCAGGCAGGCCTCATTCGCTACGAGAGGAGCGATCAGCGTCTTGATGGTGAAGACCGGTAACGTGAAACGAAAAGCACTGCCCGTTCCGCACTTCGAGTCCATCCAGATGTTCCCGCCGTGCAGAGCGATGAGTTCCTTACAAATGTGCAAGCCCAGCCCAAGACCCTGCCGGCTCGTTTCCAGAGGGTCTTTCGCCTGGTACAGGCGTTCGAAGATGCGGTCCGCGTCCTCCGCTTTGACTCCGCAGCCACAATCGGTCACGGACACACATACGAAATGCGGATCGCTTTCCAAAACTCTCGCGTCCACGTGAATTGTTGATTTGGGCGGCGAAAACTTCACCGCATTATCCAGGAGGTTGCCGAGCACCTGGGAAATCCGCGAAGCGTCCGCACAAACAGCGGGAAGGTCCGGCGGGATGATCGTCTTGAGGGCAATAGATTTCTTCGCCGCGATGGCGCCGTACGCCTTCGCCGTCTTCTCAACGAGCCCCTCGAGGGCCAGAGATGACAGCCTGACAGCTAGTTTGCCCACGTCGGCGCGCGAGGCCTCAAGCAGGTCGTTGATCATTCCCTTCAATTGGTTGAGGTTGCGCAGCATGATTTCGAGATATTCCTGCTGCTCAGGCGACAGCGATCCGCCCAATCCATCGAGAAGAATCGTCGTGAACTGGTGGGCAACGGACAATGGAGAACGAAGTTCGTGGGACACATGGGATAGGAACTCGCTCTTCAATCGCAGGCGCTCGTCGTGGCTCCGCTCCACTTCTTCTTCGGCCTTTTTTCGCTCCAGGATTTCCTGTTGCAGCGAGCGGTTCGCGGATTCGAGGGCGGCGGTGCGTTCCGCCACTCGCCGTTCTAGGCGCGCGTTTAGCTCCTCGACTTCTTGGACCTTTTCGTAGAGTTTGCGACTCAATATCCGGGATACTTCACCCTCTTCCGCTTTTCCGTCAGCGTCAGTTGGTAGCTCGGAAGGCTCGGATAACAAGACAGAATCTATGATCTTAAGGATCTGATCGGGATCGGTGGGCTTGCAGATTACGGACGAAACGCCGCATGCGCGCGCGAGCGTGCGTGCTTCCTTCTCCAAATATGTCGCGCTGTAAAAAATTACTTTGGGTTGCTTGATGGTTTCGAGTTTTCGAAGCCGGCGCACAAACTCGTAACCGTCCATCGTCGGCATCAAGATGTCGGTTACAACCAACTGGGGACCCTCCAGACAAACTTTGCCCAGTGCTTCGACGCCCGTGGTAGCTTCCACCAGCCTGTGCCCATGGTGGCCAAGCAACGTGGTCAGAACGCTGCGATTCAATTCCTGGTCATCCACCACGAGGATCGTCGCCATGGTCAGGCGCCTCTGGCCTTTTGAAGACAGCCTTGAATTTCTTCCAGGAGAACCAGCGGCTCAATCGGGCGCGATAAGAACTTGGACGCTCCGAGTTCCAGGGCCTGCCTCTTCTCGCGCGCGGACCAGACGGAGGCGCTGAGGAACACAAACGGAATCGGCCGTAAGCATGGATCCTTCTGGACCATTCGCATAAAGCTGTAGCCATCCTCATGAGGCATGTGCACGTCGGATAGAATCAAATCGGGCCGCATGCGACGGGCGAGTTCAAGTCCCTCTTGCGCTGAGAGAGCGGCTGCCACTTCATAGCCTGAGGGTTCGAGAATGCCGCGTACCAGATCAATATTGGTCTGGGTGTTGTCGACGAACAACACGAGAGCTAGCTTCTTTGATTGGAGCGCTGTGAGCTGTTGCGATGCCTGCTCCGCGACCGCAGCAGCTGCAGGGCGCTGTGCGGGTGCGGCGAGAAAAGCATTGATCTGCGACAGAAAGAATTGTGCCTCGATGGGTTTGGCGATGTAGCCGTTAAATCCGGATGCGAGGATCTTTTCGCGGTCGCCCACCATGGCCAGCGCCGTGACTGCGACGAGGGGGATCCGCGAGCAATCCGGATCCGCACGGAGCCTGCGCGCCACCTCGTAGCCGTCCATCTGAGGCATGTGAATGTCGAGAAGAATGAGGTCGGGGCTTTCCAGCTTGGCTTTTTGAAGTCCTTCCGCCCCCTCGTGCGCCTCGAGCGCTTCATGGCCCGATGCTGTAATCAGGTAGACCATAAGCTCCAGGTTCGTGGGGTTGTCTTCGATGATCAGAATACGGGCCGTACGACCTCCTCTGCGACCGGAACTGAAATGAAAAACGCGCTCCCCTTCCCGTAGGCGCTCTCGAACCGGATCTGCCCGCCAATCATGTGCGCGAGCTTCTGGCTGACGTGGAGCCCAAGCCCGGTGCCTTCGTACGCGCGCGTTGAGGAGCTATCCACCTGCATAAATGCCTGGAAGAGTTTGGCCTTGTCCTCGTCGCGGATGCCGATGCCGGTATCCACAACCGCAACTTCCGCGAGCGTGGTCCTGTTATCCCGGGTTGCGCGCAATTCGATGCGGATCGATCCTTTATTCGTGAACTTGATTGCGTTGTTGGCCAGGTTGATGAGGATCTGGGTCAGCGAGCGCCGGTCGGTTTGCACTAGCATTTCCCCGGCGGGAAGGCGAACTTCGAATTTCAGGCCTTTCCCTTCGGCCAGCGGCCGCAGCGTCGTGCGGACGTCTTCGACGATCGCCCGGCAGTCCAGCGTCTCTGTGTTCAACTCCACTTTTCCGGATTCGATTTTTGCCAAGTCGAGCAGGTCATTGATGAGCGACAGCAGATGCCGGCTGCTGGTTTGGATGGTGCGGAGTTGCTTCTCCTGCTCCGCGGTAAGCGGTCCCGGCAGCTTCATCAGAAGCGTTCCGGTGAAGCCCACGATCGCGTTCAGAGGGGTGCGGAGTTCATGGCTCATACTGGCGAGGAAGCGGTCTTTCGCGAGGCTCGCGTTCTCGAGTTCCACGTTTTTTTCCTGCAGTGTTTGCTCGAACCGTTTTCGTTCGGTCACGTCGCGGGCGGCCGCGAACACGCCCTGCAACTTGCCCGCTTGGTCATTGAAGGTGGTGGCGTTGTAACTAACCACGGTTTCGCGTCCTGTCTTGGAGCGCGCTGTCAATTCGTAGTTCGTGACCCGGCTTTCTTTCAGCACTAACCGGATGCCTTCTTCCGCGCGCTTTGGATCAGTGAAGTAATTCTTGAACGGCGTGCCAATTAGTTCCTCTCGCGTGCCACCGGTCAGCGCCTCCATCTGCTGGTTGACGTCCGTGATGATTCCCAGCGGGTCGGTGGTCATCAGCGCGTCGATGTTCGACTCAATCAGCGACCGTGTGTAGAATTGCGAATCGCGAAGCTGCTTTTCTAGCCCCTTCTGCGGAGTCGTATCGCGCGCGCCGGCCAGAATGCCGAGCGCAGTGCCTGCGGCGTCGGTGAATACGCCCGCGTTGAAGCTCACGGGAATCCGCCTTCCGTAGCGCGTAATCAAGATGAGCTCATAGCCGAGGACGCGCTTTTCGGCGAGCGTTTGCTGAACACCCAATCGCGCGCTATCCGGTTCGGTGAAATACTCGGAAAAACGGGAATTGATGAGATGCTTCCGCGAGTAGCCAGTCAGGCGCGTCGCCTCTTCGTTTACGTCAGTGATGGTACCGTCCGGCGCGATAGCGAACAGCGCGTCTGCGGACGCCTCGATAAGGGAACGGTTGTAAGCTTGTTGCTCGGTGAGCTGCAGACCGAGCCGCGCCTGCTCGGAAATATCGCGCGCCGAGGCAAAAATTCCTTGCACCTGTCCATCCGGTGTGCGAAAGATCGAAGCGTTAAATGAGACAGTGGCTTTGCGTCCGGTTTTCGACCGCAGAACAAGCTCGTAATTCGTGACGGTCGATTCCGTCAATGTGCGTTTAACTCCCAAATCCGCGCGGTCGGGCTCCGTGAAATATTGTTTGAAGACCGAACCCACAAGCTCCTCGCGCGTATATCCTGTCATGCGGCACATCTGCTCGTTTACGTCGGTGATGAATCCTGCGGGGTCGACCGTGATCAGGCCGTCGACTGAGCTCTCAATCAGGCCGCGGAGGTAGGCCTGTTGTTCGCGAAGCCGCTCCTCCAGCCTGAGCCGGTCCGTGATGTCGCGTGCCGAGGCGAAAATGCCTCGCACGTTGCCGACCGGGTCTTTGAAGACGGAGGCGTTGAAGGAAACCTGCAGCAGCCGCCTCGTCCGGGAAACCAGTGTCAGGGCATATTCGGTCACCACGCCGGTGTCGAATGTTTGCTTCACGCCAGCCGTTGCCCGTTCGGGTTCGGTGAAGTAGTCGGCAAACTGGCTGCCGATTAGCTCCGAACGGCCGTAACCGGTCATGCGGCACATCTGCTCGTTTACGTCGGTAATCACGCCCGCCGGATCAACCGTAATCAAACCGTCCACCGAGCTCTCGATCAGTCCGCGGTTGTAGGATTGTTGCTCTCGCAACTGCTGCTCGAGCTTTTTCTGCTCGGTGATGTCGCGTGCCGCTGCGAACACGCCCTGCAGTTTGCCCGTCTGGTCGTTAAATGTCGCCGCGTTGTAACTGACCACGGTCTCGCGCCCCTTCTTCGACCGCGCGGTCAGCTCATAGTTGGTGACTTTGCCTTTCTCGAGCACCAGCCGGATGCCATCCTCGGCGCGCAGGGGATCGGTGAAGTGGATTTTGAACGGCGTCCCAATCAATTCTTCGCGCGTGCAGCCGGTGAGCGATTCCATCTGCTGGTTCACGTCCGTGATGATTCCGAGAGAATCAGTAGTCATCAAGGCGTCGATGTTCGATTCAATCAGCGAACGGGTGTAGAACTGCGACGCTTGCAACTGGACTTCGAGTTGTTTTTGCGAAGTGATGTCGCGCGCAGACGCGAAAATTCCGCGAATGGTGCCCGCGGAATCGCGAAACACTGCCGCGTTGAAGGACACGGGAATTTGCTTGCCCGCGGCGGCCTGTAGCGTCAGCACGTAGTTGGTGACGAGCCCTTCCTTGAACGTGAGCCGCACGCCCTCCGCTGCGCGCTCGCGTTCAAGAAAATAATCCGGGAAGGAAGAACCAATGAGCTGGCTGCGCGATTTCCCGGCCATTTGACTCATTGTTTCGTTGACGTCGGTGATGATCATCTGTTCGTTAACCGTGACCAAGCCGTCCACGGAGGCTTCGATGAGGCCGCGGTTGTACGCTCGCTCTTCAGCCAGCTGAGCCTGAAGGCGCGACTGCTCGGTGATGTCTCGTGCGGAAGCGAAAATTCCCCGCACCTTTCCCATATCATCCTTGAAGATCGCTGCATTGAACGAGACGAGAAGCTCCTGGCCATCCTTCCGACGAAGGGTCAGTTCGTAGTTTGTGACGGCGCCTTTGTCGAGTGTTTGTCGAACCCCGTCCGCTGCGCTTTTCGGGTTCGTGAAATATTGCTGAAAGGAGCTGCCGATTAACTCCGTCCGCGTGTAGCCGGACATTCGGCACATTGTCTCGTTCACATCCGTAATGCTTAATGCGGGATCGACCGTAATCAAACCGTCCAAAGACGCTTCAATTAGTCCTCGGTTATACGCCCTTTCTTCTGCCAGCTGGGATTGCAAGCGGGCCTGTTCTGTAATGTCGCGCGCTGACGCAAATATTCCCTTGATATCTCCCGAAGCATCCTTAAAGACCGAAGCGTTGAACGAAACGCGCAGCGCCGAGCCAGCCCGCCGCGCCAGCGTGAGGACGTAGTCAGTGACGATGCCCTTCTCGAACGTTTCTTTCACTCCCGATGTCGCACGGTCCGAATCCTGGAAATAGTCCGAGAAGGGAGTTCCAATCAATTCCTCGCGCGTGTAGCCGGACATCCGGCACATCTGCTCGTTGACGTCCGAAATCGTCCCGGAAGGGTCGACCGTGATCAAGCCGTCGACCGACGCTTCAATGAGGCCGCGATTGTAAGCCTCGGATTCGCGAAGCTGCTGCTCCAGTTTTTTTTGCTCGGTGATGTCGCGGGCGGCGGCAAAGACGCCCTGCAGTTTGTTGGCGGAATCTCGGAAGGTAGACGCGTTGTAAGAAACGACCGTCGTTCTCCCGTCTTTCGACCGCGCTGTTAGCTCGTAGTTGGTTACCTTTCCCTCCCGCAACACCAGGCGGATGCCCTCTTCCGCGCGGCCCGGATCGGTGAAGAAATCCTTGAATGCCGTGCCGATTAATTCCTCTCGCGTGTAGCCGGTGAGCGCTTCCATCTGCTGATTGACGTCCGTGATGATTCCCAGCGGATCCGTCGTCATCAGGGCATCGATGTTTGATTCAATCAGCGAGCGGGTATAAAACTGCGTCGCCTTCAACTGCTCGGTGAGCCGGATCTCGTCGGAAATGTCTTTGGAAATAAGAAGAAAACCAATTGCCTTGCCACTTGAGTCTTTTCTTGGGGTAATGACCACCCGCGCCGTGAATTGTTCCCCATTCTTGCGACGGCGGTGGATGGTGCCCTCCCATTTGCCGTCTTTCAATGCCGCGTCCAACAGCTCGCGTGGCTTTCCTGTGGCAACGTCTTCCGGTGCATGCAGAATGGATGAGTTTGCACGTCCCACCACTTCCTCGGGCTCATAACCGTAGAGGCGTCGTGCCCCTTCGTTCCACAACAGAATCTTCCCGTCCAGGTCCTTTCCGATGATGGAGTACTCGGTCGAGGACTCCAGAATGTTGGCGATGAAATCAACCGCTTCCTGCGCGTTGCCGACAATGGCGTTGTCAAAAAGCTTCGTTTTTCGTATTTCTTCGGCAAACCTCAACTCGTGCGAGATGTCTTTGGAGATGAGCAGGAACCCAATCGGCTTTCCCTTCGAATCGCGCCGCGGAGTAATGACCACGCGGGCTGTGATTCGCCTTCCATCTTTTCGAACGCGGCCGATTACTCCTTCCCATTTCCCGTTCTGCAGCGCGGCCTGCATCATTTCCTTTGGCTTGCCGGCGGCTACGTCTTCCGGTGTGTGCAACACATTAGAGTTGAGGTTGCCCACGACTTCTTCTGGTTCGTATCCATACATCCGTCGTGCGCCCTCGTTCCAAAGAAGAATTTTCCCGTCAAGATCTTTCCCGATGACAGAGTATTCAGTCGACGATTCGAGGATGTTGCCAATGAAGTCGAGCGCCTCTTGTGCGGTGCCGACCACAGAGCTGTCAAACAATCGAGCCTTCATGCTTCAGTCCTTTGGAAATGCAACGAATGTGCTTGCCAGCAGGATGCAACAGGTCTCCTTTACGGATCAGGCGGTGCTATGAACCCGCCGCAAAAGAGAATCGGCACAATCGCGCATAAGCATCAATGGAAGGGGTAATTCAACGGGTCCGCCACCCAAGGTGATTGCAGTGTCAGCACCTTGGGCCAAGGACTCTCGGAAGGGTGAAGCATTAATACTCTTTAGATTCGAATATTGCAAGCCTTTCGGAAACTCGTTGTCTAATAAGGCTCAGCCCCTGCGAGATCGAATAGCCTCGGAATTTCTCGGCTGCGAGCGCACCTGCCTCTTGGGCAGGAGGTTTTCCTTCCCGACCCTCAATTGCCCAGAAAAGCTTAACTCAGTTTTTGGTACCTACACTCTCTCGCGATTGTGTAAAGTGACTCAATTCGTTTCTTTCTTACACAGCGAAGCACAGGCGGGAGTTCGAGTCGGAAGATGAATTTTGTAAGTCTTTCTTAGTGATTTGGTTTGGTGGACGTGGCCGGGATCGAACCGGCGACCCCCTGCTTGCAAATTCAAAAAACGAAATTGGATGAAGACGGAGGCGATAAGAAGAAATGAGCACAAGTTGCAGTCACGCAATCGGTTGGCGAGCTTTTGCGTTTGTGCGACTTGCACCTCGTTGGCTCGGTTTGGCGGCACTTGCAGGGGCTAGCAGGAGGGGGTTATGCCACAATTCACGTCACACAAATTCAGTTCGACTTCGCGGCTACGTCAGCGAGGAGCACCCGCTTGCCGCAGGAACCCTTTGCTCGCCCTCCTTTGGGTCTTTGGCACGGGCAGCTACCATCAAGTGTCTTCCCCAACGGCGGTCCCTGGTAACACGTGGATTTTGGGCGACTTTCCCAGATTTAGCCGGGTATGACAACGCCATTCACGCCAACCCAAGCAAAACGCTTTGCCAACTCACGGTAGTCGCCACGACTGTAAATTAGTAGGTCC
>DATEKA010000092.1:0-12953 GCA_035277685.1 Candidatus Acidiferrales bacterium
CGCGGCAATGTTCAGGGGTTTTAACCCCTGAGGCACCGCATCTATTCGGTACTTACCGGAAGCCGAGGACCACAAATAATCAGCCGATTTCAATGCCAGCCCGCGCTTTACAGGATTTTGCTCGATGTAGGTTACGTGCAACGCAAGATCCGCTGAGTTCCGAATCCGATGATCGCTGAATCCACGCTGCCAAACTGGGAAACGCCGGTTCAGAATCTCAGCTAATCTTCGCGCCGATCCGCCCTTTATGAACTGCACGGCCCGTTCGAGCGCCACATTTTGCGCCGGAGTCACTAGCACGTGAAAATGGTCCGGCATCAAAACGAATCCATGTAGGAGGTATGTCCCCTCATCACGGTAATGCAGCACCGCATTCACGAAAATCTCCCGAGATTGGACCGGTTGAAAAATAGCATGCCCCTCCCAAGTCCTGGAGGTGACGAAATACGTGCCGGGCGGGCCCCCGTGGCGCTTCGGTATAGACATGTCCCTCAGCGGCTAAAGCCGCGCGCTTTCCCCACTTTGTTTCGGCACGGCTAAAGCCGTGCCCTGACGAGAACTATTTCCGAACACAATCCTTTGTAGGTCAATCTCGGCGATTCCCAGCAGTCCGAATTCTCCGATGCCCGTTAGCTAAATATCCAGGTTCACGACGTCGAGCGCGTTGTCCTGGATGAATTTGCGGCGCTCTTCGACGTTTTCGCCCATCAGCGTGGCGAAGATTTCCTCTGCCGCAACGGCATCTTCGAGCTTCACCTTGAGCAGCGTGCGCGTCTCGGCGTTCATGGTTGTCGCCCAGAGCTGCTCGGGATTCATTTCGCCCAGGCCCTTGAAGCGCGTGATCGTGAAGTCTTTCTTCGCGTCTTCGAGCACGTAGCTAAGGAGCTGCTGCGCCGTATCTTTCGTCGCTTTGTCGCCGTTGTGCGCGATGGTGAACGGAGGCTTGTCGTTCTCTTCGATCGCCGCGTGCAGCGTGCGCAGCCGTTTGTACTCGGGCGACGCGGCCAGCGCCCAGTTGACGCGCCGCTCGCCGCCGTTTTTCAGCACGAGCTCGTGCAGGCTGTGCTCCTCGTCGAATTCGAGCTTCGCTTCGAGTTCGAGCTTCGCTTTCTCGATCGCCTTCACAAGCTCCTGGAGCTTCTTCTTGTCGCCGAAGTCCACTTTCTTTTCGAGTTCGCTCTCTGCCAGCAACTCCACCAGCTTCGGATCGCGCAGCTTGCGCGCGAGCTTCGCGGCCACCTGGTCGTACTCCTGAATGTTGAGCAGGAATTGCGTGAGCTCGCCGCCTTCGAGCGATTTGCCCGTCTTGCCTTTCACGACGTGCTCTTCCGTGGCGCGCTTCATCAGCTCGCGGGAAAACTCGCGCTCGTCGCGGATGTAGCGGTCCATTTTGCCGCGCTTGACGCGGTAGAGCGGCGGCTGCGCGATGTAAACGTGCTCTTTCTCGATCAGCTCGCGCATGTGGCGAAAGAAAAAGGTGAGCAGGAGCGTGCGAATGTGGCTGCCGTCAACGTCCGCGTCGGTCATGAGGATGACCTTGTGGTAGCGGAGCTTGGCGGGATCGAAATCGTCTTTGCCGATACCGGTGCCCAGCGCAGTGATGATCGCGCGGATTTCTTCGTGGCCGAGCATCTTGTCGTAACGCGCCTTTTCGACGTTGAGGATCTTGCCTTTGAGCGGCAGGATGGCCTGATAGCGGCGATCGCGTCCACCCTTGGCCGAGCCGCCGGCCGATTCGCCCTCGACGATGAACAGTTCGCAGCGGGCGGGATCGCGTTCCTGGCAATCGGCGAGCTTTCCGGGCAAGCCGCTCGAATCGAGCGCGGACTTGCGCCGCGTGAGCTCGCGAGCTTTGCGCGCCGCCTCGCGGGCCCGGGCCGCGTCAATGCACTTGCCGATAATTCGCCGGGCAATCGAGGAGTGTTTGTCGAAATACTCGCCCAGGCGCTCGTTGACAAGCGACTCGACCAGACCCTTGATGTCGCTGTTCAGTTTGCCCTTGGTCTGGCCTTCGAACTGCGGCTGCGGCAGCTTTACGGAAACGACGGCTACGAGGCCTTCGCGAACATCGTCGCCGGTAATGGAGATTTCGTCCTTCTGCTCCTTCAGCATACCCTGCGAACTGGCGTAGTAATTGATGGTGCGCGTCAGCGAGGAGCGAAAGCCGGCGAGGTGCGTGCCGCCGTCCACAGTGTTGATGGTGTTGGCGAAAGAGAAGATATTCTCGGCGTAGCTGTCGTTGTATTGCAGCGCGATTTCGATGTCCACCTGGCCGCGTTTGCCTTCGATATAGATCGGGGAGTCGTGCAGGGTTTCCTTGCCGCGGTTCAGGTGCTTGACAAATTCCGAAATGCCGCCCGTAAAGCGGAAGTCGGCTTTCTTGTTCGAGCGCTCGTCTTCCAGCGTGATCTTCAGGCCCTTGTTCAAGAAGGCCAGTTCGCGGAGGCGCTGCTGCAGCGTGTCGAAGCTGAAGTTTATCGTGTCAAAGATGGAGGGATCGGGGTGAAAGGTGATCTTTGTGCCTGTCTTGCGCGTCTTGCCCGAGGATTTGAGCTTCGATGTGGGCACGCCCTTTTCGTAGGACTGCTCCCAGACTTCGCCATCGCGCCAGATTTCAAGGTCGAGCCAATCGGAGAGGGCGTTTACGACGGAAACTCCGACGCCGTGCAGACCGCCCGAAACTTTGTACGTCTCGCTGTCGAACTTGCCGCCCGCATGCAGGACGGTCATGACGACTTCGGCGGCGGGCTTCTTTTCCGTCGCGTGCATGTCAACGGGAATGCCGCGGCCGTTGTCAGTTACAGTGACACTGTTGTCGTCGTGCACGACCACGTTAATTTCATCGCAAAAACCGGCCATGGCCTCGTCAACGGAATTGTCGGCGACTTCCCAGACAAGGTGGTGCAAACCCATCTCGCCGGTCGAGCCGATGTACATAGCGGGACGCTTGCGAACGGCCTCGAGACCGCCGAGCACCTTAATCGAAGTCGCGTCGTACTTGTGGCCGCCTGCTTTTGAGTTCGGCGCTTCTTTGTCACCCATGGACTGCGTTTCTCCTAGCCAGCCAAGTCCAGAAGTTTGTTCGGGCAGACCCCGGGGAGCCGCCGGAGGCAAGACCCTCACAATTCTGTCTTTGCATCAACAAATCACAGGGATGCGTTCTTGTTTCGGGAAGGCGGGTCGCCCTGAAAACTGCCCGGTTGGTGGAACGATCCACGGCGCGAGCGGGTTCGACATTTGCCTCCCATTGGTTCCAACCGGAATTCAACGGCTGAAACTCGAAGGGCTCTTCAGCACTCCATCCCGTCCCGTTCCGAATTGTCGGGGAGACGCAGCGGAGGCGTTGTTCCCGCGTGCCCGAACAAGGTTCCGGCTAGCCCCGTTCCGCCCTGGCGCGAACGAAACGATTTCAGGGCAACCTTCGTACAACCGAGTCCATCATCCAGGGGAACAATTGACGCTACAAATTATAGCGGGATTGAGGCTATCACACAAGAATTTTCACGAGGGCGACTTAATTCTAAACGATTTGAAACATTAGACTTATGGATTATCTGGCAGCGGATTCCCGGCAACGCACCACTCTCCATATGATTTAATGCAGGTCATATATAGATATGGTAAATACTTCGAGGGAATTTTGGTCTCGCCTAAATGCGCATCGGCATCACGACATAGCGGTAACGGCTGGACTCGCTTGCCATTGGGCGAAGTTGGCCGGCCGACTGTTCATCCTTAAACTCGAAACTGATGGGGCCCTCCGAAGCCGCGTTCAAGAAATCCAGAAGATATTGAGCGTTGAACCCGATGGCGAGCGGTTCGCCGCTGAACTCCTTCTCGATGGCTTCCTTGGCCTCGCCGTATTCCGGGCTGGATGCCGAAATCTCGACGCCTTCCTTGGCCAGCACGAATTTGACTGCGTGGGAACGCTGGTCGGCGAGTTGAGAAACGCGGCGCAACGCATCTTGCAACTCCGCACGCTCGAGAACAATTGTTTTGTTCGCCTCGCGCGGCAGAACCGCTTCGTAATTGGGAAATTGGCCGGTCAATTTTCGGGAAGTGAGCAAGCGCCGGCCAAACTGAAAGAACAAATGGCTTTCGTCCTGCGCGAACTCGCAAAGATCTTCTTCGCCCGCATCGGCGGACAGTCGCTGGATCTCGGTCATAGCCTTCTTCGGAACCAGAACACGGGTCTCGTTCGAAACCCCTTCGAATTTGTGATCTGTTTCGATCAGCGCGAGCCGGTGGCCATCCGTCGCTACCATCGTCACAGATCCAGGTTTCAACACGAGCAAAGCGCCATTCAGCGTGTAGCGCGACTCCTCCAGAGAAATCGCAAACGTTGTCTTGGCAATCACGTCCGCCAGCAATTTCGCAGGGATCTTCACCAGGGCGTGAGGGAAGCCTGGCAGGGCCGGAAAGTTGTCTTTCGACATTCCCACTAGCTTGTACGTCTTGCGATCGCAGGTGATCTGGACGAAATGGTTGTCGAGGAGTTTGAATTTGATCTCTTCCTCAGGCAACAATCGTACGATGTCGAGCAGCTTTTTTGCCGGTATCGTGCCGGCGCCCTCTTTCTTGACCTTCACCTCACACGACGTTCGGATGCTGAGCTCGAGGTCGGTGGCCGTGATGGACAGACGATTGCCCTTGGCCTCACACAGAAGGTTCGAAAGGATGGGAATGGTCGTCTTGCGCTCGACCACGCCTTGCGTCGCCTCGAGTTCTTCCAGTAGTTCGAATTTCTTTACGCTGAATTCCATGTGTTGCAATCCCTCGCTGGCCTGACTGGTTCCGGCTGCGGTTACCATACAGATTTCTTCCTTTGAATTATATATTTAAAAACCGCCGTCGCCGCCGCATCTGTGGATTCTGCGGAAAACGATCTATGGCATTCTTCCAGCAACAGGTTGCGGCCACCAAGTTCCTGTGCGCCATCGATCGCCTCCGTGCAAAAAACCTCCAGCCAACTCCGGGTTAAGGCTTCATTCCGCAACGTTCCACAAACTTTCCACAGGAAAATCCAAGCGCCTTCCGCGCGCTATCGGGTCTAACCGAATGAGTCCATAAGCCTGTTAATCGTCTTGTTCAACTCCTTGTCTGTCTGCCGCAGGGCTTCGATCTTGTTGATCGAGTGGAGGACCGTGGTGTGGTGCTTTCCTCCAAATTGTTTTCCGATCTCGGGCAGAGAGGCGGACGTGAGCTGCTTAACGATGAACATAGCCACCTGGCGCGGGAAAGCGATCACCTTCGAGTTACTCCGCATCTTCAAATCCTGCGCGCGGAGGCCAAAAACTTCTCCAACGGCCTTTTGAATCTGCTCGATCGTGACCTTCTTTTCCTGTGTTTCGATGACGTTTTTGAGCACCTGCTGGGCTATGGGCAAGTTGATGTGAGCGCCAATCAGCGAAGCGTAGGCCATCAACCGGATGAGCGCCCCTTCGAGCTCTCGAATGTTCGACTTAATTGCCCGCGCGATGTATTCGGCGACATCGTCCGGAAGGTGAACGCGCTCGCTCTCCGCCTTTTTCTGGAGAATGGCGATTTTAGTTTCCAGGTCGGGCGGCTGGATATCCGCGATCAAGCCCCACTCGAAACGGGAGCGCAGCCGTTCCTCAATTGCCGAAATATCCTTCGGCGGGCAATCCGACGAGATCACGATCTGCTTCTGCTGATCGTGCAGGGCATTGAATGTGTGGAAGAACTCCTCCTGCGTCCGCTCGCGCGTGGCGATGAATTGGATGTCGTCCACCATCAGGACGTCCATGTTACGGAAACGGTCGCGAAGGGCGGCCATGCGCTCGAAGCGGATCGAAGCAATCACCTCGTTCGTGAACTTCTCCGCGCTTATGTAGGTGAGCCGAAGGCTGGGATTCCGGCGCTTTAACTCGTGCCCGATGGCCTGCATCAGGTGCGTCTTGCCGAGGCCCACTCCACCGTATAGGAAAAGCGGATTGTAGGTCCGCGAAGGCTGTTCAGCGACCGCTTTGGCCGCGGCGTGCGCGAACTGATTCGAGGCGCCAACTACGAAGGTCTCGAAGGTGTAGCGCGGGTTCAGTTGATGGCTGGCCGAGTCAAAATCGAGCCTGGCTTGCTGCGAGGCCGCCGGAGCGGCTGCAACGGGTTCGGCTTCTTCGCAGACGAACTCCAGGGCGAGCCCGGGGTGGCCGACTTGCGCCAAGACGGCCTTCAGGATCTCGCCGTAGGTTTCTTTCAAACGCTTGGAAAAGAGCTTTGTGGGCACCCGGATCACCAGATGGTCGTCATCGGCGCGCTCCTGGCGAGTAGGCCGGAACCACGTGGCGAAGCTGTGGGGGTTAACCCGCTGCTCCATGTGCTGCAGGATCTTGTCCCAGAGAGTCATTGAAAAGATTAGCCCTTAAGTCAAATTTCCACCGATGTGGAAATGTTGTGGAAAACCCGCAACGGGCGGGTTATATGGTTTTTGGGTCTGGGCCCCTCAGGTCCGGCACCGCAGAAAATCGCCCCGTTTCGCCAAATCCGAATCCCCTCTCAAAATTGCGGTGCATTCCAAAATGACTCTTAGTGCAAGAATTCAAAGGGACGCGACGGGGGATTCTGCCTAAACGCGGGAATATGAGCAAGAGAAATCGTCGCAAAATTTAGCGTCACCCTCCACAAGAATCCACAGGTTTTCCACATGCAAGAGTTGTGCATTTCAGGTGACTTCATCTTGGGCTGAGTTTCACACGGAACCCGCCCGAAACAGGGGTTGATCGAGTGCAAAAGGGGGCAATCTGCCCTCATGCGCAACGATCCAATATTTGGAAGGAAAGTGTCAACCGGTCGAAAATTTCCACAGGGCAAAGCATTGTGGAGGCCTGTGGAAAACCGGGGCCGCGATTCCTGGCCCGGCGAAGAATCTTCGGGCTCAATCGAGCCGGAAGTTGAGACGCTCGATGGAACGAGCCCGGCCCGTGGTTTCGTCGGCGTCGATCAGAACGCAATTCATCTGCACGTCGCCCTCAGCGACGGAGAAACGCGCCGGCAAGGAGTCCAAAAACCGTTGGATGATGGCCTGCTTATCCATGCCGATCACGGAGTCATGCGGACCGGTCATGCCGACATCAGTGATAAAAGCCGTGCCGTTGGGGAGCACGTGATTGTCGGCCGTCGCAACATGGGTGTGTGTGCCTAGCACGGCCGTGACTTTCCCGTCGAGATGCCAGCCCATGGCCTGCTTTTCGGACGTCGCTTCGGCGTGCATGTCGACCACGATCACTTTGACGTCGGCGGGAACTGCTTCGAGCTGCTGCAAAGCGGCGCGAAACGGGTCATCAATGGGAGTCATGAAAGTGCGGCCCTGCAGGTTCAGGACAGCGTAGCCGATCCCGTTCTTTGCGCGAGCGACAAGCAGCCCTTTGCCCGGCGATCCATTCGGAAAGTTCGCGGGGCGAAGGAAACGAGGTTCGTGCGGTATGTATTCGAGAATCTCCTTGCGGTCCCAGATATGATTCCCGCCGGTGAGAACCTCGATGCCGGACGCAAAAAGCTCTTCGGCCAGCCGAGGCGTGATGCCGAATCCTGACGCAGCGTTTTCTCCGTTGGCGATGCAGAGGTCGATTGACCTCTGTTGAAGGATATCGTGCAGCCTCTCGTGCACGATCTTGCGGCCGGGCGAGCCAACAATGTCTCCTATGAATAGAACTTTCAATCGGCAATCCTTCCTGAATTCTTTGGGACTGTTCGACCAAGTAGCTTAGACGATTCCGCGCGGCGCACAAAGCGAAGGAGCAGAGGTTTCTCCGCGAGCACAGGTGCGCGATTGGCGCAAAAAACCGGCCTGGATTCTGCTGTGCGGCGAAACTCGGCCAGCCGTGTCCTTGTCAACGTTAGCTGCCGAGTATCAGCTGCCCTTCTCGTTGAGGGATTCGCGCAACTTCCCGGCCGAGCCGCTGAGGAGATTGCGCAGTACCGCGACTTCAGACGCAATGGCAGTGCGCAACGCCGGTTCCACATCGGGCGCGAAGAGCGGCGAATGATTCGAAGGGAGCGCAATCCCCGATGCTTTTGCTTGCGCGAATTTCTGCGGGTCGGCGCCTCCCAGGGAATAGAAGAACGAAGGAATCCCCGCTTCGACGAAATAGGAATAGTCCTCGGAAGCCATGACCGGCTCGACGGCCTCGACATTTTCTTTGCCTAGCGCCGACTGAAGAACCGGCGTGAGGCGTTTTGCCAGCGTGGGATCATCATAAAGTGCGTCCGTCGATTCGTAGTGCTCCACTGTGGGCGGCCGCTGAACTCCGGCCGCTTCTGCTTCACCTTTCACGATCCGCGCGATCGCAGCAAGCACCTGCTTGCGAACCTCAGGATCGTAGGTGCGCACCGTCAACCCCATTTCGGCGTGGTCCGGGATGATGTTGTTCTTCGTGCCCGCATGGATGTACCCAACAGTGACCACGGCCGCTTCGCCGGGTTTCACTTCGCGGGAAACGATCGTCTGCAGACCAAGTATGGTGCGCGCGGCAATCACGATTGGATCGATCGAAGCCTCCGGAGCGGAGCCGTGCGCGCCCTTCCCGTAGATGGTCACTCGCAGCGAATCGGCGCTGGCCAGAAGATATCCCGCGCGCGTGCCGACTTTACCGGCGGGCAGTCCGTTGCCGACGTGTAATGCCACTCCTGCATCCGGACGTGGAAAGCGCGTGAGCAAGCCGTCGTCGAGCATCGTTTTCGCGCCGGTGATAGTCTCTTCGGCAGGCTGGCCGATCAGCATCAGAGTGCCGTGCCACGTGTCCTTCGAGTGCGCCATGACGGCGGCGGCGCCGTAAAGGGCGGCCATGTGAAGGTCGTGCCCGCAGGCGTGCATCACAGGGACATCCGCGCCAGACGGATCCTTCGCGCGGACTTTGCTCGCGTACGGCAGCCCGGTCTTCTCCTCCACCGGCAGCGCGTCCAATTCGGTGCGCAGCATGATCGTAGGCCCGGCGCCGTTCCGCATCAGGGCGACGATTCCGTGACCACCGACGTGCTCGGTCACCTGGTAGCCTAGCTCGCGAAGGTGGCTCGCCATCTTTGCCGCCGTCTGAATTTCCTCCGTGGAAAGCTCGGGATGCTCATGAATGTCGAGGTATAGCGCGTACGCGGCTGGATAGACCGCTTCCACTTCCGCGGATTTTGTCTGCGCCAAGCCGCGCGGAATAGCGGCAAGAGAAAACACACCGATGAAAACTGGTGCCACGAAGCGGGTGATCTTCATCATGGGCGGATGATATACGCAGTCCCGCCAACCCGCAACGAATCAGGTTTTCTCCGTAACGAGCCGCATAACCGAAGAATTCAGAGCAGCGGTTCGCGGGCGTTGTGGGCGATCACGGCGCGAGTCTCGTCGCGGAGGCGAACGATTTCCGGCCATTCCCCGCCGGCGGCGGGATTTGGCGCGATGAGCGGGCCGATCTTGACGGTGATCTGTCCAAACTTCGGCAGGTAAGTTTTGTCGCGCAGGATCTGCCGCGCTCCGCGAATCGCAACAGGGCAGATCGGCCGCTGCGCGTCGACCGCCGCTTTGAACGCTCCGAGTTGGAATGGCCGGATGCCGGTGACCGCCGTAAATGTTCCTTCGGGATAGACGGCAAGCGATTCCCCTCGGCCGAGCGCCGCCTCAACTTCCTGCGCTTGCCGGACGCGAGCCGCGGGATCGTCGCGGTTGAAGAGATACTGGCCGCTGCGGCGCACAAGAGTTCCGAAAACAGGCATCTCGATGGCATCGCCCTTGGCGATGAAACGTACGCTCGCGGGAAGGAGCGCCAGTGCAACGATGATGTCCAGGTAGCTTGAATGGTTCGGCGTGAAAATCCACGGGCCAGCGTCCCTCAAGCCGTTCAGCAGCTCGCTCCCCTCGAGTCGCACGGGAATCAGGGCGGCCTTCAGAAGCACTCTCGACCCGCGCCGGAGAATCCTCGCGGCACGCTTCTGATCGTGGACGGCCAAAACGACCGCCCACATCGGAGCCACAATCAGCGCGCAAACCGCCAGCGCATAGACGCCATACACAAGCTCCGCCCCGGTTCTCGCGCCGCGCCGCAAGGCAAGCCACCCGCGCGGGAGGAGTCCTCGGAGCGACAGCCGCGCGATTTGCATCCATGCCGCCTGCTGTTTCTTGCCGAGTTCGCCCTCCAGGTAGCGGCGGTGCGTTTCGCTGCGTCGCAGTTTTCCGCTCGATGTCTTGGGAATCGATTGTGGCGGGACAAGTTCGATGATGTCCGGCGGGAGTCCCACGGCCTCCTGCACCGCAGCTGAGAGTTCCTTTGAAACGCGTTTTGCATCGGCGTCGCTGCGAATCTCAGCCACGACGACGAGCCGTTCCGTTCCGCTGCGCTCGTCCGTCGCGCCGAACGCAACGACGCAGCCTGGCCGCACGCCGGCGACTTGCCCGGCAACCTGCTCGATCTCCTGCGGATAAAGATTGCGGCCCGCCTTGATGATGACGTCCTTGGCGCGTCCCGTGATGAAAAGGTCGCCCTCCGCCCAGTACGCGAGGTCGCCGGAGTCGAGCCAGCATCCTTCTCGTATTAGTTCGTTCGTTGCCTCCGCATTCTTGTAGTAGCCGCTTGTGGCGGAGGGGCCGCGAAACCACAGATGGCCTTCGACGCGATCGCCCGCCTCTGCGCCATCTTCCGTCACAATCCTGCACTCGACATTGGGCAATGGCCGGCCAGCGCCGACGAATTCCAGCGCGGCGGAGTCGTCCGGCCTGGCTGGAACGGCGCGCCTGCTCGACTCGAATGCCTCCCGTTCGATGCGGTCCACGCGGTATCCCGAAGCAGCGTCTGTCGCCGAAATGGCCAGCGAATTCTCCGCCAGGCCGTAGACCGGAAGCATCGCTTCCCGGCGGAAGCCGCACTTTTCGAAGCGCGCGGCGAAGCGGTCCAGGGTGGCGCGTTGCACGGGTTCCGAGCCGTTCAGCGCGCCGCGCCAACGGCTCAGGTCGAGCCCTTCCAGTTCCGTATCGGCGATCTTCCGCACGCACAGTTCGTAGGCAAAGTTCGGCCCCGGACTCAGCGTCGCATGGTGCCGGTGAATCGCTTCGAGCCATCGCGCGGGCCGGCTGAGAAAAGCTAGCGGCGACATAATTACAGCCGGGATCCCGGCAACGAGAGGTGCCAGCCAGGCGCCGATCAGCCCCATGTCGTGGTAGAGCGGGAGCCAACTCGCCAGAACGTCTTCCGAGGTCACGTGTACGCCCGCAAGCATCGAGCGAATATTCGCCAGCAGATTGTCGTGTGTAAGTACGACGCCCTTTGGCGAGCCGGTCGATCCTGACGTGTATTGCAGGAACGCAATATCCTGACCGCGCGCGTGATGGGTCAGGCTTTCCACTGGATGCCATTTTCCGCTTTCGTCTGCGCTTTGCGCAGCTTGCGAGCCGCCGGCCTCGGCGTCCGGTTTCTGCGCTCGAGCGCACAGCCGCTCCGCTTTCAGCACGCCGCGCAGTGACGGAACGTTCGGCTTCAGCAGACGGGCCAGGCCTTCCGCCTGACGCCACGTCACAAGAAATCGCGCCTCGGCGTTCCGCAGGATGTTGGTCTGCCGCCTCGCATATTCGGCAATTTTGTCCGCTCGAAATGGAGGATAAATCGGCACGGGTATCCCGCCGGCCAGCAGGATTCCGAAGAACGTTGGGAAAAAATCCGCGCAGGTCGGAAGCATGATTGCCACCGTTTGTCCCGCTTCCAGCCCGTGCAAACCGAACTCAGCGGCCACTCTCAACGCTTGCTCGTAGAGTTGGCCAAGGACAATAGTGCGTGGTTCTGCGGCATCTTCGTAGATGTGAATGTGGGCGCGCTCCGGCTGGCTGGCCGCCCGCAGCCGCAGAACTTCCGTAAGCGTGCCGGCGGAATCTACCCGCCGCTCGACCTCCGGTTGTGTTTCGGCTGAGAAGCGTTCACGTGTCTCAGGAACGAAAGCCCTAGACGCGCCGGGCGCTCCACGTTCCGAAGGCGGGAGTCCACGCGCTAGCGCGCTCACCAGATCAGCGACGGTGTTCGCCTCGGCAATCGCGCTTTCGGGCAAGCGTGCGCCACAGGCGTCGCCGAGTCTGAGCATCAGCTCAACGCGCTCCAAACTTCCAAGTCCCAAGTCCCGTTCGAGATGCGCGCGAACTCCACAAGCTTCCAGTTCATCCAGGCCCCGCGCCCCGCCCAGTTCCGTAATCAACTGCCGAACGGTGGCGAGAGTCTTCGCCTCAATGACTGTCTTGCGATCGAGTTTTGCTCCGGCGGCCGGCATGTCGAGCCTGAGAACGGGCGGCGCACTATGGGCCGTCGCCAAGCGCCCGCTCGGGAGTGCGCGCTTCGTGTGCTACACGTCCTTTCGCGAAGCGTATCACCTCGGGAAACCCGCTTCAACGCCGTGCTGGAAAGCAACTTACGGCGCACAGCCGGAGAAATCCCGGCGGACGCCATAGCGGTACTTTCGTACCGGAGCGAAGTGAACCGAGGATCCATCGACGCCCGCGCCCGCGAAAGGCATTCTGCATGTGGATTCGCGGTGAGGGTTCAGGGTTGAAGACGCGAACCTGGAACCTGAAGTCGCCTCGAATACTGCACCTCCATCACTCCATGCCCACGAGCGGCCGGCACCCCCACCGGCCGCTCATTCTTTTCCACCCGGTCCAAATTGGATTGGCGGCTCGCCCATTCGTAATTCTGATACAAGCGATATTTCGTTGACACGGCAGCCGTCTCGGAACTATAACGGTGTCCGACGTGGGTGTGGGTCCTTTGGGTGTGTTTTGTTTCTGGCGTGCCCCCGGCCGGGTTTCTAGGGCCTTTCTGCCTTTATACGGAAGTCAGCGTTCGCACTAGAAACCTTCGAGAACCGTCAGATTCCAAGGCGGGCTCCCACCTGCAACCTATTTGATCGCCGAGGCTCGATCTCTGGGGTGTGCCCGGCGACTGGAACCGCGTTCATCCTGGAGGTGAATTGTGAAG
>DATEKA010000093.1:0-21749 GCA_035277685.1 Candidatus Acidiferrales bacterium
GCCGCGGAAGTGATCGTGATCCCGCGCTCGCGCTCCTGCTCCATCCAGTCCATCGTGGCGGTGCCTTCGTGGACCTCGCCGATCTTATAGGTCACACCCGTGTAGAAGAGGATGCGCTCGGTGACCGTCGTCTTGCCGGCATCGATGTGCGCCATGATCCCGATGTTGCGGGTCTGATCGAGTTGTACTTGTCTTGCCATTTCCCGTTTCTTCTAGCCCTTTGCCCGTCGACTTGCTTCGATGTTCCGGCTTCGGGCGAGCTTAAAGCGCGACACGCCCGCCCGTACAAAATCAAAAAACTACCAGCGATAATGCGCGAAGGCTTTGTTGGCTTCGGCCATGCGGTGGACGTCTTCCCGCTTCTTCACCGCGCCGCCGCGTCCGTTCGCCGCGTCGATAATTTCTTCAGTCAGCTTGTCGATCATGGACTTGCCGCCGCGCGACCGCGCACTGTTGATGAGCCAGTGAACGGCGAGAGACTGTTTCCGGAACGGATTCACCTCGACAGGAACCTGATAGTTCGCGCCGCCGACGCGCCGCGTCTTCACTTCCAGCACCGGCTTGCAATTTTCGATGGCTTTCTTGAACAGCTTCAGCGCATCGTCGTTCGTCTTTTTCGCGACGTTGTCCATCGCCGTATAGAAGATATTCTGCGCCGTGGATCGCTTGCCGTCATACATCATGCTCACGATGAACTTCTGCACGATGTCGCTGCCATAAACCGGATCGCCCGGAGTCTTGCGCCGCAGAACCCAACCTTTTCTAGGCATCCTTCCGCTCCTACTTTGCGGCCTTGGGCCGCTTGGCGCCGTATTTCGAACGCCCCTGCTTGCGATTCTCAACGCCCGCCGCGTCGAGTGTGCCGCGCACGATGTGATAACGGACGCCGGGCAAATCCTTCACGCGGCCTCCGCGGACCAGGACGATCGAGTGCTCCTGCAGGTTGTGACCAATGCCGGGAATGTAGGTGGTTACCTCGGCGCTGTTCGTCAACCGCGCACGTGCCACTTTGCGCAACGCGGAGTTCGGCTTCTTCGGTGTCTGCGTATAGACGCGAATGCAGACGCCGCGCTTTTCCGGGCACCCCTCGAGCGCGGGCGACTTTGTCTTGGCCCGCATCTGTTCCCGGCCGTAACGCACCAACTGCGCAAATGTCGGCACTCTTACCCTCCGCTTTCCGTATGACTGTCGAAAACTTTGTGTCGTTTTCTTCCGCGCAGGTTCACTAGCCTACGCAGAAGTCCGCAGGTGAATGAATTAGAAGGTCGCCAAGCTCGAAGGAGCTACTCGATACTCCGCGCAGACGCTTCACCCCAAGGAGTGAACTGCATCAGCTTACAGCGGAGAGGCTCACGCAGCTTTGCGGGGCTGGCGCCCCATTTCGGCTGCTCTCCGTCGCCCCGTTCCGTCGCTCTCTGTTCCGGGACGCGAAGACTTCCCTTTCACCACAAGCCCAAAACCCATCAAAACAACCGGGTAAGTATAGGTAAAACGCCAAATCGTGTCAACTCGATTCGTTGTGGAAAATCGAGGACGCCCCGCCCCTTTTCCGGGCTGCTCCCCGGATAAATTCGCGCAGGCCTTTTGGGTGCGGGGGAAAGGATGTGTGCTGTAGCCGACTGTTGCACGATACCAGAGTCCTAGTACCCTCTCATTCGGCTGAGCACACGACGTTTAACTGGCTCCGGTCGCCAGCGAGAGCTGAGACCCCATCCCCCCTCAACTACGCTGAAGCGAAGCGCGGGAGCTTTCGGATTAGTCAACCGGTGATAAGGCCGCCCTTTCGGCCCGTTCAAAACTCTCCTACACTGCTCGCGGAATTCCATACAGGGAGAGTGGATGTTTCTTCGCGGTTCAACGCTAGCGTTGGCTTTCCTGGCTCTGCAGATTGTGACTCTTTCAGCCGGTCGACCTCAATCAGGCACCGTATCACCGGATCGGAACAACCATAAAGCGCCAGCGCATGCCGCGCAGGAAAAGCTTCTTGCCGACGAGCCCTACGTCTTCGACCGATACGCAGTCATCGTTCGTTTCCAAAACGACGGAACAGAGGAGCGCGAGCTTTCCGTCCGCGTTCGCGTTCAGAGCAACGACGCCGCGCAGCAGTTCCGCGACCTGCCATTCCGTTATATCGCGCCGAACGAGCAGGTGTCGATCCGGTCCGCGACGATCCGCAAACGCGACGGAACAACAACAAATATTCTTGCGGCGCCGAACTCGACGAAGGATTCCGCCTCGCGAGTCACGAAGGATTTCCCGGCCTATGTGAGTCTGAAGGAAATGCACCTGCTCGCGCCCTCGCTGGCGGCCGGGGACATTCTCGAGTACGACGTCGTCACGCGAATCGTCAAACCGTTCTCGCCAGGAGAATTCTGGTTCGACTACGCCTTTATGCGCGATTCGATCGCCCTGGATGAGCAACTCGAACTGGACTTGCCAAGCGGACGTGAGTTCAGCATCCGCGCGCCAGACCTTTCCCGGCTGGACGGAAAAGAAAACCGCTTCGCCGGCGCGAAGCTGGACGGCAGCGAGTTCGTGTTCACGCAAACGCAGCGCCCTGGGCGCGTGGTGCTGCGCTGGACGCACACAAACCCAAGACGCATTTCCGCCGAGGAACAAGACGCGCGCCAACGCGGCGCCGCGCCTCCGGACGTCTCGTTGACTTCCTTCGAGGATTGGAACGCCGTCGCGCGCTGGTATGCGCAAGCAGAGAAGGAGTCATCCCGGGTTGATACGCAAATCAAAGTGAAGAGCCATGAGCTGATTCGCGCCGAAAGCAGCGATGGGGGAAAAGAGCGGGCGATTTGCACATACGTGTCGCAGAAAATCCGGGACGTAGGTCTCCCCGAGAGTCTGGGACGCATGCCGCCGCGTTCGCCGGAGGCCGTGCTGTTGAGTGGTTATGGCACGCCCCAGGAAAAAGCGGCTCTCCTCGTCGCGTTGCTGCGCGCCGCCGGAATTCCCGCGAATGCAGTGTTGATTCCGTCCAGACGCGCGCTGGATGCGGGACTTCCCTCGCCCTCGCAGTTCGATCAGGCGATCACGACATTTCGCGACGGCGCCGAACCGGCGGCAATATGGATTGACCCGAGCGCCGAGCTTGCCCCGTTCGGTTTTCTGCCCGCCACTCTGCGCGGAAAATCTGCGCTCCTGGTCACCCCCGAAGGGTCGGCGAAGATCGTTAAGACGCCCGCCGACCCGCCGTTCAAATCGAAGCAAAACGTGGCAATTGAAGGCAAACTGAACGAGCTCGGTATCCTGGGCGGCACCGTCCGCTACGCGCTGCGCGGCGACACCGAATATGTTTTGCGAACTGCCTTTCATCGCGCCCCTCGCGCCGAATGGAACGAGCTTGCGCAGACGATCCTGAAGCTCGATGGCCTGAACGGCAACGTCACGAACGTGACCATCAGCGATCCGGTCGAGACGGAGAACCCATTTGAGGTGACTATCGCCTTCAGCGACCCGGGAGCGTTCCTCTGGCCAATCCAGCGGGCAAAAATTGCTCTGCCTCTACTGACGATTGGGATGCCCGATCCTCCGGACCGTAGCGGACAGCCCGTCAAGCTTGGCAGCCCGCTCGACGTTGAAACTCGTTTGCGGCTCACGTTTCCAGCGGGATTCATCGTTCATCCGCCGGCCGGGATTTCCGTCACGCGCGATTACGCCGATTTCAAATCCAGCTACACTCTTGAAAACGGAGCTCTCCTCGCCGAGCGCGCGTTGAATTTCAAGACGAGCGAATTGCCTGCTGCGAACACTTCGGATTACCTGGCGTTCATGCGCGCTGTCCAGTCGGACCAGGCGCAGAGCTTGCTGATCGAGAATCCCGCGGGCACGAAGGCGGAGATCCCATCGAGTGCCGCGACGGAGGATTTGGTGGAAGCCGGGGCGGCGGCGCTGAAGGCGGGAGACGCGCGCGGCGCGATTCCGCTTCTCCGTCGCGCAACCGAACTGCAACCCGGACACAAAACCGCGTGGAACGACTTGGGTCTCGCGTATGTTCAGACGCGGGAATTCAGCCAGGCCGTATCGGCTTTTCAAAAGGAGACCGAGGTAAATCCGTCCGACGAACATGCGCGGGATTATCTCGGTATGGCGCTGCTCGAAATGCGCCGCGATGACGATGCCGTCGCCGCGTTTCGCAAGCAGATTGACCTCCGGCCGCTTGATCCTGTCGCGCACGCGCAACTGGGAAGCCTTCTGCTCTCCGAGCGCAGATATTCCGAAGCTGCGCCGGAGCTCGAAAGGGCCGCGGTGCTCTCGCCGAAGAACGCGGAACTCGAGATCCTGCTCGGCCGCGCGTACCTGAATGAGGGCGACCAAAGCAAGGCGCTTGCCTCCTTCGAGAAAGCGATCGCGCTGTCTGCGAGCCCCGAAATACGGAACGAGGCGGCGTTCAGTCTTGCCGAAAACGGCGCTGACCTCACGAAGGCCCGGCAATACGCGGAATCTGCAATTCGCGCGACCGCCGCCGCGCTCGAGAAGACGGACCTTGCGCACGTTGCTCCGGCCGATTTTGCGCAAACCGCCGACATCGGCGCGTACTGGGACACTTTGGGATGGATTTATTTTCGTCAGGGCGACAACGCCCGAGCGGAGCGTTACGTCCGTGCGGCATGGCTGTTGACCCAGAACGGAGAAGCAGGAGACCATCTGGCACAAATTTACGAAAAATCGCGCGAGAAGGAGCGCGCTATCCACCAGTCGGCTCTGGCGCTGGCCAGCGAGCGCCCCTCGGCCGACACGCGCGCAAGGCTCATGCTTCTTCTGGGAGGAAACTCGCAAATCGACGATCTGGTCAAAACGGCGCGCCCACAGTTAGAAAAACTGCGCAAGTTCGCGGTGCGGTTGCCGGTGAACGCGGACGCTTCCGCGGATTTTCTGATCGCGATGGAGCCGGGCGGCGGGGAGAGGAGTCTCCAGGCGCGTGTCACTTCGGTGAGGTTCGCGAGCGGCGCAGAATCGCTTCGGCGTTTCGCGAATAGTCTGAAAACGATTGACTACGGAGAACTTTTTCCGGATGCAACGCCTGTGAGATTGGTTCGGCGCGGAACGCTGGCGTGCCAGGCGGCCGACGGCGAATGCAAATTCACTATGGCGCTGCCGCAGGATTCCGCCGCGACAAAGTAGAGAGCCATTCAAGGCCGGCTTTACTTGATTTCGAGGACTTCCTTTTCTTTTCCGGCGGAGAGGTCTTCTATCTTCTTTGTTTCGGAGTGAGTCAGCTTCTCCAATTCGTCGAGCGAGCGCTTCTTCTCGTCTTCGCTGATTTTCTTTTCCTTCTCCAGCTTTTCAACCGCTTCCTTTATATCCCGGCGGATATTGCGCACGGCCGTACGATGATTTTCCAGCACTTTGTGGACGTGCTTGACCAGCTCCTTGCGCCGCTCTTCCGTGAGCGAGGGAATCGGGACGCGCACAATTTTACCGTCATTGGTCGGATTCAGGCCCAAGTCGGACGTGCGGATGGCCTTGTCAATCAGCGGCACGGCGCCCGGATCCCACGGCGAAATCACGATCATCTGCGGATCGGGAACGTTCATCGTGCCGAGCTGATTGATGGGCATGGGAGTGCCGTGGTAATCCACGCGGATACTATCGAGCAGCGCGACGTTTGCGCGGCCGGTCCGCACGCCGGCCAGATCGCGGCGGAAATCCTCGACAGCCTTCTCCATGCGGATTTTGGCCTGCGCGAGAGCGTCTTTGCTCGTCGCTATGGTCGTCATCGGATCGCCTCCGAAAAAGAAATCTCAAGCCGCGGTGACAATCGAGCCCACTCGTTCGCCGGTCACCACGCGCTTCAGATTGCCGGGAACGTTCATATTGAAGACGATGATGGGCATTCTGTTGTCCATGCAGAGCGAAATCGCCGTCGAATCCATCACGGACAGACCCTTCTGCAGGACGTCGAGATACGTGATGCGGTCGAGAAATTTCGCGTTCTTCACTTTTTCCGGATCGGCGTCGTAAACGCCGTCAACGCGCGTCGCCTTCAGGATGACCTGCGCCTTGATTTCCATCGCGCGGAGCGCCGCGGCAGTATCCGTCGAAAAATAGGGATTGCCGGTGCCCGCGGCGAAAATTACGACGCGATCTTTTTCCAGATGCCGCGCGGCCCGGCGCCGGATGAAAGGCTCGGCAATTTCGTGCATTTCGATCGCGCTCATCAGCCGCGTGTGGCAGCCGAGTTTTTCGAGCGCGTCCTGCAGCGCCAGGCCGTTGATCACCGTCGCGAGCATGCCCATGTAATCGCCCGTTGCGCGGTCGATCGAGAGCTGCTTCTGCCGCGTGCCGCGGAAAATGTTTCCGCCGCCCACCATGATGGCTACTTGCACGCCAAGATTGCGGATTTCCTTCACATCAGCAGCCAGAGCCTGGATCGTTTCGGCGTGAATGCCGAACTCTTCAGGGCCGGCTAGAGATTCGCCGGAAAGTTTCAGGACCACGCGCTGGTAAATCGCTTTTCGCGCCGCGTCCGTTTGCGTCACAGAGGTCGTCATCGTGTCGGTGTAGCTCTCGCTCCGCGCGGCATTCTATCAGAGTTTCTGAGGAAGCACGCGCGCGCGCAGGATTGTTTGTGGCGAGCGGTTGAGGAAAACAAAAAAAAACGACGCCGCGTCCCGCGAGGCGAATTATGGAATCGCCGGAGAAAACCGAACAAAAGCCACGGATACGGTGCCGGCTACGCCGAAACGGGGGCGCCGGCTTCTTCCGCCCCTGCGGCGGACTGCTGAGCGGCAGACTCGCTCTCGCCGACTTTGAAGCGCGAGAAGCGGCGAATCGCGATGTTCTCGCCCATCTTGGCTATGGCCTGTTCGACCAATTCCTTGATCGTCACGCCTTCGTCCTTGATGAAGTGCTGCTCGTAGAGGCAGTTCTCTTCGTAGAACTTCTCCATCTGGCCGTTGACGATTTTCGGAATGATTGCTTCGGGCTTGCCGCTGGCCTTGGCGCGCTCGCTGAAGATTTCGCGCTCGCGGTCGAGCACTTCCTGCGTCACTTCTTCGCGGCGCAGAAATCGCGGATCGGTGGCAGCCACGTGCATGGCGATGTCATGGCACAGCCGCTGGAAATCCTCGGTGCGCGCGACGAAGTCGCTCTCGCAATTCACTTCGACAATCGCGCCGATTTTTCCGCCCGCATGAATGTAGGAGCCGATCAGGCCCTCGGATGTGGCCCGCTGGGCCTTCTTGGCGGCCGCGGCCTGGCCCTTCTTCCGCAGGACGTCGATCGCCTGCTCCATCGAGCCATTGGCCTCGATCAGAGCCGCGCGGCAGTCGCTAAAGCCCGCCCCGGTGCGGTCGCGCAGTTCCTTAACCTGCTGCGCCGATACGTTCGGTTTTCCGTCCGTTCCCATATACGTCTCGATTCCCTTTTTTTTGATTCGATTGCAAAACGCCGAATCGGATGGTGGATTTTCTACCGGGAGCTTTCGTCCTCGGTCAGAGGCGCTGGCGCGGGTTCTTCGCCGGGCTCGCCCTCGACAAAATCGCCTTCCTGCTTCTCATAAACTTCGTAGGCGCTCGTGTCGACGTATTCGACGCCCTCTTCTCCGGCAGCGCCTTCCGCCGTCTTTTCCTCGGCGATCTGTGATTGCTCGAAGGATTGCCTGCCGACGAGCACCGCATCGGAAATCTTCGACGTAAACAGTCGGATCGCGCGCAAAGCGTCGTCGTTACCTGGGATGATCCAATCCACCAGGTCGGGATCGCAGTTCGTGTCCACGATGGCGACGACGGGAATGCCAATGCGCCTCGCTTCCCTCACCGCGATCAGCTCCGTGTTCGGGTCGATCACGAACATCGTATCGGGCAGCGTCGTCATATTTTCGACGCCGGCGAAATTCTGCTGCAGGTGCTTCAACTCGCGCTCGAGCCGCGCGGCTTCCTTCTTCGGAAGCGCCGCCATGCGGCCGTCCTCGACCATCGCCTTGAGCAGCTTCAGGCGTTTTATGGATTTCTGAAGCGTGGCCCAGTTGGTCAGCGTTCCGCCCAACCAACGGTTGTTCACATAAAACATGCCGCAGCGCTGCGCTTCCTCCGCGATGGCTTCCTGCGCCTGGCGCTTGGTGCCCAGGAAGAGCACCGTGCGTCCCTCGGCGGCGCGTTCGGCGACGTACCGCGCGGCCTCGCGGAACATCTTCAAAGTCTTTTGCAAATCAATGATGTGGATTCCATTGCGCTCGCCGAAAATGTATTCCTTCATCTTCGGATTCCAGCGCCGCGTCTGGTGGCCAAAATGAACGCCCGCCTCCAGAAGCTCTTTCATTGTGATTTCTACTGCCAAAGTGCCTCCTCTCCTTGAAAGGGACGCTTATTATCCCGCTTTCGCGGAACCAGCGTCCTTTTTCGCCGGCTGCTTGCCGGCCGTGATCTTTATTTCTCCAGCCTAACGCTTGCTGTACTGGAAGCGCCGTCGCGCGCCCTTCTGCCCGTACTTCTTGCGTTCCTTCATGCGCGGATCGCGCGTCAGGAAGCCGTTCGTGCGCAGCGCAGGCCGCAACTCAGGATTGAATCGCGCGAGCGCCCGCGAAAGCCCCATGCGAACCGCGCCGGCCTGTCCGCCGACGCCGCCGCCCTTCACCAGCGCCTTCACTTCCACCTGGTCCAGTGTCTGCGTGAACTTCAGCGGCTCAACCGCCGCGGTGTGCCAGGAAACGTTCCGGAAATATTCATCCACCGGACGCCCGTTCACCGTAAACCCTGCCGGACCCGCCTTGATGTACACGCGGGCAATGGCCTCGCGCCGGCGACCGGTACCGTAGAATTGCTTTCCCGCTTCCAGCGTGCTTCCTGATGAACTCACTGCTCCTCCATGTTATCGACAAGCGATGCTTCAGGGGCTGAAGCCCCTCAAGAAGTATTATTCGCTGAGCTACGGCGGGACTGAAGTTCCCGCCCTTCCACCGAGGCTACAACGCGAGCGGCTGAGGCTTCTGTCCTGCGTGGCGGGCTACGGCTTCACTTCCCACATAAACACGCAACTTCCTCGCACGGCGCGCACGAAGCTTATTCTTCGGCAGCATTCCTACAACGGCCTCGCGTACCACCTCTTCGGGACGTCTCTGCATGAGCAGCTTGACGGGAATCTCTTTCAGCCCGCCCGGATATCCGCTATGACGGCGATACATTTTCTGATCAATCTTGTTTCCCGTCAGCCGGATCTTCTCCGCGTTCACAACGATCACGTGATCGCCGCAATCCGCGTTCGGCGTGAACGCCGGCTTGTCTTTCCCGATCAGAATCCTCGCCACGCGCGTCGCCAGCCGCCCAAGCACCTGCCCGTTCGCATCCACAACGAACCAGTTCTTGCCTTCCGCCAGCTCTTCCGCTTCACGACCCTTCGGAACATACGTCCGCATCAGATCAGCACACCTTTCCCTTCAATAGACAAACGCTGAGTTTAAGCTAGAGAGGCAGGTCTGTCAAACAAAGACTCGCGCCCGACATCTGGCCGCGCGAGCAGTAACGAACAACACGAGAAAGAGGCGGCTGCGCGGCCCGTGATTCCCGGGTTTCCAGCCAGCCTCGTTCCCGCGAAGCAGTTTGCAGCGAATCGAGGACCTTGAACGAAGACAGCTTCGGCGAACGAACTATACCGCGGCCGGCGTGCGAGTCTTCGAATACGACGGTTTTTCGTCGTGGTCGCCGGCGGCATCGCCCGTCTTGTCAATCTCGATTGAGCCTTTGAAGTAGGCGCCGTCTTCGATCATGATGCGAGCGGTCGTCAAATCGCCCACCACGGAGCCGTCCTTCTTGATCTCGATGCGGTCGCGCGCGCGCAGATTGCCCTTCACGTTGCCGTAAACCGCCACTTCGCGGGCAATGATATCCGCCGTGACCCGGGCGCTGGCGCCGATCGTCAGCTTGCGGTCTTCCAGTTGAACGAGCCCCTCGACGCTTCCGTCAATCTGAAGATCTTCATTCCCCGTGATCTCGCCCTTGATGTGCAGGCTCGCTCCGAGCCGCGCAGTTCCGCCGCTCGTCGTAGCTGGGTACGTCGAATCCAATGGTGCCATTGTCCTTGCCTCCCCTGAAGAAGATGGTGCCGTAGTTCCGGTCGTCCTAGGCTGCTGCGGGAGCGGCGCCCTCGCCGGAGCGTCCGCTTTCTTATCTCCCCACATCTACCCTCCTTGGCCCTCGATCGAAAATTGCACCGGCAGAAAACCCGGACTGGGGCATTCAATCTAGACCCAGAGGATACACGTGCCAATTCCAAACTGAAACGGTTGTGCTGTACCGGTAATGGCGAAACTGAAGGATAAGGGCTTATCCTTTCCAACCGTCGCTCGAGCACGCTACGTAATGTACTTGCCAATAATCGGCGCGAGCCGCCGCTTCGTGGACGCCGGAATCAGCTTGCGATCCGTAAGAATCGCGTGCGCCAGCGCCGAGCCGCATTTGCAGTTGCGCTCTTCTCCGAGCGCCCTGACCGCCTCGCGGATCGCGCGCCGCGCGTTCTCGGCGTTCTTGTTCAGATTGCCGATGATTTCTTCCAGTGTGACCGCGTCATGGAGCGGATGCCAGCAATCGTAATCGGTGATCATGGCGAGCGTCGCATAACAAATTTCAGCCTCGCGCGCGAGCTTCGCTTCCGTCAGATTCGTCATGCCGATAACGTCGAAGCGAAGCTGCCGGTAGGTATGCGATTCGGCCAGCGTCGAGAACTGCGGTCCTTCCATGCAAACATACGTGCCGCCGCGATGCACGTTCACTCCGATGCCGGTGCAGGCGCTTGCCAGCTGCGCGGAGAGGTCGCCGCACGTGGGCTTGTCGAACCCGACGTGAGCCACGATGCCACCGCCGAAGAACGTCGCGATGCGCAGGCGCGTGCGGTCGAAGAACTGGTCGGGCACCAGAAAATCGAGCGGCGGCAGGTCTTCGCGCAGCGAGCCCACCGCGCTCACCGAAATGATCCGCTCGACGCCGAGCATTTTCATGGCGAAGATGTTCGCGCGATAGTTGATTTCGCTCGGCGAAATGCGGTGCCCGCATCCGTGGCGCGCCAGAAACGCAACGCGCCGCCCTTCGAGCGATCCAACCATGATTGCGTCCGATGGCGGGCCGAACGGCGTCCTGACGCGCACTTCGCGTGCCCCGGTCAATCCCGTCATGGAATACAATCCGCTCCCGCCAATGATTCCTATGCTGACGCGGTCCTGTCGCGCCCGTCCGTTCGCTTTCTTTTTCGTCATTCTGCGCTGTTTCCCTTCTCCTGGGACTTCGTACGGGCGCTGCCTGCCGTGAACTTTGTGCAACGGAATGAGAACTCCGAAGCCGTTACCGGAAGTCATCCCGCGTGAACGGGTTCGACTTCCCACTTTCCGTCGCGTTCGCGAATATGTGCGGCCGGCACCGCCGGATCGTGCACAAAGAGCGCGAGCCATTCTTCCTTGGCCACGGTCGCAATCCACCTTTTCTTGTTCACCAACGTCGTCAGCGGGTACAGGTCATAGCCCATGATCCACGGCAGCGGCAGATGAGCCGTCGTCGGAACGAGATCCGCGAACGCGAAAGCCGTCTTGCCGCCGCCCGAAAGCTTCACGCACTGCATGTCCGCCGTGTGTCCGGGAACTCGAATCAGCTCGACGCCGGGGGCGATAGCGCGGTCGCCTTCGAGCAGCGACAGCTTGCTCGCTTCCTTCAGCGGAACATAGTTGTCGCCGAAGTAGCTCGCGCGGTCGCGCTCAGTCGGGCTCACCGCGTGTTCGAACTCGCCGCGCTGCACGATGTAGCGCGCATGAGGAAATGTGGCTACCACCTTATCCTTCTCGACCCGTGTGTTCCCGCCGCAATGATCGAAGTGCAAGTGCGTGTTCACAACCACATCGATGTCATCCGCGCCCAGGCCGTGATGACGAAGGCCGTTCAGCAGGCGCGACCCGTCGAAGCCGTAAATCTCTCGCAACTTGTGCGTCCATTTCGTGCCCGCGCCAGTTTCAATCAGGATGCGCTTCCCTCCGGCGCACACCAGGAGGCAGTTCATCGCAAGCTGGATGCGATTGCGCGCGTCGGGCTTGGCCTTTTTCTCCCACAGCGGCTTCGGGATCACGCCAAACATCGCGCCGCCGTCCAGATAGCAATGCCCGTCGGAAATGATGTGGAATTCGAGATTGCCGAGTTTCATGAGCGGCGACGATTATACGGGTAATGAGCGCGCGTGTGAACGCGCGAGCGCTCGCTGCCCGGAAATCGTAAGAATGTTCTGTGCGGGAGACGGTCCTGCAACCACCCTGCTAGCCCACTCGTGTTCACTCTACAAGTTGTCATAAACGGTTTTTCGGGGGTCGGAGCTTTAGCTCCGACATAAAACACCTGAGGAATGCGGGCTTCAGCCCAAGTTGAGGAGTTGAATCGCATCTGAAGTATTTATGAGACGGCTTCTAGTCCGCTCGCATCTGCATCGGAGCGACCGTCAAGGGCGCCGCTCATTCCAATCCCGCGCGGGCCAGAATTTCGCCGGTAGCGGCATACGGATCCTTTTCCCGCGCTGCCACCGCCGCTGCAAGCCGATCGAAATGCGCTTCGGAGAGATTTGCGCTGACGCGCTCGATCATCCGCGCCTGAAGCAACCGCAGCAGCCATTCCTTCCAGTAAGCCACCTGCCGCGATGCGCGCTTTCCGGGATCGGCCAGCCGATTCCGAAATTTCGAGATCGCTTCTTCCAATTCCGTTATTCCCGCGCTTTCTGTCGCGACCGTGCGCACAATGGGAGGACGCCAGCCGTCGCGCTCCGGAACGATCTGCAGAATCGCGCGAAGCTCTTGCTCGAACCGGGCCGCGCCTTCGCGGTCGCACTTGTTCAACACGAAAATGTCCCCGATCTCCATTAGCCCGGCCTTCAGACTTTGCACATCGTCGCCCATGCCCGGCATCAGCACCACCACGGTGCAATCGGCGAGCCGCATGATCTCCACTTCACCCTGGCCAACGCCCACTGTCTCGATCAGGATCATCTCCTTCCCCGCGGCGTCAAGAAGCAACGACACATCGCCCGCCGCCTGCGCCAACCCGCCGAGATAGCCTCGCGTCGCCATCGAGCGGATGAAAACGCCCGCGTCGCCCGCGTGCCCCTGCATGCGGATGCGGTCGCCGAGAATCGCGCCGCCGGTGAACGGGCTCGAGGGATCCACGGCGATCACGCCCAACGTTTTTCCGTCCTTGCGGTATTGCGCTGCCAGCCGATCAATCAGCGTGCTCTTGCCCGTTCCCGGCGCGCCTGTGATTCCCACGCGATAGGCCTTGCCCGTAAACGGAAAAAGTTGCCGCAGCAGCGGCTCCGTCTCCGCCGCCCGATTCTCGATCGCCGATACCGCGCGCGAAATCGCCAGCACCTCTCCCGCGCGGATCTGCGCTGCCCAGTTGTCGATGGTATTCGCCATTCAATTCCAAAATTCGAATCCACAGATAAGCACAGATGGACGCGGATGAAAAGAGGAGCGGCGCTTCGGAGTGGAACCTACAGTGGCTACAGCCCTCGGAGGAGTTGACGTGCGATGACGAGGCGTTGAATTTCGCTGGTGCCTTCGCCGATCGTACACAGCTTCACGTCGCGATAATATTTCTCCGCGGGATAATCCTTGATGAACCCGTATCCGCCGTGAATCTGCACCGCTTCGTTCGCCACGCGCACCGCGACCTCTCCTGCGTAGAGCTTCGCCATGCTCGACTCGCGCGTGAACCGCGGGTTCCCGTCGCCCGATTCGATGGCGTTATCGGCCAGCCACGCCGCGCGGTACGTCAGCAGGCGCGCCGCTTCAATTTGAGTGGCCATGTCCGCCAGCTTGAACTGGATGGCCTGAAAATCCGCGATCGGCTTGCCAAACTGCTTCCGCTGTTTCGCGTAGCGCAACGCGCATTCGTACGCGCCCTGTGCCATCCCGAGCCCCAGCGCCGCAATCGAGATGCGTCCGCCATCCAGTATCTGGAGGCTGTTGACGAACCCTTCCCCCTCCGCCCCGAGCAAGCTGTCACCCTGCACACGGCAATCCGTGAACACCACTTCGCTCGTGTCGCTCGCGCGCAGCCCCAGCTTGTTTTCCTTCTTCCCCGGGCGAAACCCCGGCGTTCCCTTCTCCACGATGAACGCCGAAATGCCGTGACTTTTCTTGTTCGCGTCGGTCACCGCCATCGCCACGCAAACATCTGCGTAGTGGCCGTTCGTCGTGAACGTCTTCGATCCGTTGATCGTCCAGCTGCCGTCTTTCTTGGCCGCGACGGTGCGCGTCCCGCCCGCGTCCGAACCAGCCTCCGGCTCCGTCAACGACCAGCAGCCCAGCTTTTTTCCTTGCGCCAACGGGGACACGTATTTCTGCTTTTGCGCTTCGCTGCCGAATTTGTAGATGTGGTTCGTACACAGCGAATTGTGCGCGGCGACGATGATCCCCACCGAACCGTCCACGCGCGACAGCTCCTCGATAATGATCGCGTACTCGGCGTACCCCATTCCAGCCCCGCCGTACTTCTCCGGGAAAATCACGCCCAGAAATCCCATTTCCGCCAGCTTCGGAATCAACTCGGAGGGAAACTTCGACGCTTCGTCCCACTCCATCACATGGGACGCCACTTCCCCCTCGGCAAATTCACGAACCGTTCGCCGCAGGCTCTGTTGCTCGTCAGTGAGCGCAAATTCCATCAGCCCCCGCGATTTCTTTTTCCGAAGACAGCCTATCGTTACGGCACCCGCGCCGCTGCGGGCGCCGGTTTCCTGGAACCGAGCACTTCGCGCATCACGGCCAGCGCGCGTTCAATGCCCGCCCGATCAACGTCGTAGTGCGTCACCATGCGGACCGCGAATTTCCTCGTCGCCTCGCATAAAATCCCGCGCCCCACCAGCTCATCGCAGACGTGCTCAGCGGTGCGCCCCGTCCCGCTCACATCGAAGATGACGATATTCGTCAGCACCTTCTTCGCATCGACCGCGATCCCATCCATCTCTGTCAATCCTTCGGCGAGATATCGCGCGTTCTCATGGTCGCGGTGCAGAATCTTCGGCGTTTCTTCCAGCGCGACGAGCCCTGCCGCAGCGAGCACTCCCGCCTGGCGCATCCCTCCCCCGAGCAGCTTGCGCCCGATGCGCGCTTGCTCGATGAACTCGCGCGAGCCCACCAGCATCGATCCCACCGGCGCGCCCAATCCCTTCGACAGGCAGAACATCACCGAGTCGAACTTGCGCGTGAGGCTCGCCACGCTCTTCCCCAGCGCGACCGCCGCGTTGAAAATGCGAGCACCGTCCAGATGCACGGGAATCCCTTGTTCGTGCGCGCGATCGCAAATTTCTTCGGCGACCGCCGTCGGATAGACGATCCCGCCGTGCATGTTGTGCGTATTTTCCAGGGTGATCAGGCCGGTTTGCGACGTGTAGTAAATCCTATGCCGGATCTGCGGCTCGATCAGCTCCCACGTGAGAATCCCGTCCGGCGCTGCAATCATGCGCGGCATGCAACCCGCAATCGCCGACATGGATGCCAGCTCGTACAGGCTGACGTGCGAGCGCTCCTCGCAAATCACTTCATTCGTCGAACGCGCCAGCGTTTTAATCGCCAGCAGATTTCCCATCGAACCGCTTGGCACGAAGAGCGCCTCCTCGCGCTCGAAAATCTCCGCCGCCCGCTCCTGCAGCCGATTGATCGTCGGATCTTCGCTGTAAACGTCGTCGCCGACTTCCGCCTCCGCCATGGCGCGACGCATCGCCGGCGTCGGCTTCGTGAACGTGTCGCTGCGCAATTCAACCGCCGCTTCGTTATTCGAGCCCGTATTCATATCGCGCAATTCTCTTCGATGCCCCCGCCGAAAAGCAAACTCTATCCGCGCGCATTTTCCGGCTGCTCTGTCGTCCCGGCTGAGTCCCGCGCCTCGGGCTTCCCATGCGCGGCGTGGGCGCGGGAAGTCGAGGCCAGCCTGCCGCGGGCGGGGAGGTCTCTTCGCCTTTAGCAAACGCCGTTATCCCAGCAGCCCGACAAACACTTCGTTCGACACCGTTAGCCGGTTCGGCGCCAGTCGGACACGCGTTCCGCTGCACTCCACAAGACCATCGCGCTGCAAATCCGCGATTCTTGCCCGCATCGTTGCGATCTGCTCGCAGACGCCGTTCTCGTTATACGCCGCTTCGATCCGCGCAAGATCAATCCCTTCGAGCTGCCGCAGCCCAAGAAAAAACTCTTCTTCCAGCGCCTGCTCGCGCGTCACCGTTTCAACTTGCTCTCGCGCCCCGCTGCTTTGCTGCATGCGAGCCGCATAATCCGCCGCATCGTGTACGTTCGCCCAACGCGCCTGCCCATCGAACGAATGCGCTCCCGCGCCAAATCCTAAGTATGGCTCGCGCCGCCAGTACTTCAAATTATGCCGCGACCGGAATCCTGGCAGCGCCCAATTCGAAATCTCGTAGTGTTCGTAGCCCGCATCTCCGAGTCGTTCGCACGCCGATTCGTAAAACACCGCGATTTCGTCATCAGGCGGAATCGCATCCGCGCCATAACGTGCGCCTCCGCGGATCGCTTCGCTTCCCAGCCGGCTGCCTTCATCAATCTCCAGCATATAAATGGAAACGTGCTCCGGCCGCTGCGCAACCAGTTCGCTGACGGACGCTTCCCACGAATCGCGTGTCTGATGCGCAAGCCCCGCAATCAAATCCATGCTGATATTCGTGAGCCCCGCCGCTCGAAGAACTTCCGAGGCGCGAAAAATGTCGCCGCGCCGGTGCATCCGTCCGGCCGCGCGCAATTCCCTGTCGTCGAACGACTGCGCGCCCATGCTGATGCGATTGAATCCAGCCGCGCGCCACGCCGCAGCCTTTTCCGGCGAAATCGTCTCCGGGTCCGCTTCCAGCGTGACCTCGGGCTCCGCTGCAAAGGGAAACGCCCTTCGCAACGAATCAATGATCCGTGCCAGCCCGCTCGGATCCAAAAGGCTCGGTGTTCCTCCGCCGAAATACACGCTATCAACGGCAACCGGCGAATTGTCCCTTGCGCCGGATGTCGCTTTCTGCGCTCTCCGCGCCTCTCCTGCCAGTCCTTGCAGTTGAGGACATACACCGGTCGCCGGGAAATCCGCAATTTCCCGGCACACCGCGCTCACATACGGCTCAAATCTCTCCCGCGACACCACTCCCGTATGAAAATTGCAGTACGTGCATTTCGTCTGGCAGAACGGAACCTGAATGTAGATGCCGAAAGTCATAGGCCGCAGCGCGTATCGAAGCCCCGAAATATAAAGGTTAGCACGACGGCGGGTGCGGAGTTGCTCCGCGAATCGCTTGGCGCCGCGGCCTGCCTGCCGCAGGCAGGACCTCAGTGCGGCATGCTTTGCGGGCGCAGGTTTCAAAAAGACAGCCGAACGCTAGCCGTTGACGGCCTTCTCTATCTCGGCCTCGCTCACGGCGCCTTCGCGGGCAATCGCCCAATCATCTCCGTCCACGCGCACGATCGTGGACGCCAGCGTTTCGCCCGTATCGCCTCCATCCAGAATCAGAGGCAGGCGGTCGCCAAGCTGCTTGACGATCTGCTGCGCATTCGTGCACGAAGGAAAACCGGAAAGGTTCGCGCTCGTCCCCGTGACGGGCCCGCCCGCAGCGTCAATCAACGCGGTCGTAATTCGAGAGTCCGGCCAGCGCAGCGCCACGCGCCCGCTGTTCCCCGTCACCTTCAATGGCAGCCGGTGCGTCGCTTCCACCACCAGCGTTAGTGCTCCCGGCCAGAACTTGTGCGCCAGCACCAGAAAAACGTTCGGAACGTCTCGTACCAAAGTCACCGCCTGTTCGATTGAGCTAACCAGAATCGGCAACGCCCTTGTCTCCGGCCGCCCCTTCACCTGAAACACCTGTTCGATCGCTGCAAGGTTGAACGGATCGGCCGACAAACCGTAAACCGTGTCTGTGGGGACTCCCACTACCTGGCCGCGCCGGATGAATTGCGCAGCGTAGTTGATGAGATGGCCTTCCGGCGCCGTGGGTGAGATTTTTAGAACTTCAACAGGCAAGTTTTTGACTCGCGGCGGGTTGCGCCGTGGTTCCGCGTCGCAAATTACCATAACGGGCGAATCTCCCGCAAGCCGAGCTGCTATCAAAGCTTCTTATCCCAAACATTTACGCCGCATTCAGCGGGTGTTAGGCTTGCCTCATGGCCGACGAATCCACCACCGTTCCTGCCGGAAGTGCGCGCGTCCACACGCACGATCAGACCGGCATCCGTGTAAATTCGGATTCGGAGATCATCCGCAGTCGCGACAACCGGCGCCTCAAATTGTTTCGTGCCGCCCTGCTCGGCGGTGGCCCGGCTTCGAGTGAGCCGATCGCGGTCGAGGGGCCGAAGTTGGTCGAGGAGGGCTTGCGCGCAGGGCTCCGCCTCGAATCTCTGCTCGTCTCCGAAACTGGCGAAAGGCACCTGAACAAAATCTTCCTGGCGGCTCGCGATACTGCCGACGGCATTTCCCGCTCGCGAATCCTCCGAACCACGGACAGGCTGTTCGCAGGCGTGTCCGGAACGGAAGCCCCGCAGGGCATCGCCGCGCTGTTTCGCCAGCCGCGATGGACCTTCGACGACCTTCTCCGTGGCGTTGCTTCGGCCGACGGATCGTTTCGAGGCGATCCAGCGCTCGTCGTTGTTCTCGTCGGCGTTCAGGATCCCGGCAACGTCGGCACGATTGTCAGATCCGCGGAAGCCTTTGGCGCAACCGGAGTGATCGCCGCCCGTGGCGCCGCCGATCCGTGGTCGCCCAAGGCTGTCCGCGCCTCGGCCGGCTCCGCGCTGCGCCTGCCGCTTGTCCGAGGTGTCGGAGCGGCAGTAGCTCTTGCGCAGCTCCGCATCGCCGCCGTGCGAATCTACGCCGCCGTTTCACAACCAGGCGGAGAGCATCGGCCGGCTCGGGAGCAAGCAGCGTCCGACATGAGCACGGGTCCTGCAAAATCGTCCGCCAGCTTGACCGCCGCCTGCGCGATTCTGGTCGGCAGCGAAGGCCACGGACTGCCCTCCGACGTTCAAAGCGCCGCCGACGAAACAATTTCCGTTCCGATCAGCGATCAAGTTGATTCGCTGAACGCCGCCATCGCCGCCTCCGTTCTGCTTTACGAAGCGGCCCGCCAGCGCCGAAGTGCCAGCGGCTGACGTGAGAACGGTCGAGCGAATTCGGAGCGCGGTTGTGGTGTCATTCCGCCTGCCCTGTGCGCAGCCGAAGGGAACACAGTCCCGCCTCTTTCGCGGGAATGGAAGTCGGGATTCTGTCTTTGGGACTTTCTTGCATAACACGAGACCCTATGAGCCTCTTTCGCCCCATTGAACCCGAAGACGAACCCCGCGCCGGCCGCCCGCTGGCCGACCGCATGCGCCCCCGCACGCTCGACGATTTCATCGGCCAGGAAGAACTTCTCTCGCACGGCAAGCCGCTCCGCATCCAAATCGAGCGCGACGAGCTCAGCTCCATGCTCTTCTGGGGACCGCCCGGATGCGGCAAGACGACCCTCGCGCGCATCATCGCCAAACGCACGCGTTCCGAATTTGTCCCGTTCAGCGCCGTACTCTCCGGCATCAAGGAAATCAAGGACGTCATGGCCAAAGCCGAGCGCGCCCGCCATTATGCCCAGCGCACCATCGTCTTCGTTGACGAAATGCACCGCTTCAACCGCGCGCAGCAGGACGCTTTTCTGCCGCACGTCGAAGCCGGCAACATCCTTCTGATCGGCGCGACCACCGAAAATCCCTCCTTCGAAGTCATCTCGCCCCTGCTCTCGCGCATGAAGGTCTACATTCTCAAGGCACTCGCCTCCGCGCAGATCGTGATACTGCTGAAACGCGCGCTTGTGGACGCCGAAAAAGGGCTCGGCGCGGAAAACGTGGACGCAAGCGACGCCATCCTCGAACGCATCGCCCTTGTCGCCAACGGCGATGCGCGTGCGGCCTACAACACCATCGAGGCCCTCGTACTGGGCACCGAAGCAGGATCAAACAGCCGCCGCGTCCTCTCGCAATCGCTGCTTGAAGACGTCCTGCAGAAAAAAATCCTTCCCTACGACAAGTCCGGCGAAGAGCACTACAACCTCATCTCCGCGCTGCACAAATCCGTCCGCAACTCCGATCCCGACGCCGCTCTCTATTGGCTGGCTCGCATGCTCGAATCCGGCGAAGACCCGCTCTACCTCGCCCGGCGAATGGTGCGCATGGCCAGCGAGGACATCGGCCTCGCCGAGCCAAATGCCCTTGCCGTCGCCATCGCCGCCAAGGAAGCCTTCGATTTCATCGGCCCGCCCGAAGGCTATCTCGCCCTGGCCCAGGCCGCCGTCTATCTCTCCCTCGCTCCGAAATCCAATGCGCTCTACACGGCCTACGGCCAAGTTGGCGAAGATTTGAAGACGACCATCGCGGAGCCCGTCCCCCTGCATCTAAGAAATGCGGTCACCGGACTGATGAAGCGCGTCGGCTATGGCAAAGGCTATCAATACGCGCACGATGCCGAGGACAAGGTTGCCGATATGGCCTGCCTGCCGGATAGCCTCCTCGGGCGCACGTATTATCATCCGACGGACCAGGGTTTCGAAGCCCGCATCCGGCAGCGGCTCGAGGAAATTCGGAAGATTCAGCGCAAGCCTTAGAGCGCGGCTGCGCTACACCGCGTCTCACGGTAGAATCGAACAGGCGCTCGCAAATTGATTTCTCTCAAACGCAAAACTCCGTTGATGAAGCTCCAGCCCTCGGATTCTGACACGAACGATTGCGGAACGCCGGGTTCACCACCGCGTACTCTGAGTCCGTTCCTTCTCTCCGGCTTGTTAGCCGTCGTCATTGCCGCCGGATTGGTGTTCCTGCCTTCGCCGCTCTCCGCACAGGACCGGCCCGCCGCCGTCATTGCTGCCGACGCCAGCATCTTCGCCATCTCCCAAAATAATCAGCTTGTCTACGCCGTGCCGCACCTGAAACGCGTGAAGAAAATCATGATTCAGCGCGACGACATCGTCACCGCCGACTTCGACGGCCGTGAAAAGAAAATTGTCGAGCCCGACAAGTTCATGCCCGTTCCGCCGCCCACCAGCTACGTTGTCAGACAACTGGCGATATCGCCCGACGGCAAGCGCGTCGCCGCCACCATGATGGTTTTCACCGCCACGCAGCCCGAGGATGCCGAAGAAGACGACGCAAAGCACAAGAAAGAAGCCCCGTATTCCATGCCTTCCAAGGGCGAGCAGGTCGTCGCTCTCTTTGACGATGATGGCCGCGAAATCAGCGTCGCCGGCTCTAAAAATCGCTTCATCCAGGACGGCTCCGATGCTGCCTGGCTTTCCGACGATCAAACCGCCGTTTACCTCACCGGAATCGGCCCCTACAAAATCGTCCGCGTTAAACCGGGTGACGGAAAGTCATCCACGCTCTTCGAAGGACACAGCTTTGACACCGTTGTCTGGGACACCGCGAGAAATCAGGCATTTGCTCTAGGCAGGAGCCTCAGTCTGTCGGGCAGAACCGAGCTGGTCCAGCTCGACTTGATGAATGAAACAGTCCGCGAAATCGCGCGCGTCCCGGACTATCAGAGCCAGCTCACCGTTTCGTCCTCCGGGCAGGAAATCGGCTACCGCGTTGACGGCGACACCATCGAAGTCCGCGACCTCGCGCATCCTCTCCAGCCCACCCGTGTGCGCACCGGCCCCGGCAAATTTCAATTCACTCGTGATGGCAACCACATCCTGCTGAAACGCGGCGCGCTGGACGGCTCGGGCGACCTGATCTGGATCGGTCTGCACGACAACAGTTGGGTCCCGATCCT
>DATEKA010000094.1:0-7186 GCA_035277685.1 Candidatus Acidiferrales bacterium
TGTTCCGCGACTGGCATCATCCGAGCCGGGAGCGCGCTTCGTAGGTCTTCGGATGAGAAAGCTCTTTCTACACCCCGGGCCAAGCCGCGATCCGGTGTTTTGGAAGCAAGGCGAAATATATTTGGTTTGCCGCCTCTCGGGTTTTTTAAATTTGAGCGAGCGAACTGCTTTTTGTTTGTAGCCTCCCGTGGCGCTTCGATTTTTCATTGGCGAATTGGCGTCGAACGATTTCCTTACTATTTCCGGCGGCAATCAGTTGCCCGTCTCGGATACGCCCTCGTCCAGCAGCAAGGCGGCCGCGCCATGCCAGTTCGCCGGCTGCAATTCAGCGCGCCAATGGAGGCGGCAAAGCAAAAAGCAGTTCGGAATTTGCCTTGTGGCAGTCACAATGTGCAGTGCTTAACTGAATGCACCCGATACTGTTCCAATTCGGAGGAATCGCGATCTACACCTACGGCGTGCTGGTTGCCGCCGGCGTTGTGCTGGGGCTGTGGTACGCGCGCCGGCAGGCGCCTCGAGCGGGACTCGATCCCGCGCGCGTGTGGAACATGGGAATTTACTCGATTCTGGCGGCGCTCTTTCTCGCCAAAGTCTGGCTCGTGTTCAGCGACTGGCCGTTTTATGTGGCGCACCCGCGAGAGATTCTGGGACTCGCGACGATTCAGTCCGGCGGAGATTTCTACGGCGGCGTGGCCGGAGCCGTGCTGATGATTCTTATTTATTCCTACATTTACCGGATGCGTCTGATTTCCGTACTCGACACCTTTGCCGCTGCGCTTCCCATCGGACATGCGATCGGGCGACTGGGCTGCTTCGCGGCGGGCTGCTGCTACGGCAAACCAACTACGCTGCCGTGGGGAGTGCGGTTTTCCAATCCGCTGGCCTCACAGATTGCGGGCACGCCCCTCGATGTGAGTTTGCATCCGACGCAACTCTACGAAGCCGCGGCGGAATTCGTCAACTTCCTGATTCTTGTCTGGATGGGCAAGCGCCAGCGCTTCAAAGGCCAGCTTCTGGGAACCTATTTCCTGCTCTACGGCGCGGAGCGCGGCACAATCGAGTTTTTCCGCGGCGATCCGGGACGCACACTGATGTTCCACAATTCGTTCTCGTTGATGCAGGTCGTTAGCGCCGGGCTGATTCTGGCGGGCGGATTCCTGTGGTACCGCGGCCTTCGCGGCGCGTCCTCACTACAGCCCGCGGCCGTTCCCGCGAACCGGTAGAAGCTATTGCACAACCGTCCGCCAGACGAGCATGAAGCAGGCGAGCATCAAGGACCCTATGGTTAGAAAAGGAGCGCCGTAATGGTGTTTGCAAAGCGGCTTCGGGAAGGAGTGGTCCGGGGGGATATAACGTGCAGCATCAGGATTTGGACCAGGCCCCATGTCACAGAAGGGCGGCGTTATCGGATGGGAGATGGAGAAATCGAGATCGACTCGATCACGCAGATCGGGTTCCCGGACATCACTCCGGAACTGGCGCGCGCATCCGGCTTTCTGGGAGTACTTGATCTGCTCAAAGTTGCAAAACACGGTAAAGGAAATAATATTTACCTCATTCGATTTCACCATATTCCCCGCAGAAAACAGACGGACCGGCCGCAAAAAGCCAGACGCGCCTCGCGGAGCCACCGTTGAGGGTGAAGTCGGGCTCCATCGAGCGCCGTATCTACGAGGATTCGTTTCCCACAATTTCGCGCAGGAAGGCGACGTAGTTCTCGAACGCCCGGCGCCCGGTTTTAGACAGGCGCACGCGCGTGCGGGGCTTTTTGCCGACGAAGTCCTTCTCAACTTCCACATAACCGGCTTGCTCGAGCGTCACGATGTGCGCGCCGAGATTCCCGTCTGTCATGGCGACTATGGCCCTTAATCGCACGAATTCGAGCCGCTCGCGCGCAGGCAGCGCCTTCAGCGCCGCCACAATCTTCAGGCGCGCCGGCTGGTGAATGAGGGGATCGGGCTGTTCCATCGTTCACACCGTCCTGAGCCAGAAGCCGCCGGCAATCAGCGCGCCGCCGCCTACGCCCGCCATCCACAGCAGAAAGTATTGCGGAAGCCAAAAATAACCGCCGACCGTGAGCGCGCCGAGCGCCACGCCAAGCAGAACGATGCGCGCGCCGCGCGTCCATACGCCGACCACCGTATAGATCAACGCAACCAGGATTGGAATCAGCGCGCCGATCTGCGTGCCGCTTTTGGGTGGCACGATCGCCAGCCACGCGGCGATGAACAGAAAGAGAGCGAGGGCGGTCGCCGCAAAATGCCAACCTGAGTACGCCCCCGAGCGGCCACCGGCGTCCCGCGAGCCCAGCCAAAAGCTGCCGATCATGCCGAGGACAACCAGCGGGGCCCAGATCAGCGAGGCGCTTGGCCGGAAGTAGGTAACCGCGTATCCGACAATCCAGATCGCGCCCCAGAGAAACAGATGCGGCGAGAATCTCTGATCGCGGTAAGCTCCGGCGCTGCTGCGTTGAGTGTGTTCAATGTCGTGCAGCGCGTTCGCGGCTTCCTCGCGTGGAATGGACATGACGCCTCCTAATAGCCTGTCCAGAGAACTCTACACCACAGAGCTACATGAGACCAAGTGTTTCTGTGGCGACGGCAGGCAGTTTGGCTGTCCCGGCTTTTTTGGCGGGCTCGCGCCGCGTGGTAAGGTGAGCCGGGGGACTTCGCGCTGAAATCGTCGGCCGAGCATCGCGACTTCGTTGTGCCGCCGGAAGATGCCGGTGTACGGCTCGACCGCTTTCTAGCCGCCCAGCTTCCCCTGCTGAGCCGCACGCGGGTCCAGGTTTTGATTGAAGAGGGACGCGTGCGCGTGAATGGAGTCGCGCCGAAGGCTTCCTATCGGGTGCAGCCGGACGAAACTGTCGCGGTCGAAATTCCACCACCGACGCCGGCAGCCGTAGAAGCCGAGCCCATCCCTCTCGACGTGATCTACGAAGACGACGACGTTGCGGTGGTTAACAAGCCCGCAAACATCATCGTTCATCCGGGAGCGGGACGCGGTGCGGGCACGCTCGTTGCTGCCCTGCTCTTCCGCTTCGGCGGAACGGAGGGGCTTTCGTCCGTGGGAGGCCCGTTGCGGCCCGGAATCGTACACCGGCTGGACAAAGGGACGTCGGGCGCAATGGTGATCGCGCGCAACGACGAAGCGCACAAACGGTTGGTCGAGGAATTTCAGGATCGGCAGGTTGAGAAAACCTACATCGCGCTGCTGCACGGCCGTGTGAAGGGCGAATCGGGCCGCATCGACATGCCGATCTCGCGCGACTTGCGGCGTCGAACCCGGATGACGACCCGCCGGCGCGAGGGCCGTCCCGCGCGGACCGACTGGCGGGTCCGGGTGCGGCTCGAGGCTTTCACGCTGGTCGAAGCGGACCTGCACACCGGGCGCACGCACCAGATTCGGGCGCATTTTTCCGCGTTGGGCGTTCCGGTCGTCGGCGATACGCTGTATGGGGCACCCGCACAGGAGCGTGCCGGCGGGAGATTGCTGCCTCCGCTCGAGCGAAACTTTCTCCACGCGGCGCGCATTGCGTTCGAGCATCCGCGCACTGGCAAGCACATGGAGTTTCGCGCTCCTGTGCCCGCCGAATTGCACTTCTATTTGGAGGAACTCGCTCGACTGGCAGGCTCTCCTGTCGAAAACCTGGCAGATGCGCTCGGCTCCGGATAAAATGGTATAGTTACGGCTCGAACGAAATATTCAGCCGGTCAGGACAATCACTTGGCGGTCAAACTTCCCATCTACATGGACTATCACGCGACGACGCCAGTAGATCCGCGCGTGCTCGAAACGATGCTGCCGTATTTCAGCGAGAAATTCGGCAACGCGGCGAGCCGAAGCCACGAATTCGGCTGGAAGGCCGAAGAGGCGGTCGAGAACGCGCGCGCGCAAATCGCGAAGCTGATCAACGCGTCGCCGAAGGAAATCGTCTTTACCAGCGGCGCGACCGAGTCTACGAATCTCGCGCTCAAAGGCGCGGCCGAAGTCTATGGCGAAAAGGGAAGGCACATCGTCACTCAGGTGACGGAGCACAAAGCCACGCTGGACACCTGCAAGCACCTGGAGAAGGCCGGGTTCACGGTCACCTATCTGCCCGTCGGGAAAGACGGGCGCGTCAACTTGGATGCCTTGCAGGCCGCACTGACGCCAAACACCATTCTGATTTCGATCATGTACGCGAACAACGAGGTCGGAGCGATTCAGCCCATCGCGCAGATCGGCAAAATCGCGAAAGAGCGCGGCATTTTGTTTCACGTGGACGCCGCTCAGGCAGCGGGAAAAATTCCCATCGACGTCCAGGCGGACGGCATAGACCTTCTTTCGATTTCCGGGCACAAGATGTACGGACCGAAGGGCGTGGGCGCTTTGTACGTGCGTCGCAAGAATCCGCGCGTGCAGATTGCCTCCATCATTGACGGCGGCGGACACGAGCACGGCATGCGCTCGGGCACGCTCAACGTTCCCGGAATCGTCGGCCTGGGCAAAGCGTCCGAACTGTGCCAGAAGGAAATGGCCGAAGAAACGAAACGGTTGGAGGCGCTGCGCAATCGCTTGAAGGACGGAATCCTATCGGGGCTCGATGACGTCTTCATAAACGGCTCCATGGAAAACCGCTTGCCGCAGAGCCTCAATATCAGCTTCGCGCATGTGGACGGCGAATCTCTTACGATGGGCATCAACGATGTGGCGGTTTCCAGCGGCTCGGCATGCACGTCCGCAAACATCGAGCCGAGCTACGTCCTCAAGGCTCTCGGCCTGAGCGACGATATGGCCCACTCCTCGATTCGCTTCGGGCTCGGCCGTTTCAATACGGAAGAGGAAGTGGATTACGTCGCGGCGCGCGTGGTCGAAACGGTGAAGCGTTTGCGCGAGCTTTCACCCCTCTACGAAGCGGCAAAAGAGAGCCAGCATCGTTAGGACGCCTCTCTGTTCGCTTTTCCTGCGGAAACTTAGACCGTGAAGGAAGTGCCGCAACCGCATGTTTTCGCGGCGCGCGGATTCTGGAAAACGAAGCCCTTGCGCATGAGGCTTTCCTGATAGTCAAGAGTTGTGTCTGCAAGATAGATAGAACTCTTGGGATCCACGAACACACGGGCGCCGAACTCCTCGATTACGTTATCGCGTCCGCGCGGCTCGTTTTCCAGCCGCATCGCGTAGGTCAGTCCGGAACACCCGCCGCCGCGAACGCCGATGCGCAGGCCTCCGGATTCGGCGGGCACGCCTTCCTTGATCAGCAGCTCGCGGATTTTAACCGCGGCTTTCTCCGTTACGTTGATCATCTCTTCATGAACTCAGATGCCTCAGCTAGCTGCATCGATTCTTGTTGCGCAAAGACTCCACTCCTCTATTTTAACCCGTGAAATTGAGAAGTGCACGTGCGCCGCGACGCTCGCCATCGAAATGCCAACGGGTTCATGACGGCCCTCACTCGAGAACTGCCCATGTTCCGGCGCAGAACCCTGCCGCCGCTGCGCCGCTGGGTGTCGGAGACGCCTGCGGTCCAAATTGTCTTGGGAATCCTCCTCGAGCGTCGAAGATGGCATTGCACGTCCCGGTTGGCGCGTCAATAATGCTGGGAGTGTTCTTCCCCTCGCTCAGAAACTGGGAGGCAAAATGGAAGCGGACCTCAGATACCCGATCGGGAAATTCCACAAGGCAGCCGGCATCACCGAGCCACAACGCCGGGAACTTATTTCCCAGATTGCGGATGCGCCGGCCAAACTGCGGGCGGCCGTGGCAGGGCTTGACGAACGGCAACTGGACACGCCTTATCGTCCGGGCGGATGGACGGTGCGGCAGGTCGTCCACCACGTTCCCGACAGTCACATGAACTCCTTCGTCCGCTTCAAGCTGGCCCTTACCGAAGACGTGCCCACGATCAAAACCTACGAGGAAGCGCTCTGGGCGGAATTGGCCGACGCAAAGGAGCCCATCGAGCCGTCACTCGTTCTGCTCGAGAATCTGCACAAACGCTGGCTCGTTCTCCTGAATTCGCTCAGTGCCGCCGGCTGGCAGCGCAAGCTCCGCCACCCTGAAATGGGCATTCTGACGCTGGATGAACTCCTTCAGCTCTATGCCTGGCACGGGCGTCACCACGTGGCTCACATCACGTCGCTGCGCGAACGCAACGGATGGAGTTGAGAGTTTGGGATTATTGGGATTAAGAGTCGAGAGTCGTGGGCAGCGGTCTCAAGAGCGGCCGCTGCGCTCCGATGGTTTTCCGTGGCTCGATGGAACTCTGCTAAACTAGACGGCGCTTCCGCATCCGTGGCGCTATGGTGCAACGGTTAGCACGCGGCCCTTTCAAGGCCGAAATACGGGTTCGATTCCCGTTAGCGCTACCACGTCCGGAATTTCATCTAAGCGTGTCGTCCTGGTGGGCTAGAGAGGTTCCTCGCAGTCCGCTGATCAGTGTGGCTGTTCCGCCGGCGTGAACACCAGGAAGTAGTCCTCGCGGTCCGCTTTAACGAAATCGTAGGTCTTTTCCAACCGATAGCCGGCCTGTGCTGCTTCCGCGATCACAATCTCTTTGCTAACCCCGTGGTCCGTTCCGTTTCCGTTGCGATCAATGATTCCGAGCCGCGCTCCCGGCTTGAGCGCGGGGCGCAGATGCTCCAGCAAACGAACCGGTTCAGCGACTTCGTGGTAGGTCTTCAACAGCAGCACCGCATCAACGGCATCTTCCGGCAGCATGGGGTCGTCCGGTTTGCTGAGAATGGTTCTCACGTTGTGCAGCGACTCGTCTTTCGCCCTCCCGTCGATGTAGTGGATCGCTTCGGGGTTGATGTCGATCGCATACACCACTCCTCCGGGACCCACGCGTCGCGCCGCCCGTACTGTGAACCAGCCTGATCCCGCCCCAATGTCAGCAACCGCTTTGCCCGGCGTGATTCCCAGAATGTCCATCACGCGGTTCACTTGCAGCCTTTGATCGCGGCCGGGCGTTTCGAATATGGAAAGATCGCCGGTGTAGGGAGTGCTCGTTGGCCGCTTCGGAGTCTGTGCCGACGGAGCCTGTCCTGCCCACGCTGCCAGAGCGCACAGCCCGAGGAGTAGAAACGGCAGTCGCGCGAGAAAAGTTCTCATCCTGTTCGACCCATACAGTGCTGAGCGCCCCTCCAAGTTATGTCTCACGGGGCCGCCCGAAGCACAGCACGTATCCGTTGTTGTCGCTGATCTC
>DATEKA010000095.1:0-6380 GCA_035277685.1 Candidatus Acidiferrales bacterium
GACGGCGATTCTTTCCTTCAACCAGGCGATGCTGGCAGCCAAGGCCGGCGCGACGTACGTCAGCATTTTCGGCGGGCGCATCGCTGACGAGGGCGGGGACGCCGGAGCGGTGATTCGCAACGTGCGTCACTGGCTGGACGAGTGGGGCTGCCACGCGGAAATCATCGTGGGAAGCATGCGCGGTCCTGTGGACATTCAGAACGCGGCGCTGGCGGGAGCGCACGTTGTAACGATCCCACCCCAGTTTTTGCCGAAAATGATCGACCACAAATACACGCGGGACACGGTCCGGCAGTTCAATCGGGACGCGGAGCAAGCCCTGGCTCAGTTCGCGGAAATGAGCGCGGGAGGGAACGGAACGGGCAAGCACGCTCCCAGCGTCGAGCCGGTTGCGGCAAGGCGAAAGTAGAAAAAAGCGAAGAAACGGCGAAGATAGAACGCTGCAAAGTGTGCCGAGTAATTTTTGCTGTTGTGTTGATGGCAAAGGACTTACGCGCAAAATATCTCGGCACCTGTACCGAGAAATTGTCCACTGTGGGGCCGCACTCCGAATTGCCCGCGCTTCGCGACAGGCAGCGGGGCTTTGTAGCTCCGCCTAACCGATCTGAGTGTCTGTGAAATCCCGGTCAGCCAAGAAAGTATACGAATTAGCGACCCACGCGCTGGTCCAAAACACCGCGGCGATGGCGCTCGTGCAGTTTGGGACTAACTTCATTCCGCTTTTGGTGATGCTTTATCTGGCGCGGGTACTCGGAGTTGCGGGATGGGGCCTGGTCGCGTTCGCGCAGTCGTTCGGAATGTACGTCTCAGTGTTGGGGGAATATGGGTTTTCATTGTCGGCGACGCGCGAGGTGGCACGCGACCGGGACAATGGTCAACGGGTTTCTGAAGTTGTTGCGGGCGTGCTGGGGGCCCGAGCGGTCCTCGCGACGGCAATTGTGCTCTTGGGGCTGGCCGTCGAGCAGTTGGTTCCCATCTTTCGGGCATACCCACTGTTGCTTTGGGGCGGTATTTTTTGGGCTCTGGCGCGGAGTGCCAGCATGGTCTGGTACTTCCAGGGACGCGAAAACATGCGACTTGTTGCGTGGCTGGACATTGTGACCCAGACGCTGGCAGCAGTTGCCATACTGGCACTCGTGCGCGGTCCGATGGATGGCTGGCGCGTTCTGTTTCTGCAGGGCCTTGGCTATTCTGCCTCTTTTGTCGTGGGTCTGGTGTTAACGTATCGCGAAGTCTCGGCTCGCGTTCCGACCTGGGAGTCAACCTGGGACGCACTGCGGATGGGTTGGAGCATGTTCCTATTCCGTGGTTCGGTAAGCTTGTACACGGTTGGGAACGCCTTTATTTTAGGGCTATTTGTTTCCCCTCTCTGGGTTGGCTTCTACGCTGGCGCCGAGAAGATCAGCAAGCCATTTCTAAGCCTCTTCACGCCGGTATCGCAGGCCCTGTACCCACGACTAAGCCACCTTGTCTTGCGGGCCCGCGATCGAGCCGTGCAGCTCGCGCGGGTTGCGATCCTCGTTATGGGTTCGGCTGGGGTCGTTTTGGGGGTAGTGATATTTGTGTCGGCACCCACGCTCGTGCGAGTGGTCCTCGGCCCGGGCTATGAGAATTCGGTGCCTGTGCTGCGGATCCTAGCGTTGTTGTCTCCTTTGATTGCGTTAAGTCACGTGTTCGGAATTCAATGGATGTTGCCGTTGGGAATGGATCGGGCGTTTAACGCGATCATAGTAGCGGCCGGGGCGATCAACATCGGACTTGCAGTCACACTGGCGCCGGGCTTCAGAGCAATCGGGATGGCTTGTGCTGTCCTTACGGCGGAAACCTTTGTGACGGTTAGCATGTATCTCCTCTTGCGCTGGCGAAGATTGGACCCTCTCACTTGCGCTTCGACGCTACTGAACAGTGATCACCTTGGAGCAACGGTTGGCGAATAGATCAGGCGTTGGGGTGTCCCTGATCGTGGCCACCCTTGGACGGACCGAGGAATTGGGACGATTGCTTGAGTCGTTGCACGCTCAAACGTACACCAATATTGAAATCCTTGTCGTTGACCAGAATACGGACGACCGCGTCGCGCGCGTGCTCAGCGATGTGGGTCAGGGCTTGAATGTTAAGCACGTGCGGTCGGCTCGCGGATTGTCGCGGGCGCGGAACGTCGGCCTTGGGTTGTCAGTTGGCGAAATCGTGGGTTTTCCGGACGATGACTGCTGGTATGAACCGTCGCTGCTCGGTCGGCTTGTGTCGGTGTTCGACAACTGCCCGTCCCTGGCTGGTGTCGTTGGCAGGTGTGTAGACCGCAACGGCAGGTCGCCTGCGAGGTATGGGACGAGAGCTGGCCCGCTTGGTCGGTTTAACGTTTGGACGAGGGGAACGCCCTCTCCCTCAATCTTCCTTCGCCGCCGCGCTCTCGAGCACGTCGGGTCGTTCGACGAACAACTCGGAGTGGGAGCCGATTCGCCTTACCAGTCGGGTGAAGAAACGGACCTACTGGTGCGGCTCCTGCGCGGTCGGGCAGAAATTCGATGTGATCCAAAGCTGCGTATAAACCATGAGGATTATGTGCACACTTTCGACGCCAATACCTGCCGTCGTGCGCGAGCCTATGGTCGGGGACTTGGCCGGGTTCTAAAGAAAAATGGGTATCCCTCCTGGTTTGCTGTCTACGTGATTTCGCGACCGGTTGTCGCTTCGTTGTTGAGTTTGGGGAAACTGGACTTGCGCAAAGCGGAGTACTACCTGAACAGCTTTGCGGGACGGGTTACTGGGTGGCTAGGCGGCTGGCATATTTTTGCTTCCTGACGGCCTTGTTCCTCATGCCGTTTTCGCGGGTCGTCAAACTCGTTGATGACCCGAGGATATCGTGGATTGATCCGACATTAATGCTTTCTCTTTTAGCTTTCGTTCTAGTGATGGCGGAGATCCGACCGAGGACGGGGGCGGTTTTAATAGTGATCGCGTTTCTCAGTGCTGGTGTCGGCCTCTTGTTGCACAAAGTGGACGTCGACCGCCCCCATTCTGGCTGGTACATCATCGTCAGGGACCCGTTGGAACTCACGCTGAGTTTGATTTGGTTTTGGGTTTGCGTGAGATACTTCGTGAAGGATGGGACGCGTGCGGTTCGGTGGCTAGCCGCGAGCGTAATCTGCGAACTTGCTATCGCGATTTACCTTTATTTCGCAATGTTCGGCTTGCTACCGGCTCCCGGTCCCGTGGAGACATACCTTCGAGACTATCTTCCGCGACAGGTGCTGACCGCGACGTTTGCTGGAGTTCCAAGGATGGCGGGTACGTACTATGAGTCGCCGATGTTCGGCCTCTTTATGCTCACATCTCTGGTCGTACTGGTTTTGGCACTCCGGCAGCAACGATCGGCGGGCGCGGGAACGGCGCTGCTCCGTGCCGCTGTGATTGCTTCGGCGGTCGGCGCCATCGCGTCGCTCTCCGGCCAAACGATCTTGGCCGCGGTGGTGTTTCTACTTATTGCTTCTTCGGGCAAGCTTTGGCGAACGAAGCTAGCACGCTCCGTCTCTTTTGCCGTCGCGTTGGGGCTGTGTGTTTACGGGATTCAGGAACTCTATGGCCGGGTCGAGTACGAACAAACAGAAACGTCCGGCATCGTTGAGGGGCGAAGTATCGGAGAAAGGGAATTTCATACTCTATACGCGGTGAGGATCTTGGGAGATGAGCCGATTGCCTTGTTCACAGGCGTTGGCCCAGGTCGGTACGGCGATTATGCCGCAGAAACGCACAGGTTTCCGAGCTCGGTTGTGCCGGCGGTCACGCCAGTTGAGTGGCTGGTCGGCTACGGCGTGTTCGGGTTGTTCGCGATTTGTTTGTGGCTCTGGAAGATTGGTCGTCAGGCGTGGTGCGCCTTTGGGCGAATCGGCGTTGGAGCATTCGCCGCGCTTCTGGTCGTAAACGCAGTCCAGTCGTCTTCTTGGTTGTGGGATCCGTGGTTCATGTCGTTGGCATACCTGTACGCCGCAGGACTGCTGACGAACCGAAAAATTCTGGTATCCGCATGGCGAGTGGACCACGGTAGCTCCGCGCCACCAGTTCTCACAGGTGCGAATGCCGAAGCTCAGTGAGTCGTGGAAGCTGGCTATTGCCGCTTTCCTTGCATCTGCTCGGCGCTTCGCCGTCGGGCCGTACGGGGCAGCTGTGCTTGCAAAAACGCGGAACGGCGCGCTTCTTGTTCCCCCCGGAGACATGTTTGTTGGTCGCAGGTTGTGTTTCAAGGGGGAGTACGATGCTGAACTTCTCGATTTTTTTCTCGGGAAGTGCAGTTCGGGTTCTAGGATCTTGATTGTGGGCGCGCATGTTGGCGCGTTGGCTGTTCCGGTTGCGGGAAGAGTCGGCTCAGTTGCGGCGGTGGAGGCCAACCCATCGATTTTCGAGTTGCTCCGCATGAATGTGGCGCTAAATGGACTGGCGAATGTGGAACTCCATAATTTCGCGGCCGGCGACAGGAACGGCGAGGCGAATTTCCTCGCCAGCAGACTGAATACTGGTGGCAGCGGTCTTGTAGTAGGTGAAGCTGGCGCTTGGGATTGGGCTTATTCACATGAGAAGCCGAGCACACTTACGGTATCGATGCGGAGGTTGGATGATGTCTTCGCGGACGATCAGTTTGATTTCCTGGTGATGGATGTTGAAGGCGGAGAGGCAGTTGCACTGCGAGGCATGCCGGGACTGCTCTCCCGCTGCAGAGGGTTGCTGATCGAGGTGTTCGAACGCCACCTGAGACGAGTTGCCAGGGTTAGCAACGAGGAGTTTCTTTCCCTAATTGGGCCCTATTTCGACCGTGCGGTGATCTTGCCTGAGAAACCCAGAAACGGGGAGGCGGCTTTCAGCGCGCCTTACGCGAGGGAGGCTTTCCCTGCAGTGATTGAGGAGTGTTGCGCGCGCGGTATGGCCAATGTGATGTTCTGGAAGGACGGCGAGTGACGCAGGCCCTTTCAAACGCCCCGGGTCAGTTGCGCGTCGCGATCGTGCATTACTGGCTGAACGGATACGGAGGTGGTGAACGGGTGCTGGAGGCCTTGGCGGACATTTTTCCCAATGCGGATTTGTACTCGCCCCTTGCATCTGAGGAACGAGTCCCGCACAAGCTCAGGCACATGTCGCTCAGGACATCGTTTCTCTCGCGGATTCCGGGAGCGAAGCGGTGGCACAGGCACTTTCTCCCCCTATATCCGTATGCGCTTGAGCAGTTTGACTTGGGCGGGTACGACCTGGTGATCAGTTCCGAGTCGGGGCCGGCGAAGGGCGTCATCACAGGGCCGAGAACCTGTCACGTGTGCTATTGCCACACGCCGATGCGGTACATCTGGGACATGTATCATGACTATCGAAAAACGATGAATCCGGTGAGCCGCGCGGCGTTTTCGTTGACCGCCCACTATGCGCGGATCTGGGATGTGAGCACGGCGGCGCGCGTCGACTACTTCGTCGCGAACTCGCGCTACATCGCGTCGCGGATCCGAAAATACTACCGCAGACAGAGTACTGTCATTCATCCGCCAGTGGATGTCTCGCGTGGATTTATTTCGTCGTCGATCGAGGACTATTACTTGGTGGTGAGTCGTCTCGTCCCATACAAGCGAGTTGACCTGGCGATTGAGGCGTGTAACCGGTTGGGCCGAAGACTGCGCATCGTTGGGACGGGACCGGAATACAAGCGGTTGAAAAAGATTGCGGGACGGACGGTAGAGTTCGTAGACAGGCTCGACGCAGATTCGCTTCGCAACGCCTATGCGCGGTGCCGCGCTCTGCTGTTCCCTGCGGAGGAAGACTTCGGAATTACGCCTGTGGAAGCGCAGTCATTTGGACGGCCCGTGATTGCGTATGGGCAGGGAGGCGCATTGGAAACCGTTGTGGGGCTTCCTGTTGAGGCAGGCCGCGATGCGGAGCATTCGACGGGCGTGTTTTTTGATGTTCAGTCGCCGGATTGGCTCGTGGAAGCGATTGGACGCTTCGAAGGCGAGGAATCGACGTTTCGCCCGGAGATCATTCGCGCTCACGCGGAGCAGTTCGGCGCAGATCGGTTCAAGGTGGAGTTCTCGCGTTTCGTTGCGGAGAAAATGCGGGAGTTTAAGGCGGCGAGTGCAGCCGAGTGGAGTTGCGTTTCCGCTGAGCCGGAGATGCGCGAAGAGCCGGTGCGGCGATGGTGACGAAGGTGGAGGATGTGCGGGCGATCGGGGCGGCGAGTCCGGGGCCGGCGAGGAGCGTCGCGGGCCGGAGCGTGATCGTTGGGGAATGGCTGAAGAACAGGGTGGTGAAGAGCGCGCTGTTTGCGCTGGGAGACGGCGCGGCGCTTGTGCTGGCGCACATCGCGGCGAAAGCTGCTGTGCATTATGTGCTGCACATTCCCGGCG
>DATEKA010000096.1:0-5309 GCA_035277685.1 Candidatus Acidiferrales bacterium
CCCAGCGCCATGCGCACGCCGATCTCGTGGGTGCGCTGGCCCGAGATGTATGAAATGACCCCGTAAATTCCCACGGCCGACAGCACCAGCGCCAGCCCCGCGAAAATTCCCAGCAGCACCATCGAGAAACGCCGCGCGGCGAGCGAATCGGAAATAATCTCGTCCATCGTCTCCGCGCTGTACATCACCACCTGGCTGTTGTACTGCCCGAGCGCGCGCCGCACGGCGTCCACTTCCGCCAGGGGCGGCCCGGCCGTCCGGATCATCGCGCCCGTGCCGCGCGACATCAGCGGCAGAAACTGGTCGGGGATCTGCGAAATCGGCAGATAGCACTGCGCCGTGATCGGGCTTTCAGCGCTTTCGTCGAGGCCCCACTGCTTGACGTGACCGACCACTCCGACGATTTCGGGGCTCGTGTTGAGAATCGCGAAATTCACGCGCTTTCCGATGGGATCCTGATTGCCGAACGCGATGTGTGCGAAGTCCTCGTCTATGACGATCACCGGAGGCGAATGCTCGTTATCCTGCGACGTCAGAAAGCGCCCGCGCAGCAGCGGGGTGCGCATGATATTCAGATAATCCGGCTGGACGGCATAAAACAGCGTGCTCTTCATTTCCGAGTCGCTCGTGGGTTTCGGCTGGCCCTCGAGCCAGAACGGCAGGTCCGAGTCGCCGTTCATCGGCACCGAGCCCACGGTCAACGACGCGCTCCGGATGCCAGGAATCTGCGCCATGGTGTCGCGGATCCTCCTCATGGCCTCGCGAATCGCGGCCGGCGTGTCGCCGAGCGGCCTGGGAGAGGACACGCCAAACGTCAGGACGTTGTGCGGATCGAAACCCGGATTCACGCTCCACAGTTTCGCCAAGCTGCGAATCATCAATCCCGCGCCGATCAACAGCACCACCGCCATCGCCATCTCCACCACAACCAAAATCCTCTGCGACCGGTGGCGTACGCCGCTCGACCCGCGCCCCTCTTCCTTCAGCGATTCCGCCAGGTTCGGCTGCGAACTCTTCAGCGCCGGGACGAGCCCGAAGACAACTCCCGTCAGAATGGAAACGCCCAACGTGAAGAGCAACACCGGCGCACTGATGCCAATTGCTTCCGAACGCGGCATCGCTTCCGGAATCAGATGAATTGCCGTTCGAGTTCCCCATGCCGCCAGCCCAAGTCCCAGCGCGCCCCCGGCCAGCGAAAGCAGGCAACTCTCCGTGAGCAGTTGCCGGATCACGCGCATTGGGCTTGCGCCCATGGCCGCGCGGATGGCGAATTCGCGCGATCTTCCCGTCGAACGCGCCAGCAAGAGACTTGCGACGTTCGCGCACGCAATCAGCAGCACAAATCCAACCGCGGCCAGCAACACCAGCAGAAACGGCCGGATGCCGCCCACCACATCTTCCTTCAGCGGAGTCAGCGTGACTCCCGTTCCCTTGTCCGCGTCCGGATACTCCTGCGCCAGGTGGTGCGCGATGGCGTCCATTTGCGACTGTGCCTGCGCCAGAGTCGCGCCGGGCTTAAGCCGCCCGACCGCGTCCATGCCCATTCCCGCGCGCCGGTCGCGGAACGTCGAGTCGTCCCATTGGCCAATAGGAACGAAAACATCCGTGTTGGTATGGAAGTTGCCGGATTGATAGCGGAAATTCGCAGGAACGATTCCGATTACCGTATATGCTTTGTCGTTCAACTCAATCGTTTTTCCCACGATGTCGCGGGACGAACCGAACTTCGCCGCCCAGAGGCCTCCGCTGATCATCGCTACGGGCGACGCGCCAACCTGGTCCTCCTTGGCTTCGAATGAACGCCCCAGCACCGGCTTGACGCCCAGCGTCGAAAAGAAGTCCGCGGACACCATCTCCACCTTCAGGCGCTCCGGCTGGCCCATTCCCGTTAAATCGAAGTTGTCCTGACGGAAGGCGGCCAGCCCCGAAAAACTCTGATTGTCACGCACCCAGTCGAGGAAATTCGGATAGGAAATCGAGGAATGGTGGAACTCTTTCGTGCTGGAATAGATCGCGACCAGGCGTTCCGGCTGCTCGTAGGGCAGGGGATTCAGCAGAACGCCGTTCACCACGGAAAAAATCGCGGTGTTCGCGCCGATGCCCAGCGCCAGCGTCAAAACCGCGATCGCCGTGAACCCCGGCGCCTTGGCCAGCATCCGCAGACCATATCGAAAATCCTGCCAGAACGTTTCCATCGCGCCGTTCCTCCTGCTTTCTCTCTACGCATGCGTGGCACGTTTTGTTCCGCGTGACCGCAAGAGGTGAGTGGTGATGGGTGCCCTACAAGACGTGAACGACGTGAGCGAGTAGGACTAACATGGTAGTCTCTTCTTTCTTTTGTAGCCTCCCGCGGCGCTTCGAGGACCGGCCTGCGAACTGGCATGGCTCGGCCTCCTTTCTGCGTAATCGCTGCACTGCGCTGGGGGCTGCAAAAAAAAGAATGGATATGTGTTCTTTACTTTCGCAGGGAACGCCTTCCTCGCCAGTTCGCCAGCCATCAATCGAAGCACAGCTGGAGGCTACAAACAAAAACAGGGATCGGAAATATATATGCCGTCCGCCAGTCACCAGATCACTCGTAACGCAGGGCGATCATCGGATCAACGCGCGTCGCGCGCCGCGCCGGAATCCAGCAAGCCGCCAGCGCCACCAGCAAGAGCAACCCGGACACCGCTCCGAACGTCAACGGGTCCATGGGCTTCACGCCGTAGAGCAGGCTCGCCAAATACCGTGTGAGTCCCAACGCGGCCGCCGCTCCACACGCGGCGCCCACAATCGCCAGAGCGATACCTTGCCGGACCACAAGTTTCAGCACGTGGTCCCGCTGCGCCCCCAGCGCCATGCGGATCCCTATTTCGCGAGTGCGCCGCGCCACTTCGTAGGAAAGCAAGCCGTACAATCCGATACACGCCAGGATCAAGGCCAGAATTCCGAACGAACTCGAAAGCTGCCCGATCGTGCGCTCCTGAATCAGCAGGCGGTCAATCAGCTGCGTCTGCGTGTGAACGTCGAACACCGGCAGGTTGCTGTCCATCTGACTCACTGCGCTGCGAACCGAGGCAATAATCGCCATGGGATTGCCCGCCGTGCGCACTTCGAAACTCGTATTGCCTCCGCTCGAGGGCACGTACATGGTCGGCGCGATTTCCGCTTTCAAGTCGTCGTACTTCGCGTCGCTCGCCACGCCCACAATTGTCCAACCCGGACTCGCCCAGTCGCCCTTCTCCGGATTGGCTTCGCGCGCTCCGAAAGGCTGCCCCAGGGGGTTCGCGTGTGGGAAGTATTTTTCAACGAACGTCTTGTTTACGATCACCGGCACCGGCGCTTCGTTGGCCGCGCTCGCTTCGGACCCCGCGGAAGTGCCGGCCTTCGGCGCTGGATTTCGGCTGTTCGCCGCGGCTGTGCCTGCTTCCTTGGCCTCCTGCGCCGCGATCCGCTCTTCTTGTTTTTCTTGAGCTATCTGTGCGGCGGCGAAATCGGCCGAACTGAAATTCCTCCCCTCGAGCAGCCGCATGTGCATTGTCGCGAAGAAATCCGCTCCCACTGGGAGATAGTCCGCCTGCGATTCCTGATCCTTCGGCGTGCCTGGCAGATGAAAACCAGTGGCCCAAAGATCGCCGCTCAGCAGCGTGCTGTTCGCGTAGCTCACCGACTCGACTCCCGGGAGCCCGGCGAGCCGTTCTTGCAGGTTGCGATAGAACGCGTCAACTTGCGGGGTCTTGTATCCGATGAGAGTGGGATCCAGGCTGAACGTGAGCAGATTGCGCGTGTCGAATCCCGGGTCGACGCTTCTCAAATTTTGCAACGTGCGCACCAGCAGCCCCGCTCCCACAAGCACCACCACGGCCAGCGCCACTTGCGCCACGACCAGCCCGTTCCCCAGGCTGAACCATTTGCCTCCGATCCCTTCCGCCGCAGATCCGCGAGAGCCCTCCTTCAGAGCCGGCGTCAAATCCATGCGCGTGCCGCGAAGTGCGGGCGCGAGCCCGAAGACAATTCCCGTGAGCAACGCAATTGCAAACGTGAACGCCAGCACGCGGCCGTCAATTCCAGGGTAGAACCCGAGAGGCCGGTCCGAACCGCTCTCGACCAGCGACATGATTGCCGACGTCCCCCACCCTGCGAACAAAATCCCCAGGGCCCCGCCAGTCAGCGAGAGCAGCACACTCTCCGTCAGCAATTGCCGCACGATCCTTCCCGGGCCGGCCCCCAACGCTAATCGCACCGCGATTTCCGTCCGCCGGGCGGTGGCGCGCGAAAGAAGCAGACCCGCCACATTCGCGCAGGCAATCAGCAGCACGATGCCGACAGCCATCATCAGAACGTAAAGCTCCGCCGATATGTCTGTCTTCGCGCCCGTCAGGCCCGACTCTGCCGGCAGCGCGGCAACGGCCGGATCATCTTCGGGCTTCGACAGCGGCTTCGCGCCGTGCAGCATTTCATTGCGGAAAAGCGTGGAGACTTCGGCCTGCGCCTGCGTTCGGGCTACTCCCGGTTTCAGCCGCCCGACAATCACCAGCCACCAGTTGTAAGCGTCCGTAGGCCGCGCCTTGTCTTGCGGCGTAGGATGGACCAGCGCAAGGCTCGACAACGGCAGCCACAAATCGTAAATCCGGCCTGGGCTCAGGCTGTCGAATTCCGGATCGGCCACGCCCGCAATCGTGAATGGCACGTTGTTCAGGCGGATTGTTTTACCAATCGCCGCCTGCGACCCGCCAAATTGGCTTTTCCAGTAGCCGTAGTTCAGCACGGCCACTGGCGCCGCCGATGCGGAATCATCGCCCGGCGCGATCAATCGTCCTGCGGCGGCGCGAACTCCCAGCGTAGAAAAAAACGTGCCCGAAACGCCCTGTCCACGGATAACACTTGCCGTGCCGTTTCCGCTTAGATCGATCTGTCCCGCGCTTGAAAACGCCGCGACGCCCGAGAAGGCGTTCGTTTGCCTCGCAACCGAATGGAAAAACGGCTCCGAGAACGAGCAGCTCGACGACTCTCCCTGGCGCGAGAAGTCGGTCTTACAGTCACCATGGCTGCTGCTGTTGTGAATGTCCGGCGCCTTTTTGGCGCTCCATCTCAATACCACCAGGCTTTGGGCGTCGCGCACCGGCAGGGCGCGCATCAGGATGCCGTCAATCAGGCTGAAGATAGCCGTGTTCGCGCCAATGCCGAGCGCGAGCGTCAGGATAGCAACCGCCGTGAAGCCCGGCGCCTTCGCGAGCATCCTGACTGCGTAGCGCACATCCTGCCAAATCGTTCCCATCGCCGCGCCTCCTCGGGCCGCGCCTTACTCGATTCTTGCGCGCTCCCTC